>JADGEN010000027.1 GCA_016744355.1 Halieaceae bacterium
GATTAATTATGTGGGGCCAAAGTGACTGTTTTCAAGCCTGCTGTAAGACCGCGTATTCTACCCCCTCCAGAGCCAAATTACTCCCATCCTCAGCCATTGTTTGCGATGATTTACGATTGCGGATATAGTTGACTAATCCGAGGCAGCCCAAGCTGCCTTTTTGCGTTTCTGGGGTTTAGAGATTTTCTCCTTAAGCTTGAGTTTTGAGAGAGTAACGAACATGGCCACACTGATGCCAACATACGCCAGGCTACCGGTAACTTTCACCCATGGTGAAGGTGTGTATCTATACGACTCCAAGGGAGAGCGTTATCTGGACGCCATCGCCGGCATCGGAGTAAATTGCCTGGGTCACGCACACCCTGCGGTCACCAGCACCATAACGGCACAGGCCGGCAAGCTCATTCACACCTCCAACCTTTATCATATAGAAACGCAGGAATTGCTGGCAGACAAGCTCGCCGAGGTGTCTGGTATGGACGCCTGCTTATTTGGCAATTCGGGTGCTGAAGCCAATGAAGCGGCAATTAAACTGGCTCGCCTGTATGGGCACCAGCGCGATATTAAAAAACCGACCATCATCGTTCTGGAAAAGGCTTTTCACGGGCGCACCCTGGCCACATTAACTGCCACGGGCAACCGAAAGATACAGGCTGGGTTTGAACCACTGGTTCCGGGGTTTATTCGAGCTCCACTAAATGATATTGACGCCCTGAAACAAATTGCCAAGAGCAATCCGGATGTAGTGGCCATCTTGATGGAACCGATTCAGGGCGAGGGCGGCATACGCGAGGCTGATGCCGAATATTTGCGCGCTGTGCGCGAGCTGTGCGACCAAAAGTCGTGGCTAATGATGTTGGATGAAGTGCAAACCGGCAACGGACGCACAGGTACCTATTTCGCCTATCAGGGCGTACCCGTGACCCCCGATGTGGTCACAACAGCCAAGGGACTGGGCAACGGTGTGCCAATCGGTGTATGCCTCGCTAGAGGCGGCGCTGCGCAGGTTTTCTCCAGCGGCCAGCACGGCTCAACCTATGGCGGAAACCCTCTCGCCTGTGCCACAGCACTCACCGTGGTCAATACCATTACAGAACAAAAGCTATGCGCCAACGCCCAGGCTATGGGACAAATCATACGAGACACTCTGCTAGAACAACTGAGTGCACAAGGTGGCTTGGACAAACTGGTCGAAATTCGCGGCCGGGGGCTTATGCTGGGCATAGAACTCAACGAAGACTGCCCCGGGCTCGTTGAGCAGGCATTGGCAAAGAAGGTGCTCATCAATGTGACTGCGGGGAACACCATTCGCTTGCTACCCCCGCTCATTATCAACGAAACGCAAGCCCGGTCTTTGGGGTGCACTGTTGCCGACTTGATCTGCCAGTAGCGTCCCGCGCCAACAAACCGCCACGACGCCACCTGCGTGGGGCCGGAGCAAAGCTATTTCTCCAGGCTTCATGCAGCACTACAAAGTTTATTTAACAATCAGCAGGTACATATATGTCTGACATCAGGCACTTTTTGACACTATTGGATTTTAGCCCCAGCGAACTCACCGCAATCTTACATCGTGCGATAGAAATGAAGCGCGAACGCAACAGCGACCAGGGTCAACAAGCACATCTCAACGTTCTTCCCGGCGCTGTTATGGGTATGATTTTCGAAAAATCCTCCACCCGAACCCGGGTTTCCTTTGAATCGGGCATGGCACAGATGGGCGGGCACGCCATGTTCCTGTCATCGACCGATACTCAACTGGGGCGCGGCGAACCTGTTGGCGACAGTGCCAGGGTTATTTCCTCCATGGTCGACATCGTCATGATCCGAACTTTCGGCCATGACATTGTTGAACAATTTGCCGCCCAATCCAGCGTGCCCGTAATCAACGCACTCACCGATGATTACCACCCCTGCCAGTTGCTCGCCGACATGCAGACCTGGATAGAGCAGCGTGGCTCTATCAGCGGTAAAACTGTGTGCTGGGTGGGAGACGGCAACAATATGTGCCAATCGTACATCAATGCAGCCAGACAGTTCGACTTTGAATTGCGCATCAGCTGCCCAGCGGGCTTCGAGCCCAGCGCAGATTTACTCGCAGCCAACAGTGACCGGGTGAGCGTTGTTCACGAACCCAAACTCGCCGCAAATGGCGCAGATCTGCTGGTGACCGACGTGTGGGCTTCCATGGGCCAGGAGAGTGAACAGGCCGAGAGGGCAAAATTGTTCGCTCCCTATATTGTGGATGAGGAACTGATGAGTCGCGCCGCCAGTAACGCACTTTATATGCATTGCCTGCCCGCCCATCGCGGAGAAGAAATCAGTGCCGGATTAATGGATTCGCCCGACACCATCATCTGGCAGGAAGCAGAAAACCGGCTGCATGCCCAGAAAGCACTGGTTGAGGCACTATTACAAAAAAGCTGAGCTATCAATGGGGCTGAGAGCCTTCTCGGCCCCCACTTTTTTACACACAACTTATCCACAAAATAAACCCAGACTAACACCTTGCATTGTCGGGTTTTCCGCATTATCTTGTACCTCAACTAACAGAGACCCCCCACATATGGGGTTTTCTGCATAATAAGGCCACAAGCCATATCGTCGGAGCGAAAATGCAAACAGAGATTCACCCGGGCTCATCCCACGCCACACCAAGCCAACCTTCAGAAAACAAGTCTGTCAGCGCCAATATCGCGGCAACCGCCCCCGGGCAAATCAAGGTCATCAAGCGTAACGGTACAGTAGTGCCCTTTGAAGCCAGCAAAATTTCTGTCGCGATCACCAAGGCATTTTTGGCGGTAGAGGGCGGCACAGCTGCCGCATCCAGTCGCATTCACGAAACGGTTGCCAACCTAACTGAATTGGTCAGCGCAACATTTCTGCGTCGCATGCCATCTGGCGGCACTATCCATATTGAAGATATTCAGGATCAGGTAGAGCTGTCCCTTATGCGCACCGGCGAGCATAAAATTGCGCGCGACTATGTAATTTACCGCGAAGAACAGGCGCGCAAGCGAGCCGCAAAACAAGCCCTCTCCCCCGAAACACAGAGAGCCGCCGGCAATATTTCGGTTATCCAGAGCGACGGCAGTCGCACACCTCTTGATCTAGACCGGCTGCACACCATAGTCAGTGAAGCCTGTATCGATCTCAGCGATGTGAGCGAAGCAGAAATTCTCGATCAGGCGCTGAAGAACCTGTACGACGGCGTTACTGCCGAGGAACTCAGCACCTCCCTTGTAATCACCGCTCGCACCATGATTGAGCAAGAGCCAAACTACTCCTACGTTGCCGCCCGTTTGCTGTGCGACAACTTGCGCACAGAGGCGCTGAGTTTTCTCGGCGTAGCTACCAGCGCAACTCAAACTGACATGGCCACCTTGTACCCAAAGGCATTAGCAGCCTATATAGAGCGCGGTATCGAGCTGGAGCTGCTGGCACCCAATCTGCGTGAGTTCGACTTGCAACTACTGGGTAATGCCTTGCTACCCGAACGCGACCTCCAATTTACCTATCTGGGCTTACAAACCCTGTACGACCGCTACTTTATACACAGCAATGACACTCGCATCGAACTGCCACAGGTATTTTTCATGCGCGTCGCCATGGGGCTGGCCACTGCTGAAGAAGACAAGAATGCGCGAGCAATAGAGTTTTACCAGCTGCTCTCCTCTTTCGATTACATGAGCTCTACACCGACTCTATTTAATGCCGGCACCTTACGCCCGCAACTGTCCTCCTGCTACCTCACCACGGTACCCGACGATCTGGGCGGCATCTACAACTCCATTCGGGACAACGCCCTACTGTCCAAATGGGCCGGCGGACTGGGCAACGACTGGACCCAGGTTCGCGCATTGGGCTCGTACATAAAAGGTACCAACGGCAAGTCACAGGGTATTGTGCCCTTCCTCAAAGTAGTAAACGACACAGCTGTTGCAGTCAACCAGGGCGGTAAGCGCAAGGGCGCAGTGTGCGCCTACCTCGAAACTTGGCACATGGACATTGAGGAATTTGTAGAGCTACGCAAAAACACCGGTGACGATCGCCGCCGTACACACGACATGAACAGCGCCAACTGGATTCCCGACCTGTTTATGAAGCGTGTATTCGATGGCGGTGACTGGACCCTGTTTTCTCCCAACGACGTGCCCGACTTACACGACCTCTACGGCAAGGCCTTCGAATCTCGCTATGAAGAATATGAAGCCATGACCCGCAGTGGCGAAATCGAGTTCTTCAAAACCCTCAAGGCAGAAAACCTGTGGCGCAAAATGCTGGGAATGCTGTTCGAAACAGGCCACCCCTGGGTCACCTTTAAAGACCCTTGCAACCTGCGCTCCCCCCAGCAACATGTGGGCGTGGTGCACTCTTCCAACCTGTGTACTGAGATCACTCTCAACACCAGCGAAGATGAAATAGCGGTGTGCAATCTAGGCTCGGTCAACCTGCCTCAACATATTGACGAGAACGGCCTGAATCTCGAGAAGTTGAGAAAGACGGTTAATACCGCGGTGCGCATGCTGGATAACGTTATCGACATCAACTACTACTCGGTGCCCCAGGCGCGCACTTCCAATATGCGCCATCGCCCCGTAGGCATGGGCCTCATGGGTTTCCAGGATGCCCTATACAAACAGCAAATCCCCTACAGCTCTGAACAGGCCGTGGAGTTCGCCGACCGCTCTATGGAGGCCATCAGTTATTACGCGATAGCCGCATCCAGCGCACTGGCGCAGGAGCGAGGTACGTATTCCAGTTATGAGGGTTCGTTGTGGAGTCAGGGCATTTTCCCCATCGACTCGCTGGACATACTGATAGAAAACCGCGGCGCAGACTATATACAAGTAGACCAAAGCCAAACCCTGGACTGGGACGCCCTGCGCTCCAAGGTCAAAGATCACGGTATACGTAACTCCAACATCATGGCCATCGCACCCACGGCGACCATTGCCAATATCACCGGAGTCTCCCAATCTATCGAGCCCACCTACCAAAACCTGTATGTGAAATCGAACCTTTCCGGCGAATTTACGGTAGTGAATCCCTATCTGGTTAACGACCTAAAGGCACGCGATTTGTGGGATAGTGTAATGGTCAATGACCTCAAGTATTACGATGGTAGTGTGCAAGCGGTGGAGCGTATCCCCGCTGACCTTAAGGCGATCTATTCTACGGCCTTTGAGGTAGAGCCTCGCTGGTTGGTTGAAGCAGCAAGCCGTCGACAAAAATGGATCGACCAGGCCCAGTCGCTCAACCTCTACATCAACAATGCTAATGGCAAAAAGCTGGACATCACATACCGCATGGCTTGGTATAGCGGCCTCAAAACAACTTACTACCTGCGTTCACTGGCTGCCACAGGCACAGAAAAGTCCACTATCGATACCGGCGCACTCAATGCCGTGTCATCAGGCGAGGTACAGCCGGCACCCGTACCTATGGCCTGCTCTTTGGACGACCCTGACTGCGAAGCCTGCCAGTAGGGCACCCATAACATTAAAAGCCAGTGATACGGACAAAGAGAATTGAAACAATGCTGAATTGGAACGACTATTACGAAGACGACATAGCACCTGCTGCCACCGCACCAGAGCCAGCGCCTGTCGCCGAACAATCAGCCACTGCTAAGCCTGCTGCACCAGCAGCTGCTACTGCTCCAGCACCTGAGATCAAGCGTGAAGTGCCACCCGCCCCAGCGCAAGCCGAGCCGGACAGCCCAATTACCCGTGCTGCACAGGCGATAGAAAACATAGATATAGCCCCAGGCCTCGAAGATCTCGAAATGGGGGCTGCCAGGGTCACTGTCGACGAAAAGGCGATGATTAACTGCCGCGTCGATTTAAACCAGTTGGTGCCTTTCAAGTACGACTGGGCCTGGCAGAAATATATCGATGGTTGTGCCAACCATTGGATGCCCCAGGAAATTAACATGACCGCTGACGTCGCCACCTGGCGCAGCAGCGATGGCCTGTCAGAAGACGAGCGCCGCATCATCATGCGTAGCCTTGGCTACTTCTCCACCGCAGATTCCCTGGTTGCCAACAATCTGGTGCTGGGCATATACCGCCTGATTACAAACCCGGAATGTCGTCAGTACCTGCTGCGCCAAGCCTTCGAAGAGGCCATCCATACTCACGCCTACCAATACTGCATTGAGTCGCTGGGCATGGACGAGGGCGAAGTGTTCAACATGTATCGCGAAGTACCCACGGTCGCCAAAAAAGCCGCCTGGAGCATCAGCCACACACACAGCCTCAGCGATCCTAACTTCACCACCGGCACAATGGAAACCGACCAGACGCTACTGAGAAACCTCATCGGTTTCTATGCGGTCACCGAGGGTATTTTCTTTTACTGTGGCTTCACCCAGATACTTTCCATGGGTAGACGCAACAAAATGACCGGCGTTGCAGAACAGTTTCAGTACATCCTGCGGGATGAGTCTATGCACTTGAATTTCGGCATCGATGTGATCAACCAAATCAAATTGGAAAACCCTCATTTGTGGACAGATGATTTTCAGCAGGAAGTTATTCAAATGATTCTTGAAGGCACACAACTGGAAGTCGAATACGCCCGCGACACCATGCCACGCGGTGTTTTGGGCATGAACGCTGCGATGATGGAAGAATATTTACAGTTTATCGCCAATCGCAGACTCTCCCAGCTGGGCTTACCGGAACAATTTCCAGGGGTACAAAACCCCTTTCCGTGGATGTCAGAAATCATGGATCTGCGCAAAGAAAAGAACTTCTTCGAAACCCGGGTTATCGAATACCAGACTGGTGGTGCGCTAACGTGGGACTAAGCAAGAGCACGGCATTGACAGGAAGCAAAACCACAACACGGCTCCACAAGGACTCTAGCGATGACTGAAAAAGACAAGAATCCAAAGGACACCGAGACAATCCTCATGGCGCTGGACCAGATCAGCCAGACGATTGATGTGATGACCAGCGTGGTCGGGCGCCTGCGCACTCACTTACAGGAGCAGGACAGCGGGGCAAGTAATGCCGACGGGAAACAAAACCAGCAGCTTGAGACTTCATCAAACAGGATTTTGCATTAGTCTAACTAGGAGCGGGCAGTTTAACTGTTAGCCTCATCAGCGCTGAGGGCGATATCGATGTCGCGCAAAGCAATGATGAGAGCATCGACATGTAAACCCGACGCCTTAAAATACTCTTCCGCCATGGGCGCCACGCCGCAACGGTTGGGCAGCTCCCGACCCTCCTCCATCAAACCGTAAAGGGTTGGCAGAAATATAAACTGCAACCACTGGGACAGGGTAAGTGTATCTACACAAAAAGGTTGATCGCTGGCCAGCGCCTTCTCGGGAGGAGGAATGTTCTGCCATAAGCCCAAGGTGCGCAACTCACTCTCTATATCAATAAGCAATTCAGCTATCTTTGTCTGCATACACCGTCTCCCTAGCTAGCTAGCAAGATCTCGCTTGAACGGAGGCAGGGAATCAAGAATGGCCCGGCCATAGCGTTTGCTCAGCAGCCGTCTATCCATGAGCGTGACTCTGCCCTTATCTTGCTCTGTACGCAATAAGCGACCACTGGCCTGCACCAGACGCAGAGCGGCATCAGGCACACTAATTTCCATAAAGGCATTGCGGCCCTGCGCCTCAACCCACTCGGCCAGCGCCGACTCCAATGGGTTATTTGGCACAGCAAAAGGAATCTTAGCGATCAGCACGTGACAACAATAGTCTCCGGGCAAATCCACCCCCTCGGCAAAACTAGCCAATCCAAAAATAATACTGCCTTCACCCCGGTCTATGACCTCCCGATGACGACGTATTATTTCCTGTTTGCTGTCATCACCCTGCAGCAATATCATCTCACCGAAAGCTGCGGACAATCCGTGATACACATCTACCATCTGGCGACGGGATGAAAACAGTACAAGGCTGCCCTCGCTGCGATTCAGTAATTGCGGTAATTGGTTAATCAGGGCGTCCGTATGTGCTTGAGCGTCGCCGGGCTCGCAATCCATGGCTGGCACACTGAAAGTGGCGTTGGAGTAATCAAAAGGGCTGGGCACAACTTTAAAAGAGGCTGCTCTTGGAACTCCGGAATGTAAAATAAATCGTTCAAAGGAATTTAGAGCCGTCATAGTGGCCGAGGTAACAACCACGCCCGCCGCACGAGACCACAGGTATTCCTGCAAAATATCTCCAGCCAGAATGGGGCTACAGCGCAATTCAAACCCAAATTGCCCATTGCTGTTGAGAAGCGTTATCCAGCGTGCTTTCGGCGGTGCCTCGCCCTCCCCACTCACTGCGTATTCCTGCCACAACGCCAAGGTACTCTCGGCCCGACCCAGCATTGCCCCGATATGGATATGCCAGGCTTCAATTTCAGATTTATCTACCCCTGCGAAGTCATCATCCAAAGCTTCCTCAAGGACGGTTTCCAGGCGACTGATACTGTGCACCAACTTGGAAAACTGCCCCGCCAGCGTTGCGGCAACTTCCATCAGGCTAATGGGCACCAGACCATGTTCAAAGCGCAGACGCTGGTCGTCCCGGTCGCTCTCTGCGGGATACTCTTCAAACAAGGCTGCCACTACCTGTTCCACCACTCCCATACTGGCAATGGTTTCGTCCATTTCACCAGGGAGCATGCCCAGAGGCCGAGAAAGACTATCAAAAGCCGCCAGTGTGGGCGCACCCTGCGCTAATAACTTCTTACTGTCCGCCAACCACTGATTGGTAGTATGCAGCCGGCAAAAACTGGAAAAATGCGACAGCGCCTTATCAGGTAGATGATGGCCCTCATCGAAAATATAAATGCTGTCTTCCGGAACCGATAATATGGCTCCGCCACCCAGGGCGAGATCAGATAAAACCAGATCGTGATTGCTAACAATAATATCGCAGCTCTGCAATTCATCCCTGGCTTTGTAAAATGCACACTGACTAATATTAGGGCAACGTCTGCCACTGCACTGACTGTGGTCGGTCGTCACTCCAAACCAGACATCTTCTGCGATACTACCAGGCCAGTTGTCACGATCGCCGTCCCACTCTCCCCGCCCTATGGAGTCCAACATCGCCTCGTAAGTCGGGAGCGCATCGATACTTGATGATGACTCAACTTCCTCAGGGTACAAAGGCATTATCGCAGCGTCGCCCTGTCCTCCCGCCAAAGCTCCATCAAGTTTAGTGAGACATACATAACGGCGCCTGCCTTTGGCCAAAGTAAAACTGAAATCCAGTCCACTGTGCTTTTTGATATCGGGCAGATCTTTGTTTACAAACTGCTCCTGCAAGGCAATGGTAGCGGTAGAAACTACCAATCGTTTATTCAAGGCGAGGGCCATCGGGATAGCGGCGACGGCATAAGCTATGGTCTTTCCTGTGCCCGTACCGGCCTCAATGACACATACTGCGGGTCCTTCGCCAACGGGGACAGAGGTGAGTTCTCCTTCCGCAGGAATTTTTGCCAGAGTGTTAGCTATCTCGGCTATCATCTGACGCTGCCCCCAACGCGGCGTCAGTGACTTGCTGTCCATCAGCGAAGAATAGGCCTCTCTAATTGTGTCCTTGGTTTCTTCTGCTAACAAGAAGCGCTAACCAGGTTTAGCTTACTGATGACTGCATTAGCATAAATGCCCAGTGCGTAGGAGCGGTGCGCCTCAGGCATGGCGTTGATACGATCCTCAAAATCAGCCCTACTACAGGCTCCCTCTTCAAAATTTAGCCCGTCTGGAACCACTGCCTCTTCACCGTGTAGCATACGGTACGCATACAGGTTTGTCGGGTGCAGACAATAGAGCTCTAATACTTGGCGATCAACCTCCGCAGCAACAGATTCGGGTGAATCAAGATTAGCTGTCGCATCAGCGTCCAGCGGCACACCAAAGGAGACATGTACATGACCTTTGCTGCCAGCAATACCCTGACCAATAGAGGCGACATCTTCCTGCTCGCCTTTCTCGTAACTGCCCACGGTATCCAGTTGATATAGTTCTGCAGCTTTTAAGGCATCACAGGGGTCCAGTTCGTATGAGATGGCTACAGGCACAATCTTCAAGGATTTAACATGCTCCTTGAAATCCGTTTCCTTTTTATTGCGACTCATGGCCAGCATCTTAATAATCGCCGGCTCGGTTTTATCTATACCATTTTTAGCCCGCCCCTCTCTCTGGGCCAACCACACCGATACGCCCTCTTCTGCCATGGAGTGCTTAATATAAGCAGAGAGAACTTTGGTAGCTGCAAGAAATTCCCGCGGCCCACTGAGAGAGCGCTTCACAATGAAACTCTTATTCAAACGCATGAGATCGGACACCCACGGCTTGGTTAACAAATTGTCGCCAATTGCAATTCGAACAGTTTCTCTACCCGCCCTGTGCAACGCATAGTTGGTGAGTGCGGGGTCCATCGCGATGTCACGATGATTGCTCATATAAAGATGGGGCTCGTGTTCGGACAACGACTCCAAACCGGATACCGAGAATCCCGTGCTCGAATTAGCGATCACGCGATCCATATACAACTTGATAACCATTTGCATACTTCTTACATCGGTTACATTGCGCAACTCACGGGTAAGAAACCAACGCACCAGCGGGCGCGTTAACCAGGGAATATATCGAGCGAATGCACCGAACCTCCACCGGGCAATGACGTCTAGAAATTCGTGATCAGCCACATGCCGCTGCGCAACGACTTGAATTTCATCATCGCGGTACGGTCGAATATCGGAATACGGATCACTCAAGAGCTAAAACCCCTTAAAAACAGCGCAACACAATAACCAAAATCTGCTTCCCAGTCATCCATCCATACAGCTCATGTACGGAAGCGAGCCTAGTATTGGGCTACATGTGAAAGAGCATGTTACTAACGTCATAGAAATACTCACACACTATTCGTAACGCCGCCCCAACTCAAAAAACTATATTGCCTTATATTTCAATATGTTAGAGGACAAACAATCGAAGCAACGCGATATTGTTACCGAGTGTCGACTAAGGTTACAAAATCGTAACTCCACTACACACGACAGTCGCATTACAATAAGGGCGTATTGCTGGCGGACTTCCAGAGTTCTGCCAACTTAAACCAAAGTGAAATTAAGGTGCTTACGATGAATATGTTCAGATTAGCAACAGCCGCGGGCCTCATTCTCGCTTCAGCCAGCAGCTTCGCCGCCAAGCCGACCAGTATCGTTTTTGAATCCAATGGCAAAACGGCAGACGGCAAGGATTTTTCGAAATATTCGGTAAAGTGCTCCAACGGCAAGAAAGTACAGTTGACCGCTTGGGACAACCGACACAAATGGTGTATTGGTGAAGAGTCGACCGAGAACTGTGAGAAAAAGCAAATAAACGCCGCCAAGGCTGCCTGCAAGGCCTCTTAAACCAGTATTCGTACCGGGCTGCAACACCACGGTCCGGTGCCTCATTTTGCAATCCTAATCAAGGTAACGTCCCCGCAACTCAGCCTGTTCAGCCCCCCCTACACCAAGCTCTTCTGACAAATAACTTTCTATAGAAGAATAGCGACTTTCAATGCTGTTCAGTGCAGCACTCAGATAGTCCTCGTGCACCTCCAACATGGGCAAGATTGCTTCGGCCTCGAGTTCCATCTGGTATTTCCTTCGAAGCCTGTCAATTTCAAGGTGAGGGCTAAAGTACTCAGCCGTCAGCATATAGTCATGCATCACAAGCTCGCGAGGCACGCCAAGGGCCAGCAGGATAATCGCAGCGGCAAAGCCCGTCCTGTCCTTTCCTGCCGCGCAATGCACCAGCAGCCTTGCATCCCCCACATCAAGTATCTCTTTAAACATCCGAGCATAGGTGGCGGTTTGGGCCTCCGCAAAGTCGCGGTTTATATCAACCATAAAGTCGAACATCGCCACACGATCGGTATCGGTCTGGTCAAAAAAACTGGCATTGCTACCCGGTGTAATCGGTACACTGACAACTCGCGGAGGGCTTGATTCGGGCAGTTTGCTCGGCTCCTGATGCTGCTCATCGACTCTGCGAAAATCAAACACAAGATCTAACTCTAGAGCGCCGACTAATTCGACATCCTGATCACTAAGCGCTGAAAGTTGACCCGAGCGAAACAGGTACCCCCATTTCACCGCCTCACCGCCAGCAGCTGGATAGCCGCCAAAGTCACGAAAATTGGGGGTGCCCTGCAGCGGTAGTTTGCGCAGCTTTGTATTTTCAGAGTTTTGCATAATCAATTGCCGCTCAGGCACCTTTATACTCAAAAACCGCCTGCAACAGGGATTTGACCAATGTCAGCTGATTTTCCAGTGCCTCCTCGCTAAAAGGATCCAGACCCAGTACGTCGCTGTACATAGGCGCCATGGTCACATAAGACATCACCAGATTATTAAAGGCCATTACAGCCCAGGGTTGCAGCCCCGAATCGCCTAGCATCGGAATATTACCGCCCTCCAACTTACTGGGAGAGCTAAACATTGGCCGAAAAAGCCGGTCAATCAACTCGTCCGTGTGCGGCCCCCCCGACAAAGCTGCATGCTGCAAAAGCCGGGCAAGATTGGGGTTTGCATGATGCTGTCTCACAACGCTTTCCAGTTGCCCCATAACTTGCTCAAGGGTCACTTCGGTTTGACCGAGTTCGTACAGGGGCGCTGAAAAGCTGTCTATCAAGCGATCGAGTACTGCGCCGTAGAGAGCTTCTTTATTTCTGAAATGGTTATACAGGCTTGGTGTGCGTATACCGACAACATCGGCCACATCGGCAAGCGAGGTGGCCGCATAGCCCGACCCTGCAAACAAGCCTTCCGCTGCATCCAATATTTTCTCGGATGTCGTTTGGGTGGAAACCGAGGTTGATAAATTGGCAATAGTCATGTGAAATCGTGTCATGTGCTTGTTAATAACTAATAGGCGTTAGTATACCCCATCCCTCTCGCAACTACAGTCGCCGGTACACACAAACAAACCTGCCCCGTAAACTGGATATAAGTTGACAACTGGCCGCTAAATGTGAATAATCGCGCATCCAGAATTTTGACCCCTATGAGGTAGTAAAACCGTGGCAAACTCCCCACAAGCAAAAAAGCGCGCACGCCAGGCAGAGAAGCGACGCACACAAAACAACGGCCAGCGCTCTTTGGTTCGTACTGTCATCAAAAAAGTAATCTCAGCTGTAGATGCTGGTGACGCAGAGCAAGCCAAGGCAGCCTACCAGTCCGCTGTACCTGTAATCGACCGCATGGCCGACAAGGGCATTCTGCACAAGAACAAGGCCGCTAGACATAAGAGCCGTCTGAATACGCACGTTAAGGCCCTGTCTGCCTAAGCAGCTCAGCGCCCTCCCAAGAGCCGGCATTACAGCCGGCTTTTTTGTGCCTGTAACATCTGCGGGATCCCTGCCTCCACTAGACCAAAAATGACCAGGCGGGCACCATTCATGCCAATGAAAAACTTCTGGGATTACAAGAGAACCAGGTTGTCTCGATGAATCAACTCATCATCTCCCTGATATCCCAACAGAGTCTCAATATCCCCGGAGGGTGAACCCAGAATACGACGCGCTTCATCTGCGTTGTAATTAACAAGCCCACGGGCAATCTCCCGCCCCAGCGAATCTCGGCAGGACACCATATCACCGCGATTAAAGCGACCCTCTACTGCGCATACTCCCACGGGAAGCAAACTTCGGCCAGACTTGGACAAAACCTCTACAGCCCCGTCGTCGAGCTCGATACTACCCTGCACCTGCACCATACCCGCCAACCATTGCTTGCGGGCAGCCTGTGGAAGTTTACCGCTGTACAACCAGGTGCCAACCAGGGCGCCCGAGGCAATAGCATCGACTATTTTGGGGACGCGCCCACCAGCAATGACAGTTTCAGTACCAGAACGCGCGGCCAATCGGGCAGCTCGCACTTTAGTAATCATGCCTCCGCGCCCCAGACTACCGCCTTCGCCAGCCATACTGTCCAGCTCCGGTGCATTGGCATCGAGGGATTCAACCATTGAGGCTGCAGGGTTTTGCCGAGGATCTTCCTCAAAAAGCCCTTCCTGATCCGTTAAAAGCACGAGGGCATCTGCATCGATCAGGTTGGCCACAAGTGCGGCGAGCGTATCGTTATCCCCAAAGCGTATCTCATCGGTGACAACAGTATCGTTTTCATTCACGATGGGGATTACGCCCAGCTGCAAAAGTGTATTGAGCGTTCCCCTCGCATTGAGATATCTATCCCTGGCCAGCACATCGTCATGACCAAGTAACACTTGTGCCGTGTGCAGATCATAGCGCATAAATGCCGTCTCGTAGCTCTGCACCAGGCCCATTTGACCCACTGCCGCAGCCGCCTGCAGATCATGCAACGCGGTAGGGCGGCTGTTCCACCCCAGACGCACTATCCCAGCTGCAACAGCACCGCTGCTTACCAGCACCACTTCACACCCGTTTTTGCGCAAACCAGCCAACTGCTCAACCAGAGTTGAAATCATCTCAGTATCCAGCCCACGGCCATCGTTGGTCAGCAGTGCACTGCCAACCTTGATCACCCAGCGTCTGGCTTTGGCTATTTCAGATCTATGTGTCATGGCTGCTAGGGAACGTATTCCACTTCAACATCGTCATCGTCGTCCAAATACCCTTCATCGGCCTCCCTGAGGAGCGCGTTATCGTGTGCTTCCTGCCTACGCATCTCGCGTAAGGCCTCAATGCGTGACCGCGCCTCCTCCTGCATCTGGGTCTGCAGCTGCCTCTCTGCCTCCAGCAAGACGGGGTCCTGAGCCTCTCTAGCTTTTATATCCTCGAGAAAATTCATCATATCGCCACACAGACTGCCGGTACCATCACCCTTAATGGCTGAAATTTCATACACGGGCCCCTGCCAATCCAGAGCAGCCAGGACAGCCTCACGCCGCTCACGAAAAATGTCACCATCCAGTAAATCGGACTTATTCAGCACTAACCAACGCTCCCTCGCGGCGAGCGTAGGACTAAAACGTGCAAGCTCTCTCGCAATGGCCACAGTCGCCTCAGCGGGGTCAGAACCATCGTATGGCGCCATATCTACAATATGCAGCAAAACACGGTTGCGGGTGAGGTGCTTCAGAAAGCGGATACCCAGACCCGCACCCTCTGACGCCCCTTCAATCAAACCAGGAATATCAGCAATAACAAAGCTGCGATGATCTTCAACCTTGACCACTCCAAGATTGGGCACCAACGTAGTAAAGGGATAGTCCGCCACCTTAGGCGTGGCCGAAGACACCGAGCGAATAAATGTGGACTTTCCCGCATTGGGAAGACCAAGCAAACCCACGTCGGCGAGAACCTTCAGCTCCAGTTTGAGAGCGCGATACTCCCCTTCACTACCCTTGGTAGTCTGCCTGGGTGCACGATTGGTGCTGGATTTAAAACGAGTGTTACCCAGGCCGTGAAATCCGCCCTGAGCCACAGTCAGTTGCTGTTTGTCCACAGACAGATCGCCCAACACCTCTGCACTGTCCTCGTCTATAATCGTGGTGCCTACAGGCACTTTTAGCACCAAATCATCGCCGCTGTGGCCGGTACAATTTCGCCCAGCCCCGGTCGCTCCGCTTTCTGCCCTGAAGGACCGCTTGAAGCGATAGTCCACCATCGTATTCAGTGCTTCATCAGCTTCCATGATGACACTGCCACCATCACCACCATCGCCACCATCGGGGCCACCTTTGGCGATATATTTTTCACGTCGAAAGCTCATAGCGCCATTGCCGCCATTGCCCGCGTGAACTTTAATGCTTGTTTCGTCTACAAATTTCATTTTATTGCCTGAAGAATATATCGTTTCTGACTGGCTAGTATGGAGGACGCGGACCTTTATTAGTCTAGGAAAAGTAGGGGTGTACCCATTCGGAACACACCGTGAATCCATCCATGGAGGCTCGCTGCCGCGTCCTGCGGCAGACGGTTCCGAATGGGTACACCCCTACCTTTCCTTCAGTTATGACGTCTAACTCGACACTTTCAGTCTAGTTTACATCCTTTGTGCCAAAAAAAAGCCCCGTCAATCGACGAGGCCTTTGGGTTCGTACTGAATGTGCGGCTTAGGCGCTTACTACCTGCACAAACTTGCGGCTTTGCGGGCCTCTGACAATAAACTCTACCTTGCCGGGCGCTGTTGCAAACAAGGTGTGATCTTTGCCTATACCAACATTATCGCCTGCGTGAAAACGCGTGCCGCGCTGGCGAACAATAATGTTTCCAGCCAAAACTTCTTCGCCACCAAAGCGCTTTACGCCCAGACGCTTGGAATTCGAATCGCGACCGTTATTAGTACTACCACCTGCTTTTTTATGAGCCATTTCTCAATTCCTCTTTTACGCCGAAATACTGGTAATTTTAACTTCGGTAAACCACTGACGATGGCCAGTCTCTTTCCGATAGTGCTTACGGCGATTAAATTTAACGATCTTGATCTTCTTGTGGCGACCTTGAGTAACAACTTCAGCGGTTACCTTGGCTCCTGCTACGAGAGGTGTGCCAATCTTTACGTCATCGCCGCCAATCATGAGAACCTTGTCAAATTCGATGGTCTCACCCGTGGCTGTTTCAATTTTTTCGAGCTTGAGGGTCTCGCCCTCTATAACACGGTGCTGCTTACCACCGCTTTCAATTACTGCGTACATTGTATACTCCGTTTAGTTAGCCTTCTCGCATTTGAAATATTCCCTTATAAATCAAGGGGGCAGAGCCAGGCACAAACATTTAAATTACGCTGCCCAACGCGCTTCCAGAGCACAGCAGGGACAGAGGGCGGCGATTTTACTTAAATCGACCCCACTGAGCAAGGGTTATTTTCCATAAAAGACAAGGGCTTACGATCTTGCACCTTGACAGTCCAGAGGCCACGCCCTAGCATTCCCGAGCACTCTCCAAAGGGTTTTTACCAACTTAAATTATGGAAGCTATACGCACATCGGTCCACAGGGAAATCCAGCAGGTTAACGACCTGATTATCGACCAATTACAGTCCCGGGTCCCACTCGTTGAAAACATTGGCCACTATATTGTAGATGCCGGTGGCAAGCGGCTGCGCCCTTTACTGGTACTGCTGTGCGGTGCCGCGCTGGGTAATGCCAGTGAACGTCATATAAAATTCGCAGCCGTAATCGAGTTTATTCATACCGCCACCTTGCTGCACGACGACGTTGTCGATATTTCCAGCCTAAGACGCGGCCGAGCGACAGCAAATGCAGAGTTTGGCAACGCCCCAAGTGTTCTGGTTGGGGATTTTCTCTACACCCGCGCATTCCAGCTCCTTGTACAGCTCGCAGACATGGATATTCTGCGTAATATGGCGGATACCACCAACACAATCGCCGAAGGAGAAGTACTGCAGCTAACCCGTGCGGGCGATCCCAGTACCAGCGAGGTGCAGTATCTTGAGATTATTACAAACAAAACAGCCATCTTGTTTGCGGCCGCCTGCTATGGCGCTGCAGCACTTGGTGGTCAGGATGAAGAGTGCCGGTTGAGGCAGCACGCATTCGGGCTAAACCTCGGCATAGCGTTTCAAATGATCGATGATGTGCTCGACTATGAGGGCGACCCTGCCACCATGGGCAAAAACATAGGCGACGACCTTACCGAGGGCAAACCCACCTTGCCGCTTATCTATACCCTGCAACACGGCTCTGCCGATGAACAAACCCTCATCAGGGATGCCATCACTAATAAAACCGCCGATAGAATTGCAGATGTAGTCGCTGCCGTCACTCGCTGTGGCGCTCTGGATTACACCCGCTCCCAAGCGAAGCACTACCACGACCTCGCACTAGAACAATTGCAATACCTACCTGACAGCGACCATCGCTCAGCCATGATGAAAATCACCGCCCTGTCTATTAACAGAGACCACTGAAACATTGGGGGCAGAAACCAAGTCCCCCAATCACTGCACAAGTTATCGCCCGGCGACGTGGCCTGCAAAATACAGGAAGCGAGGATGAGTTGTTGCTGAGGTATCGTTTAGACTTATCCGCGAGCGGAACCCCGCATGGATGCGTCTTTTGGCGTCTTCTGCGAGGCGAACAGTTCCTTCCAGTTGTGGCAGCGCTCAATTACAAGACAAAGATTAGTATTAAAGAAGCCCCAAAAGCTCCGCAGTTTTAGCCTCCATCAGAGCCTGATCACCGCGACTTTCAACATTAAGCCGCACCACAGGCTCAGTATTAGACATACGCAGATTAAAACGCCAATCAGTGAAAGTCATACTCAGACCATCCACATGATCAATAGACAAAGCGTCCGCAGTATAAGTGGCCTCGGCCCGCGCTAAAACTTCCGCCGGATTCTCAATTGTGCGGTTTATCTCACCACTGCAGGGGAAAGCAGCAATGCGCTCCGCCACCATAGATGACAATGGCTGCTTACGACTGCCGATGAGCCCCGCAACCAACAGCCATGGAATCATACCTGAATCACAATAGGCGAAATCACGAAAATAGTGATGAGCGCTCATTTCGCCACCATAAATGGCATCTTCCAGACGCATGCGCTCTTTGATAAATGCGTGGCCCGTTTTACTCTCCACGGCCTGACCGTGCGCCGACTCTACTATATCAATAGTATTCCAGGTGAGTCGCGGATCGTGAACCACAATAGAACCCGGCTCCTTTTTAAGAAAAGCTTCTGCAAGTAAGCCGACCAGGTAGTAGCCTTCGATAAAACTACCATTCTCGTCGAAGAAAAAACAACGGTCGAAGTCCCCGTCCCAAGCGATTCCCATATCGGCACCATGAGCACGCACTGCCGCAACAGTAGCCCCACGATTTTCTTCCAACAAGGGATTGGGAACACCATTAGGGAAATTACCATCGGGTTCATGCAGCAATTTTACAAATTCAAACGGAAGCAAACTCTCGAGTTTGTCGATCACATGACCCGCACCCCCATTCCCGGCATTCACTACGATCTTGAGAGCAGGCAAGGAAGCGACATCCACGTAGGACAACAAGTGCTCAACGTAGGCGGGAGCTGTGTCGAGCCGGTGCAAACTACCTGTGCTGGGAGCACTCACAAATTGATTACGCTCAGCCAGCTCTTTGATATCAAACAAGCCTGTGTCGCCAGAGATGGGCCTGGAGCCTTCACGCACAAACTTCATTCCATTGTAGTCTTTGGGGTTGTGACTGGCAGTGACAACAATGCCGCCATCCATGCCCGCATGGGAGGTGGCGAAATAGATTTCCTCTGTACCGCACTGCCCTATGTCGTAAACGTCCACCCCCTGCTCCTGCAACCCCCGGGTAAGCGCCGCTTTGATTGACTCGCTGGTCAGGCGGATGTCATGCCCCACTACCACCTTGGCTGGTTTGATAACGTCAGCAAAGGCTCGGCCAATGCGATAGGCCACATCCTCATTGAGCTGGTCCGGCACCCGCCCCCGCACATCATAGGCCTTGAAACAGCTAATCTCTTCCACGCATTACTTCCCGCTATCCGTTGTTGGTATACACATTTTCGTAGACGTAATTAGTAGCCTCTACAAAACCGGGCACCGTTCCACAATCAAAACGCAGACCCTTAAACTTGTAGGCGAGCACCCTACCCTGGCGCGCCTGAGTCTGTAATGCATCGGTGATTTGAACTTCGCCACCGGAACCGGGCTCTGTACTACGTAGAATATCGAAGATATCGGGTGTCAGAATGTATCGCCCGATTATGGCGAGATTGGATGGCGCGTCCTCAGCAGATGGTTTTTCAACCATGTCGTCTACTTTGTACAAACCAGATCCCAGGTCCTCTCCAGAAATCACCCCGTATTTATGCACTTCGTCCATTGGGACTTCCTGGATTGCCACAATGGAGCACTGGTGCTCTTCGTAAAGCTCCGTCATTTGACTAAGCACACCGGGGCCGTCGTTAAGACAGAGGTCGTCAGACAGCAACACGCCAAAAGCCTCGTCACCTATCAAGGCCTCGCCGGTTAGGATTGCATGTCCCAAACCCTTCATCTCGCGCTGTCGAACCTGCGTAAAAATACCTTCATTAAGTACGCCGCGAATACTTTCTAGATACATCTCCTTACTGGAGCCGGAAATCTGGTGCTCCAGTTCATAACTGATATCAAAATGATCGGAAATGGCTCGTTTACCTCGCCCTGTCACCATGGCACAGTTTTTCATTCCAGCCCCGATAGCTTCCTCCACTCCATACTGCACCAGTGGCTTATTCACAATAGGCAGCATTTCCTTGGGCATACTTTTAGTAGCTGGAAGAAAGCGCGTGCCATAGCCCGCCACAGGGAATAAACATTTTCGGATCATATTTTTCGTACCGCCTCAGTCATTATTATTTCTCATCCAGCGGCTGCTCACTTCGCCCGTAAACATCCTCATACCGCACAATATCATCTTCGCCTAAATAATCCCCGGACTGCACTTCGATCAACTCTAGCGGTTGATGCCCTCTGTTAGCCAAGCGATGCTTGTGCCCTAGAGGGATATAAGTCGACTCGTCTACACCCAACATGAAAACCTCATCTTCACAGGTAACTTCGGCCGTGCCCTGAACGACTATCCAGTGTTCCGCGCGATGATGATGCTTTTGCAGTGACAAAATTCCGCCCGGGTTTACTACAATTCGCTTGACCTGAAATCGATCTGCGTTGACCAAAGATTCGTAAGAGCCCCAGGGGCGATACACGAGCCGATGCAGGGAAGCTTCCGGCCTATCCTGTTGCTTCAATTGCGAGACAATGTTTTTTACGTCTTGCACATTATGCCTGTCTGCAACCAAAACAGCATCGGCAGTTTCTACTACCACCAGATTATCTACACCACAGGCCGCCAACAAACGAGATTCGCTGCGAAAATAGCTATTGCTACAATTATCGGCGATCACATCGCCACGGCAGGCGTTCCCCTGCTCATCGCGCTCAGCAACGTCCCACAGAGCAGACCAGGCACCAATGTCATTCCACCCACAATCCAGAGACACCACAGCACCGCGATCGGTGTGCTCCATCACAGCATAATCGATGCTGTCAGATGGACAATCCAAAAAAGCGGCCCGTCCGGGTCGCACAAAATCCATGTCGGTATCCGCTGCGGACATCGCCTTGACGCAACTGGACAGCATCTGCGGAGCGTATTTCTCTAACTCTTCCAGGTAGGCTGTGGCGTTGAGCAAAAACATGCCGCTATTCCACAGATAGGAGCCATCTTCGAGATAGGCCTGGGCGGTCTCTTCATCGGGCTTCTCCACGAAGCGGTTCAAGTGATAGATGTCAGTGGCAAGGGCGTCACCACGCTTAATATAACCATAGCCGGTTTCAGGGCTGCCAGGCTTGATGCCGAAGGTCATCATAAACCCCTGCTCAGCCTGAGGCAGCGCCTTGCCGATTGCAGCCACAAACGCCTTGACGTCCTGAATAAGGTGATCTGCCGGTAGCACCAACAACACAGCTTCAGGGTCAATTTTTATCGCTTGCAGGGCCGCCAGAGCCACTGCAGGGGCGGTATTGCGCCCTTCAGGCTCAAGAATAATCGCACTGGAGCCCAGCTCAACTTGGCGTAGCTGTTCGGCTACCATGAACCGATGCTCTTCATTGCAAACCACAACAGGCGCTGAAGCTTCCAACCCTCCGGTTCGATGCAGAGTTGCCTGTAACATGGACAACTCGCCTGCCAACGGCAACAGTTGCTTGGGGTGTAACTCACGAGAGATTGGCCACAGGCGGCTACCGACACCGCCGGACAGTATTACAGGGGTTAACATATGATTTTTATATTTCCTGCTGCGGCGCCCAAATCGATAAGGCAGTCTTGGCAAAATAGCCAATTAAAATAACAAACGAGAATCACCACATGTTAGCCGAACCCAATGCCATAAACTAGGAAGCACATCCTGCATTTATGGCATAAACTGTGGACTTGTCTGCATCTATCGCTAAAATAAGCACGCCGAAGTCAGCTGCTTCCTGTCTTGTAATTGTCAGGCGCAGCGGTGATAAAACCCTCCACTATGGAATAGTCTATGACTCAAAAAAGCGCTTACACCAAAGAAGACCTCATAGCTTGTGGCCACGGAGAGCTATTTGGCCCGGGCAATGCACAGCTTCCTGTCAACAATATGCTGATGATGGACCGCATCACCCACATCTCTTCCGAGGGAGGCGAATATGGCAAGGGCGAAATCATAGCCGAATTGGATATCCACCCAGACCTGTGGTTCTTCCCATGCCACTTCCCAGGTGACCCGGTTATGCCCGGCTGCCTGGGCCTTGATGCTGTGTGGCAATTGGTTGGATTCTTTCTGGGTTGGCGAGGCAATCCGGGGCATGGTAGAGCGTTGGGTTCAGGTGAAGTCAAATTTTTTGGTGAAGTCTTACCGACTGCATCAAAAGTTACCTACCACCTCAATATCCGCCGGGTTATCGAAAGAAAACTGGTGATGGGCATCGCCGATGCAAAAGTGTCTGTCGATGGCAAGGAAATTTATAGCATGGAAAAACTACGAGTTGGATTAGTGCAATCCGGGGAGTCTATTTAAGCCATGAGCAGAAGAGTAGTGATAACCGGACTGGGCATTGTATCTTGCCTTGGAACCGACGCCGAAACCGTAACAGATTCCCTCTACCACGGACGCTCGGGTATTAGCACTCGACAAGAGCAAATTGATATAGGTATGCGCTCTCATGTCGCCGGGGCTCCCGACATTGACCTCAAGGAGTTAATCGACCGCAAACAATACCGCTTCATGGCCGATGCAGCTGGCTTCGCCTATATATCCATGCAACAGGCAATTGCCGACTCTGGCCTGGAAGAGTCCGAGGTCTCCAATGTTCGCACCGGTATCATAGCCGGCTCAGGGGGTGCGTCCTCCGCCAGCCAGACAGAAGCTGCCGACATTCTGCGGGAGCGAGGCCTACGCCGTGTTGGGCCATACCGTGTTACCCAAACAATGGGCAGCACAGTCTCGGCCTGTCTTGCCACGCCCTTTAAAATAAAAGGCGTAAACTACTCCATCTCATCTGCCTGCTCTACCAGCGCCCACTGCATTGGCAACGCGATGGAGCAGATTCAGCTGGGCAAGCAAGACGTTGTGTTTGCCGGTGGAGGTGAAGAGCTACACTGGACCCTAAGCTGCCTGTTTGACGCAATGGGTGCACTGTCTACTAAATACAACGACACACCCGATAAGGCCTCCCGGGCATATGACGCCGACCGCGATGGCTTTGTTATCGCCGGTGGCGGCGGCATGTTAGTGGTTGAAGAGCTGGAGCACGCCAAAGCACGAGGCGCAAAAATATATGCCGAACTGGTAGGCTACGGCGCCACCTCTGATGGCTACGATATGGTGGCACCGTCGGGCGAAGGTGCAGTTCGCTGTATGCAGCAAGCGCTCTCCACAGTAAATGGCCCAGTCGACTACATCAACGCCCATGGCACCAGCACACCAGCTGGCGATATGCAGGAACTCAAAGCGGTCAAGGCAACGTATCAGGACCTTGACCATATTCCCATCATCGGTTCAACCAAGTCCCTCTCAGGCCATTCATTGGGTGCAGCAGGCGTACAGGAAGCAATTTACTCCCTGTTAATGCAACAAAAGGGCTTCATTGCGGGTTCTGCCAATATCGAAAACCTCGACCCTGATGCTCAGGGACTGCCTATTGCGGTCAACAGGCACGATAACGTGGATTTACAGCGGGTCATGTCAAACAGCTTTGGCTTTGGTGGTACCAACGCTTCACTGGTGTTCCAGAAATATAGCGCTTAGCGACCTTCATTCAGGTGAGGTGATCCAGAAGTATCACCTCTACCTGATCACCTTCAGTCACGACTTCACCAGGCGGAATTACCGCAAATGCATTACTGTGACTAACGGAGCTTAGTACGCCCGAACTCTGGTTTTCGTAATCACTGGCAATCAGCCCGGCTCCGTCATTTCGCACAGATACGCGCCGGTATTCCTGCCTTCCTCCAGGTTTTCCACTATTAAAACTGGCACGCGCCACCAATTTAATCGGTGCAGGTTCCGCCAATCCTTGCAGCTTCTGCAGGTAAGGTCTGGCAACGAGACAGAACGTGACAAACACCGATGTGGGATTTCCTGGCAAGCCAAAAAACGGGGTCTCACCTATGAAGCCAAATGCGAGCGGCTTACCCGGCTTGATGGCCAGTTTCCATAAATCCAGTTTACCCAGCTTCTCTACCTGGTTTTTTACGTGATCTTCTTCCCCAACGGATACTCCGCCAGAACACACTACACAATCGGCAGCTTCGGCTGCGCTTTGCAGCGCCCGCGCAGTCGCGTCAGGGTCGTCCGGGATTATCCCCCCGTCAACAACCTCAACATTCAAACTATTGAGCAGGCCCGCCAGAGTATAGCGATTGGAATTATAAATTTGCCCGGCAGGCAACTCCTTATCTTCTTCTGTCGTTACTGGATCAACAAGTTCATCGCCGGTAGATAAGATAGCAACCTTCAGAGGCTTATACACAGAGACTCGCGCCGTGCCTACGGAAGCTAAAAGCCCGAGGTCCTGGGGCCGAAGCCGTCTTCCAGCATCCAGCACACCACTTCCTGATCTAATGTCCTGCCCTCGAAGCCGGATGTTCTGCCCGGCAACAACAGAACCGTTAATATTGATGCATCCATCAACCAGCTCACAGTTTTCCTGCATCACCACTGCATCGGCGCCCGGGGGAATAGCGGCACCGGTAAATATCCGTGCTGCTGTACCAGGCTCTAGTTGGGTGCCGACACTGCCCGCTGGAATTCGCTGACTGACAGGTAATGGCTCGTGAGCATCTACCACACGCAGCGCATAACCATCCATCGCGCTATTGTCGTCTCCAGGCACTGCGATTGAAGAAGTTACGTCGCTAGCTAGCACGCAATCCAGAGCCTCTAGCAAATCAACTTCAACCACAGGCCGATCACAGACCTCCAGAGTGCCTAGTACACGCTGCAGTGCGCTTTCAACTGACAGCAGCGGGCTCAACCGTCACTCTCCCTCACGCTCAAGACACCCACAAAATTGCAGGGGCCGTGGCTACTGTCCAATTGCTCCTTTATCACACCCGCCCAAGCTGTGCGGCAGGCACCCGTTGAGCCTGGCATACAAAATATAACGGTATCGTTGGCAAAGCCGGCCAGCGCTCGAGACTGTATGGTTGATGAGCCAATTTCTTCATAAGAAAGCGCCCGAAATATCTCACCAAAGCCGTCGATGTCTTTATCGAATAAAGGCCGCACGGCTTCGGGGGTTGAGTCACGCCCGGAAAAGCCCGTGCCGCCGGTTACTAGCACCGCATGAACTTCCTTATTGGCGATCCATGTAGAGAGTGCTGCACGAATTTGGTAGATATCGTCAATAACAATATGTTTGTCGAACGCGCAATGACCTTCGTTCTGCAGTGCCTGCATCAGAAAATTGCCCGAAGTATCATCTTGCTCGGTGCGTGTATCAGACACGGTGAGCACTGCGACGTTCAAAGAGCGAGGCGCATCATCGGTGGCCTTGACCATAGTGGAATTCCTTAAAATGAAGACGAAGGGCTGCTGACTATTACATTTTAACTCTAGCTAGTAACAGGCTAGTGCCTTTCGTGAAAATAACGTTTAACTGTATCGCTAATAGCGCTACGCCAAGGCGCCTGCTTTATAGCGAACGTGTTTCGGATTTTTGAGCAATCCAGTACTCGATTAATCATCGGGGGTATTTCGCCAAGCTTTTTCAACTCCACAGAGCCTGGGCCGAGATCTGTGTATTGAGTTGCGAGTGCCATGGCCGCCTCGGCAAACTCATAGCAATTGGTCTCTTCGGAGCTACAATAATGATAAATACCCCATACATCCGCCTCAGTGCTCAGCTGGTCTACGACTGCCGATACCACCCTTGCAGCATCCTCCGCCGCCACTGGGGAGCCCCGCCGATTATTCCCCAGAAGGAGCACCTCGCCTTTCGATAGTTCTCCCAGCATATGGGAGAGTGTATTGCCGCTTCGATGCGAAAAAACAGAGCCTACGCGAAGAATCAAATACCTTTCGCAATGGTCCCTCACGGCTGTTTCACAGTGCAACAGCATTTCGCCCTGCAGTTCTTGACTATCAGGATAGTCATCTTCCGTATAAAGCCGCTCTACCGAACCAGAAAACACCTCTGCACTGGAAACATACAGATAACCGGTACCACTGCGATGACTTGCCCGCGCCAGCCACTGGATGCGCTTTACATCCAGGTCTTGAATTGCAACATTACGGCCAGGGGAGGCCAAATTTCTGGCGTCCACAACCAACTCACAATTGCCCCTTCGCAGGGCCTTCTTAGCCTGACGCTCACTCTTCCAACGGCAGGATTCCAACGGCAACGGCTCGACTATATGTCGCCCCTGAAAGAGAAAAAAATCGTGCAGAGCCTCGCCCAAAATAGTGTCTGCACCAAGAATGAGAATACGCACCCGCCCCCCCCATTACGCCCTAAGATGTTTTTTAAAAGGGGATGTCATCGTCGAAATCGTTAAAATCTCCCGCGGGAGCTGGGGCACTTGAGGGAGCGTTTGACCCTGAAGGCGCCATGGATGGTTCGGGCTGACTGTATCCACCCTGGTTATAGTTACTCTGCCCGCCGCCGCTCTGACCGCCACCACCTTGACCCGCAGAGCGGCTATCCAGCATCTGCATTTCACGCGCGACGATTTCAGTAGTGTAACGGTCTTGGCCAGTAGCCTTGTCTTGCCACTTGCGGGTTTTCAGGGAGCCCTCAATGTACACCTTGGAGCCCTTGTGCAAATACTCACCGGCGATTTCGGCAAGGCGCCTGTGAAAAACCACCCGATGCCACTCAGTGCGTTCCTGTGGTTGTCCCGTTTGCTTGTCTTTCCAGGTTTCGGATGTGGCGAGTGTAATATTAGTTACCATATCACCGGAGGGAAACGCTCTCGTTTCGGGATCATTTCCCAGATTACCTACCAGAATGACTTTGTTCACACCTCGTGAAGCCATAAAAAATCCTCTTGTTCAGCTGTTGTTTTCAATGCGAGATTCGACGAAGAACTATAGCAACCCCACACTTCAAATGCGACAGCGATAAGCAGCAAAGCACATCAAATCAAATCAACAAAAGCCTGTATCAATTACCTTTCATCAGGCTTGAGACGACGCTGCACGGCCTCGCATATCACTGTCACTCATGCGGGAAGCGACAAACAGCCAAACTGCTACTAAACCAGCACTCACGAAGAAAGTTGTTGTCACGCCAGTGTATTGCACCAACCATCCACCACCCGCACCGCCACAGAACGCCCCGAAAAACTGGCACGTTGAATACATACCCAAACCTGCGCCCTTATCACCAGCTGCTACAGTCTTACTGACCAACGAGGGCAACGTGGCCTCCAAATAATTAAATCCGACGAAAAACCCCCATAGAGCTATGTACAGCGCCACGGCGCTAGAAGCGAAACAAAGCGCAAGCACAGCCACCAACACTACAGCGATACCCAGAACAAACATTTGCTGCGGGCGACCACCGCGCTCCGCAACCCGCAACAGGGGCAGCATACCGACTACAGACAGCAACAGCGCTGGGAGGTAAATCCTCCAGTGCAATTCTCGCGGAACACCTGCTACGCTCTCGAGCAATTGAGGCACTACCAAAAAGCAGGACATCAAGACCAAATGAAGTACAAACACGCCAAAATTAAGACGCGCGAGAGAGGGATCTAAAAAGCTGCGGATCAGAGACGACACGCCTGAAGCTGTACTGGACTGTCCCGAAAGGCTTGCCATGGGCGTGGGAATCCGCAGCAAAACGATTGCTATTCCCACTACCGCCAAAACCGCGGTGAGAAAAAACACTGAGGATAAACCCCACCGACCCGCCACTAACGGTCCGAGCACAAAGGCTACCGCAAAAGACATTCCGATACTTACGCCTATCAAGGCCATGGCCTTGGTTCGCTGCTCTTCCCGGGTCAAGTCTGCGGCGAGGGCCATCACCGTACCCGCTATAGCACCGGCACCCTGTAATGCGCGGCCTGCAATGATGCCGCCAGTAGTGTCGGCCATGCCTGCAACCACACTACCCAAGGCAAATAAAACCAGTCCAGAGACAATAACCGGCTTACGGCCTATCCGGTCAGACAACCAACCAAAAGGGATCTGAAACGCCGCCTGGGTCAGACCGTAGACACCCAGAGCCAGACCTATCAGCAAGGGCGTAGCACCTGGTAAATCTGCTGCATAGAGTGCGAGCAGGGGCAACACCATGAATAGCCCGAGCATACGGAAGCTATACAACAGTGCCAGTGAAATCACTGAGCGCCGTTCCAGCGCTGTCATGGGGTTTTTTGTTATCACTCGGGTAGTCTTGCGAAATACACACCGAGTTTACCAGTTTCACTCGCCCCTGAACATCTTGAAGCAGATTTTTAGCGATACCTACGGTATTGGGGCTCAACTAATTTTGCCGCTGCACTCGCCCATGACATATACTGCATGGTTTTCCGTCAAGCATTGGCATCAGGTAAAACATGGATACAATTCAGGTCCGCGGGGCGCGCACCCATAATCTAAAAAACATCGACCTGGATATTCCCAGAGACAAGCTGGTGGTTATCACCGGGCTTTCAGGCTCCGGGAAGTCCTCTCTGGCTTTTGACACACTGTATGCTGAAGGGCAGCGCCGCTACGTTGAGTCTCTCTCCACTTATGCGCGCCAGTTCCTGTCGATGATGGAAAAGCCCGATATTGACCATATTGAGGGTCTCTCCCCAGCGATATCCATTGAACAGAAGTCCACCTCGCATAACCCGCGCTCCACCGTGGGCACTATCACTGAAATATATGACTACCTGCGCCTGCTGTATGCCCGGGTTGGCGACCCGCGCTGCCCCGACCACAACCTGAACCTACAGGCCCAGACAATCAGCCAGATGGTCGATACGGTTCTGGCGCTGCCCGAAGGTAGTAAACTGATGTTATTGGCGCCGGTAGTACGCGAGCGCAAAGGCGAACACCTGCACGTATTTGAAGAATTGCGCGCCAGTGGCTTCGTCAGAGCTCGAATCGACGGCATAGTCACCGACCTCGACGACGTACCAGAACTGGAAAAAAGAAAGAAACACAGCATCGAAGTCGTCATAGACCGCTTTAAAGTACGTGACGACCTCAGTATGCGTCTGGCCGAGTCATTTGAAACCGCTCTGGCCCTCACTGATGGCCTGGCCTCCATCAGTTACATGGACAGCGATGGCGATGACATATCCTTTTCAGCCCGCTTTGCCTGCCCCGAATGCGGGCACAGTATTGACGAGCTGGAGCCACGATTGTTTTCCTTCAATAATCCCGCGGGGGCATGCCCTGGCTGTGACGGCTTGGGAGTAAAACAGTACTTTGATGAAGAGCGCATCGTTTTACACCCGGAAGCGAGCCTGTCAGAAGGTGCAATTCGTGGCTGGGACAGGCGCAATGTCTATTATTTCCACATGCTCAATTCGCTGGCCGAACATTATGACTTTGACGTGGACACGCCCTATGAGAAGTTGAGTGCGAAGCAAAGGGAGCTGATCCTCCACGGAAGTGGCGAGGAGGAAGTCGCGTTTTCCTACGTCAATGATCGCGGTGATGTATTCAAACGTACACACCCGTTCGAAGGCATCATTCCCAATATGACCCGCCGCTACCGCGATACCGACTCACAGTCGGTGCGTGAAGATCTGGCTAAATATCAGGCCAACCAGTGCTGCCCCGACTGTGGCGGTACACGCTTACGTCGCGACGCACGACATGTATTTGTAGACGAGCGCACTCTACCTTCCATTACAGAAATGGGTGTGGGTGAAGCCCAGGACTATTTCGAACAACTAAAACTGGAAGGTAGAAAAGGAGAAATTGCCGATAAAATCCTCAAAGAGCTGCGCGCCCGTTACCGATTTTTAGTAGACGTTGGCCTCAACTACCTAACCCTCAATCGCAGTGCCGAAACCCTTTCCGGGGGAGAAGCTCAGCGCATCCGCCTGGCGTCACAAATTGGCGCAGGATTGGTAGGTGTAATGTACATATTAGATGAGCCCTCAATTGGCTTACACCAACGCGACAACGAAAGATTACTGCGTACCCTCAACCATCTGCGTGACATCGGCAACACGGTGCTGGTTGTCGAGCACGACGAAGAAGCCATCCGCAGCGCCGACCATGTCATCGACATAGGGCCAGGCGCCGGCGTACACGGCGGTGAAATTGTAGCCCAGGGCACTTATGAAGATATTATTGCCAATAAGAACTCGCTTACCGGAGCCTATCTTTGCGGTAAACGCGAAATTTCGATTCCCAAAAAACGCACAGCACCAAAACCCAAGCAACAGCTGGTTTTGAAAGGTGCCAGCGGCAATAACCTGCAGTCGGTGGACTTGAGCATTCCTCTGGGCTTACTCACTTGCGTGACCGGCGTGTCGGGTTCAGGCAAGTCAACTTTGATCAACGGCACTCTATACCCCATTGCCGCCACCGTTCTAAACGGCGCAACCACACTCACTGCAGCCCCGCATACCAGCATCAAAGGCATGGACCTTGTCGATAAAGTTATCGATATCGACCAGAGCCCTATTGGGCGCACACCACGCTCCAACCCCGCCACCTATACCGGTATTTTCACTCCGGTGAGAGAATTGTTTGCGGGGACACAGGAAGCTCGCTCGCGGGGCTATAAACCCGGCCGCTTCAGCTTTAATGTCAAAGGTGGGCGCTGCGAAGCCTGTCAGGGCGATGGTGTGACCAAAGTAGAGATGCACTTCCTGCCCGACATCTACGTACCCTGCGACATCTGCAAAAGTAAACGCTACAACCGCGAAACCCTTGAGGTGCGCTACAAAGGGAAAAATATTTACGAAGTACTCGATATGACGGTCGAGGATGCACTGGTATTTTTTGAACCTGTCCCGAGCATTGCACGCAAGCTGCAAACGCTGATGGATGTGGGCCTTTCGTATATACGACTGGGTCAGGCAGCGACCACTCTGTCCGGTGGCGAGGCGCAGCGGGTAAAACTTTCCCGAGAGCTTTCCAAGCGCGATACCGGTACCACTTTGTATATTCTCGACGAACCGACAACCGGCTTACATTTCGAAGACATAAAACAGTTGCTCGAAGTTTTGCATCGCCTGCGCGATCACGGCAACACGGTTGTAATTATTGAGCACAATCTCGATGTGGTGAAAACCGCAGACTGGGTTATCGATCTGGGGCCAGAGGGAGGCAGTGGTGGCGGCCAGATAATCGCTACCGGAACACCGGAACAGGTGGCAAAAACAAAAGGGTCCTATACAGGTTCGTTTTTAGCCCCAATGTTAGAAAAGAAGAAGGCGACAAAAAAAACGGCTAAATCAAAAGGCAAAGTGGGATCTAAAGCAGCCTAGCCTTAAGGCTAGGCTGCTCTGGGACCCTGTTAGCTACTCAATCTCGCAAAGGCATCGGAGGTATCCTCTACCGGGTTGTGTTCACTGGATTGTTCACGGACAACCAGCTCGCTGAACATCGACCCGGAACGTCTCTATTTTTCCAGCAGGAGAAGCTAAGGCTTCATTTTTATCCGAGCTCTGGGCGGTCATCAAATACAGAGTTCGACCATCATCTCCCCCCAGCATACAAGCATAACAGGGCTGACTGGTTTCGACCGTCTGTAATATTTCACCGCCCTCCGCAACCAGTACACATTCTGAGTCTATAGCATTGGCAACCCAGACATGGCCGTCTGCATCCAGAGCGATACCGTCCGGGGCACGCATACCCACGGCAGCCCATATCCGTCGATTGGACAGCGAGCCATCAGCTCCGATATCGAAAGCTGTAAGACACATGGAGAGTGTTTCCGCCACAATTAAGATTTTCCCATCGGGGCTTATCACCATGCCATTAGGGAAATGCATTTCGGATGATGCCAAATGCACACTGCCATTGGGATCAACTCGCACCAGGTTGGTGGAAGGGTGATCCATGAGCGCAGCATCCACACCTTTTTCTTCTACCAGTGCATCGAGGTCGAAACCGAAATTCCCAACCCACGCTCGACCAGTATTATCCACAACCATATCATTACATAAGTGCACAGACAGCTCAGACAGGTCAGCGTGGACCTTGAGGCCATCGGAATCCTGTCGCAACACCTTCAACTCCGCCATCGAGACGACAAGTAAGCGTCCATCAGGCAGCCAGCCCAGTCCGGAAGGCTGGTCATCTAATTCAAGCTCAATACGCTGCACGCCATCACTACCTACTGACTTCACAGCGTGAGCGTAAAAATCGCTAAACCACAATCGACCATTGTGCCATCGTGGGCCTTCGCCAAAATATAGGCCCTCGGTGAGTACACTTGCCCTGCTCATATCCCGTTCCACTGCGATGCTAATAAATTAAGAAGCGTATCACCTTGAAAGGTGTATTGCACAATGAGCAATTAGGTTTTAAGAGGACACATAAAAAAGCCGGGTTAAAACCCGGCTTTTTCTTTCGAACTAAACGAGCTAGAGGCTGCGCTTAGTCCTCATCGTCCTCGATCATTTCAGGTTGCGGCCGATCAACCAACTCGACGTAAGCCATCTGTGCCTTATCACCGCTGCGCAGACCGCACTTTAGAATCCTGATGTAACCACCGGGGCGCGCCTGATATCTCGGCCCAAGCTCAGTAAACAATTTACCAACAGCTTCCTTATCACGCAGGCGATCAAACGCCAAACGACGGTTGGCAACACTGTCGCTCTTAGACAAGGTAATCAAAGGCTCTGCATAGCCTCGCAATTCCTTAGCCTTGGGCAGGGTTGTTTTGATCAATTCATGCTCTACCAAAGAGGCAGTCATGTTACGGAACATGGCCTTACGGTGAGAACTGTTTCTGTTTAACTGACGTCCACTATGACGATGGCGCATTTTTCCAATCCTATTCTTGCTGTGCCACTAGAGCACTATAATCTTGTGAATCGTAACTACCGAACCAGGCCACTTCTGCCTAGATGCTCAGTACTCTATCGTCGTTTTTCAGGCTTGCAGGCGGCCAGTTGTCCAGGCGCATGCCCAGTGACAAACCGCGCGAAGCGAGTACATCTTTTATCTCAGTCAATGACTTCTTGCCGAGGTTAGGTGTCTTCAACAGCTCGACTTCTGTGCGCTGAACGAGATCGCCTATGTAGTAAATATTCTCTGCCTTGAGACAATTGGCGGAACGGACTGTCAACTCGAGATCGTCAACAGGGCGCAGTAAAATCGGATCAACTTCATCTTCTTCTTCCGCAGCTTCTGACTCGCTCTCACTCTCAAGGTCTACAAATACAGCCAATTGCTGCTGCAGGATAGTAGCGGCGCGACGTATCGCTTCCTCAGGATCAATAGTTCCATTTGTTTCCAGGTCCAGAACCAGTTTGTCCAGGTCAGTACGCTGCTCTACACGAGCGGACTCGACCACATAGGAAACTCGATGAACCGGTGAGTAAGTAGCATCCAACTGCAATCGGCCAATTGAACGTGTTTCTTCCTCAGGATCCTGCCGGGAATCCGCTGGAGAATAACCACGACCACGGCCAACAGTCATTCTAATGTTGATTTCAGAATCGCCGTTCAAGTGACAGATGACGTGTTCGGGGTTGCGAATCTCAATATCGTGATCAACCTGAATATCGCCGGCCGTTACCGCACCACTGCCTTTTTTGCTCAAAGTCAGTTCAGCTTCATCTTTGCCTTCCATCACAAGAGCAACGCCCTTCAGGTTGAGCAAAATCTCGATAACGTCTTCCTGCACGCCTTCGATGGCGCTGTATTCATGTAACACACCATCAATTTCGACTTCGGTGATGGCACATCCTGGCATGGACGATAGCAGGATCCGGCGCAAGGCATTTCCCAGTGTGTGGCCAAAACCACGTTCCAGGGGCTCCAGTGTTACCTGGGCACGTGTATTGTGCTTATCTTCAACACTGATTACGCGCGGGGTCAAAAACTCGTTTACTGCACTCTGCATTTGGGCACCTGTAGTTAAGTTCGGCTGTGGCTTAGTAGTCCGAAAGAAGGATTACTTGGAGTAAAGTTCGACGATCAAGTTTTCGTTGATCTCGGACGACAGTTCATCGCGTTCTGGCACTGCCTTGAACACTCCTTCCAGCTTTTCATTGTTTACTTCAATCCACTCAGGCTCGCCACGTTGGGCAGCCAGAGCCAGAGAAGACTGTACACGCAATTGCTTCTTGGCTTTTTCACGCAAGGAGACGGTATCGCCAGCCTTCACCTGATATGAGGGAATGTTTACCACAATACCATTCACAAGAATTGCCTTGTGAGACACCATCTGGCGAGCTTCGGCACGTGTTGAGCCAAAGCCCATACGGTAAACCACGTTGTCCAGACGACTTTCAAGAAGCTGCAACAGGTTTTCACCGGTAGCGCCTTTCAGGCGGGCTGCTTCTTTGTAGTAATTGCGAAACTGCTTTTCAAGCACACCATAGATGCGACGTACTTTTTGCTTTTCGCGCAACTGCACACCGTAATCAGACAAGCGACTGCGTCTTGCTCCGTGCTGTCCGGGAATTGCTTCTAACTTACACTTGCTTTCCAGTGAACGCACTCCGCTCTTCAGGAACAGATCTGTTCCCTCACGACGGGAGAGCTTGCACTTGGGTCCAATATATCGAGCCATGTCAGTTCTTCCTGTAGCGTTATACGCGACGTTTTTTGGGTGGGCGACAGCCGTTATGCGGAATAGGCGTAACGTCGGTAATGTTGCTAATTTTGTAACCGCAGGCATTTAATGCACGAACCGCAGATTCACGACCTGGGCCGGGACCTTTTACTTGCACATCAAGATTCTGCAGACCATATTCCTTGGCTGCTTCACCGGCGCGCTCTGCTGCAACCTGTGCGGCAAAAGGCGTGCTCTTACGTGAACCACGGAAACCAGAACCACCAGCGGTAGCCCAGCTCAGAGTATTTCCCTGACGATCGGTGATTGTAATGATAGTGTTATTGAAGGAGGCATGGATATGCGCGATTCCATCGACAACTGTCTTGGTGACTTTTTTACGAGTGCTTTTAGCACCTGGCTTAGCCATAACTTGTTTCCTGATTTAATATCAACACTGCACTTAGGTGCAGCTACACTAAAAATAATTCGCTTCCATTTTCTCCACCTATACATCAGGTGGAGATAACAATTACCTGCGAATTGGTTTGCGCGGCCCCTTACGGGTACGTGCGTTTGTCTTTGTGCGCTGCCCGCGTAAAGGCAAATTACGACGATGGCGAATACCGCGATTACAGCCCAGATCCATCAAACGCTTGATGTTCATGGACACTTCACGACGAAGGTCACCTTCTACATTCATTTCGCCAACAGACGCCCGAAGCGCGTCAAGTTCGGCTTCGCTCAAATCACCGATTTTGGTGTTTGCAGCAACGCCTGTAGCTGCACAAAGGTTTTTCGCCTGAGTGCGGCCTACGCCGAAAATGTAGGTCAAAGAGATAACAGCATGCTTGTTATCAGGTATGTTGACGCCGGCAATACGAGCCATCCAACTTTCTCCAATTACTTACTCAAAAACCGCTAGTCTTACGATTAAGAACAGCGAGTGCCCCGCGAAAGGCGCAGCATTCTAGCGATATCGTTACAAAAAATCAACTGCAGTAATACCCACCGACTAAACGAGACGCCAAGGCGCACAAGTCTAGATGGCACAACAGTGCAGTTCTCTCAATTTCTAGCCCTGACGCTGCTTATGGCGTGGATCTGACTCACAGATCACTCGCACAACACCCTTGCGACGGACAACTTTGCAATTTCTGCAAATCTTTTTTACTGATGCACGTACTTTCATGTTACTAACTCCGAAATACCGGTGCGCTTAAAAAGCGTTACCGGGAAGAACCAAAATTTGTCAGGTTGGCTTTTTTCATCACCGAATCATACTGGTGAGACATCAAGTGACTTTGCACCTGAGCCATAAAATCCATTACCACAACAACAACAATCAACAGAGACGTGCCACCTAGATAAAAAGGCACATTCCACATCACCACCAAAAACTGCGGCAGCAAACAAACCAGTGCTATATATGCTGCGCCAAATACAGTCAATCGAGTCAACACGCCATCGATATAGTTGGCTGTCTTCTGACCGGGACGTATACCGGGTACAAACGCACCTGATTTCTTCAGGTTATCTGCCACCTCTACCGGGTTAAACATAAGCGCGGTGTAGAAGAAGCAGAAAAATACAATAAACACCGTGAACAATAATATGTTCAGAGGTTGGCCGGGGCCCAGGGCCACTGCAAGGTCCTGCAGCCAGTCGGCCGAACCACCCGTGCCAAACCACTGAGCCAGTGACGCGGGAAACAACAATATGCTACTGGCAAAAATAGCGGGGATAACACCTGCCATGTTTACCTTCAGGGGAAGATGTGAGCTCTGCGCCTGATACATCTTCCTGCCCTGCTGTCTTTTGGCGTAATTTACCGTAATACGGCGTTGGCCGCGCTCGATAAAAATGATCATATAGATCACGCCGATTGCCAGGGTAAGAACAAACAGCAATACCAGAATATTCAATTCACCCTGTCTTGCCTGCTCTAGCGACTGGCCGATGGCAGCGGGTAAACCCGCTACAATACCAGCGAAGATCAACAGTGAAATTCCGTTACCCACGCCTTTTTCTGTAATCTGCTCACCCAGCCACATCATAAACACAGCGCCGGTCACCAGAGAGGTTACTGCAATAACATAAAACAAAATCGATGCATCGTATGCCATACCCTGATTCGCCATGCCTGCAGTCATACTGAAAGCCTGAACTATCGCCAGCAATACCGTGAGATAACGCGTGTATTGGCTAATTTTACGCCGACCCGACTCGCCTTCCTTCTTAATAGCTTCCAACTGCGGGGTAACCGCTGACATCAGCTGCATGATAATCGATGCAGAAATGTAGGGCATGATTCCCAACGCCAGAATACTCATACGCTCAAGAGCACCACCGGAAAACATATTGGCCAGCCCCAAAATCGTACCCTGATTCTGGTTAAATAATGCAGCCAGCTGATTGGGGTCTATTCCCGGAACCGGTATATGCGTTCCGATGCGATAAACAATAATCGCCAGCAACACAAAACGAAGGCGAGCAAACAGCTCGCCCATTCCTGCTTTATTTACCGCTGGAGCCTGAGGTGTAGCCATTTATTCCTCTACTTTTCCGCCTGCCGCTTCAATAGCTTCGCGGGCACCTTTGGTTACCGCTAAGCCTTTGACAGTGACAGCCTTGCCCAGTTCGCCAGACAAAAATACACGAGCCCGAGTTACATTCTGCTTAACCAGGTCTGCGATTTTTAAGGCTTCCAGATCGATCACATCTACGTCCGCTATATTCAATTCGCCTAGACGAATTTGAGCGGTAGTCTGCGCAATACGAGAGCTGAAGCCGAACTTCGGCAAGCGCTTCTGCATAGGCATCTGACCACCTTCAAAACCGGGTCGAACCGAGCCACCAGAGCGTGCTTTCTGCCCCTTGTGACCACGGCCTGCAGTTTTTCCATACCCGCTGCCAATGCCACGACCAACGCGCTTTGCGTCTTTTTTGGCACCCGGAGCCGGACTCAGTGTGTTTAATCGCATCGTGTCAGACATGATTTATTCCTCAACCCGTAGCAAATAATATGCTGTGTTAATCATGCCGCGTACAGAGGGAGTATCTTCTACTTCAACTGTGTGGCCTATACGACGCAGACCCAAGCCGGCAACACTTGCCCGATGGTTCTTCAGGCGCCCGGAGGTGCTCTTGATCTGCGTTACTTTGATTGTTGCTTTAGCCATGACTAGCCAACCTACTCAATTAGTTCAAAATTTCTTCGACAGTTTTGCCGCGCTTTGCAGCAATCGCATCCGGTGCGCTCATATCACGCAGACCCTTGAAGGTGGCGCGGACAACGTTTACCGGGTTTG
>JADGEN010000280.1 GCA_016744355.1 Halieaceae bacterium
GTGCCATTGACGCTCTGTGACTTATATGTGATGCCAGTAACATGTGCTAACAATTTATAATTCATTTCAGGTTTATCACTTTTTGTAATACAGTTTAAAACCCCACAAATAGCCACTTCCCCTTCACCATGAACAGATATATCTCTTGGTCAATCGAGATAGATACCGTGGTAGGCGTACCATTTTCGGTCTATTGTCCAGCGAATGGATTCCACATAGTCCTGGCTTTTTACCAGCTTTCCCGCGTGTGACTGAATACTAACTAGTACATCTTGGGCGGCCATCATTGAATCATCTGTAACGCTGGCATTGTTGAACTCAGGGTAAACGATTCGCAGAAATTTCACGACCGGTACCTGCGCGGAGCGCGGGCTGGAGACTTCCGCTTCCCCATTTTTCAATGAGATGACTTTGAACTGATAGGGGTATGCTGCCAGCTTTGAATCTGATTGGAGGATGTCGTTAAGTTTGCTCACCCGAGAATCGAGTCCGGCGATCCACCAGACCAGCAGCGCTGCCGCCGCGATCATCAATATGACCAGATAGCGTTTTGTGAATTGGTCCAGGCCCTGCTGCTCTACCTCTTTCATGCTTCTAAACTCCAGCTGAGATCTCGACAAGTCAACTCGCCTATATTGATAAAACCAACCAGTGAATACTTATAAACTCAGCTGACTGTGCCCTGACATTATGAACTATGCAGTCTGGCTCTACTATCGATTCAACCTCAGACGCGTGGTAACAGCCACCGGGATATAGAAGATCTCCTGGCTGAACGAGGCATCACTATATCCAGAGAAGCGATCCGTCTCTGGTGCATCAAATTCGGAGCGATATACACCAGAAGATTGAAACGGAAGCATCGTGGTTATGGCGATACCTTATCGGGATCTGAGGGTCAGTGCGTTCGTTGCATGGGGAAGGGCGGTTGCTTGAAAATCAAGGTGGGATTAGGGCACTCTCAAAAAGTTAATTTACCGATACCACTGCGAGGATTTTAAATGCCCATATTGCCGAGTGCGTTGATGACCTGCCTGATGATGGCCGCTGTTTTGGGGTGACCCTCTTCCACTTCATCCAACAGGATTTCTGCGGACTCTACAAGGCCGGGTGGAACCGGCTCAGCTGTATCAATATCGTGTACGTAAGTTTGCAGTTGTTGCATCAACTGTTGTTGTTGCGAGCTGGTTTCATCATCACCAAAGCTGTCGTGTAAATCAATCATCAGGGCTTTTAGATTATCGATTGGCATAGTTTTACTCCGTTGCAATGTGCTTGAATTACACATCGTCAGTATAAACCTGTCCATGGCGAAAGCCTAATTCAAGCCGCCATCAGAAGTTCAAACAGACCACGACAATGGCTGATCTCGCGATGCGTCGGGGATTCACCATCCACCACCTCCGCCC
>JADGEN010000281.1 GCA_016744355.1 Halieaceae bacterium
AACATTACCGCGGCAGTGGTTTCTACCGGGGTTGGTTCATACGCATTAAAACGCACATCAAGCGGATCGATAAAGGGAGCCCAGCGTCGGCGCGCTTAGAGCAGCAAAACCAAGTGGACCATGAGCACTGACGTTAAACTGCCCTCCCAGATAAGCGGCCCAGGCAGTAGAAACAACGTCTGCGCTGTCAATATTGTGGAACATAGCGGCAAGCACGTGCCAGTCTACATAATCGGCTGACATAAGGTATTGCGCCGTCACCCCGGTACCGACGAGCAGCTCCTCTGGCGTCAAAAGTCGAGAGCGTAAAGTCAATCGCGCGTAGGTAGCCGCCACGTCAAAAGAATCGTTCATCGTGTAACGGTAGCAAAATTAAGATTTTGTGTCACTTTATGACCACTATAATGTCATTATGTGAAAACGTTGATTAAAAGAAGGAACCCTACACTGTGCGGGTGTTTAACAACCAACATTAGTGAGGCTACCTCCATGACTACCTACACAATTGACGATGCGGAAAAAGGGCATATTGAGTACCGCGATAAAAAGCGCTATCTCTGGATTTTATCCATTATTCTCCCTGTTACTCCTCTGCTCGCAGTATTTCTATATTTCCAAACTGGCTCACAATGGGTGCTGGGTATACCGCTCGCTTTCATTTATCTGGTCCTTCCCTTCATGGACTGGGCACTGGGTTCAGACACCAATAACCCGCCTGAAGAAATTGTGCCCCAACTGGAAGAGGACACCTACTATCGCGTGCTGACGATGCTTACAGTACCCTTGCACTTTATTACGCTTATCGCGGTAGCCTGGTTCGTTGGAACGCAGGACTTGTCAGCCTGGTCAATGCTGTTGATGGCGCTCACTGCCGGCTTATTCAGCGGCCTTGGGGTCAATACTGCGCACGAACTCGGTCACAAAAAGCCGGCACTCGAAAGGACTTTCGCCAAGTTTGCCCAGGCTGTGCCCGCCTACGGACACTTCTGTATTGAGCACAATCGAGGTCACCATATCGACGTGGCAACGGCTGAAGACCCCGCCACATCCAGAATGGGAGAGTCGATATACAGCTTCACCCTACGAGAGATACCTGGAGCATTCCGTCGCGGTTGGGCTGCGGAAAGCCAGCGCCTGAAACGCCTGGACAAAGGTCCCTGGTGCCTGCAGAACGATATACTTCAATCCTATGCGATAAGCGCTGTACTTCAGCTCGGTCTGATAGTGGCTTTCGGCTGGATAATGATTCCCTTCTTGGCGATTCACAACTTTTGGGCATGGTATCAACTGACCAGCGCCAACTACATTGAACACTACGGATTGTTGCGTGAAAAACAGGCGAACGGACGCTACGAGCGCACTCAGC
>JADGEN010000282.1 GCA_016744355.1 Halieaceae bacterium
GAGCAAGGCCTATATTCCCCCGGTTGGTGATGACGCTTTCAATCGCGGCATGCGAACACTGTTGCTGGGCGAAAACAGTACAGCCCTGGCGGACAACAGGGTTGGCAACATACAGACACCCGGTGGTTGTGGTGCGCTGCGTATTGGCGCTGAAATAATCCAGGCCGCAAACCCCGGTACTAAAGTGTGGGTCAGTGATCCTACCTGGCCTGTGCATATCCCTTTGTTGGGTAGCGTAGGCCTTCAGTTCGAAACCTATCGCTACTACGACCCTGCGGGTCACAGTGTCAATTTTGACGGTATGGTCGAAGACCTCAAAAAGGCCAAAGCAGGTGAAGTTGTTCTTTTACACGGTTGCTGTCACAACCCCTGCGGCGCAGATTTATCCGTGGCGCAGTGGCAGACCATAGCCAGCATGGCTGAGCAACAGGGCTTTATTCCCTTCATAGATATAGCCTACCAGGGTTTGGGCGATGGTCTGGAGCGCGATGCCGCAGGCTTGCGAATATTGGTAGATAGTCTGCCGGAAGTTATCGTCGCAGCCTCCTGCTCCAAGAACATGGGTTTGTACCGGGAGCGCACGGGCAATGTGATGTTTATTTGTAAGAATGCAGATAATGCCGAAGCTCTGGTGTCACAGGGTTTGGTGGCAGCCAGAAGAGTGTACTCAATGCCTCCTGCTCATGGTGCCATTATTGCAGGACGGATACTGCAAGATGCGACACTGAATGCGCTGTGGCAAAAAGAGCTGGGAGAAATGTGCGGACGTATTAACGGCCTGCGCACAGCACTTGTGAGTAAGCTCAATGCCAGTACCGGGCGCGATTTTAATTTCATCGAAAAAGAGAAAGGCATGTTTTCCTTCCTCGGACTGAGTGCCGAGCAGGCTATCCGTTTACGTAAGGAACACGGGGTGTACATGCTCGACTCCTCGCGTATCAATGTTGCGGGAGTAAATGCCTCTAATATTGATTATCTGGCGGCCGCAGTTGCTCAGGTGGTTTAGTCGCCTGGGCGACACACGCCATGGTGTTTTTTCGATACACTGTTGGTCTCGATTCAATCGAACATAGTTTAGGAAATAAGCATGCATCAACTAACCGGAATGGACGCCTCTGTCCTGTACCTGGAGACCGCAAATTCGCCCATGCATATCTCGGGGCTGTCTATTTACGACCCCTCTACTGCGCCGGACGGCAAAGTCAGGTTCAAGGAGGTTATAGATAACTATAGTAAACGCCTGCGCGTTATCCCTGCGATGACGCGCAAATTGGTGGAGGTGCCTCTAAAGCTAGATCACCCCTACTGGGTCTCCGATGGTGACTATGACCCGGAGTTCCACATTCGTCACATTGCCTTACCC
>JADGEN010000283.1 GCA_016744355.1 Halieaceae bacterium
AACCTGCTCTCCACGCGAACTCTTGAAACTATCCAACGCAGCAACGTCATTCCAGGGCAGTCGGCTCAGGTGCTCCAGAGCATCCGATGGCGTACCTTCAAACAATAAGGACTGCTCGCGATTGCTTCCGTGGTAAGAGTTTTCAAACATCAGAATATGTGGTCGCCCAGTGGCAGCCCGGGCAACACGCATCGCCAGTTCAGTTGCATCAGACCCACGTTTGAGCGGAAGCGCCCAGTCAAACCCATCTGTCCACTGCAGCAATCGCTCGCAAAATTCGATCATTACCGGGGAAAACATCGGCATGAGATCCCCTTTGTCAGCTTGGGCGCGAGCCGCTGCTTCCACTTCCGGGTGTCGATACCCCAACAAATTCGGTCCGGCAGATCCCGTAAAATCGATATAGCTACGGCCATCGACGTCTTTCACTCTGCAGCCTTCAGCCTCGGCGATGAACCCCGGCAATACGTTATAACCTGCGTAACGAGACGAGCGGGTAAGGAACATCGCGTAACTAGGCATGACTTTGTCGGCACGGCGCCACAAGTCCTGGCCCTTTGGTCCGTCGAGTGATGGGCGGTTGAGGTCGGTAGGACTCCAATGACCGGGGATTTTTCCATCCGTGGGAGCGACGCCACCAGCGGCCTCGCTACTAAGCAACAAAGCGGACAGACTCGGTGCCGCCACAGCCAGAGCAGGGCCTGCTGTTAGCAACTGGCGTCGGGAAAATTTTCCGACTTCTGGAATTGAGGAATCGCTGCCTGAAGTTGCTGCATTCTCGTATTCTGAATCTGTCATAACATTATGTCCCTAGTGCTTAAGTTCGGTCATCCATCCGTTAAACTGTTTCACCCCAATTATCGGGTGTCAATACGGTAAATTGCACTCTACCTAGACAAGGCTGGAAACCAAGGGTATTACTGGTAAAATTGGGGGACATTTTCGGAACACTGACTACGCCTGAACAAGATTTCGAATTATGGCCCATATCCGTACAACTGGTAGCCACGATCACCCAAGAACTTAGCCTGCACGATATCTCAACTTTTATTCCTACGAATTAAATTTTAGGAATTAATCTTAAAGACAAAACTCAGCTAGACGCAGCATGGCTCAATAACCTTTTCAGCCGAGCATCGAAAAGCTCTCTGTCAAAGTCTTCCACAGAATAGGCATGATCTAACTCTATACGCCTGAGAGTCGCAACGATGATATACGCATCAATGCTGGGCTGCTCGCTATCGAGATGACCACACACTTTCTCGACAATATTCTGCACACGGAGGTTGAACGCTTTTACTTTCTTCTCGATAGCTTCGCCAAAGT
>JADGEN010000284.1 GCA_016744355.1 Halieaceae bacterium
CGCCCGGACCACCCACCCAGTGGCCGCCACACTAAGTTGGCATGATAATCATCGAATATCCTGAATAGAGTTTTGGAGGCGATATAGCAATAGGGGCTGCGAAAATTGAAAAAAACTTTTACATCAACAGAATCGAGCATGATTACGCGCCTATACAAATCTCATACTGAGTGAACCCAGATCGTGATAGCGAACTGAAATACAGTCCCCCGCTTCGACGGCTACTGCCGCAGTCACTCCGCCGGTCATAATGAACGTTCCCGCGGGGATAACCTCACCACGCTCAGCCAACATATTGGCCAGCATGGCGACACTCTCAGCCGGATTACCAAGCACTGCAGCGCCCGTTGCCATATCGACAATTTCTCCATTCTTCTCCAGCACCACACCGGCGGTGCTGAGATCCATGTGGTCAACGGACAGGCTGCGACCACCGGTTACAAAGCGCGAGGAAGAGCAGTTGTCTGCTACGACGCTCTTTAGATCAAATTTGAAATCGCGATAACGAGAATCGATTATTTCCACCGCAGGTAGTACACATTCTGTGGCTGCAAAGACATCAGCTGCATGACAACCCGGTCCCGTCAGGACCTTGTTGGTAACGAAGGCGATTTCCGCCTCTACTTTTGGGTGTATCAGGGTTGAAGTATCGATGGCGGAACCATTGGCACAACTAAAGTAATCCGCAAGAAAACCATAGCAGGGCACTTCCACGCCCATCTGCGCCATTTTGGCCCAGGAAGTAAGGCCCAATTTCATACCCACAATTTTCGTGCCCCGTGCTTCCTTGCGACGACGAATTTCCCACTGGATGTCATAGGCATCCTCAAAATCCATTGTGGGGTAATCGTTGGTTATTTTGGTAACATCCTGTGCCTGCAGCTCGGCATTTTCCAAATGCTCTGCTAATTGCGCAACCGCTTCCCGGCTTAAAGTGCTCATACTATTTCTCTAATTGTGTTTTCAGATTTTTATGCAGACATTCTGCAGCTCGGTATAAAACTCCAGGGAATGCTCTCCCCCCTCGCGGCCGATGCCGGATGCCTTTGCGCCACCAAAGGCAGTGCGCAGGTCGCGCAGAAACCAACTGTTCACCCAGCAGATGCCGCATTCTATCTGCGGCGAAACCCGCAGTGCGCGCGACATATTCTCGGTCCACAGCGCAGCCGCCAGGCCGTAGGATGTGTCGTTGGCCAGAGAGATAGCCTCCTCCTCTGTATCAAATGGACGCACATGACAAC
>JADGEN010000285.1 GCA_016744355.1 Halieaceae bacterium
AGCGTTACCTTGGTGATTGCCAGGCGCGAGGAGAGTCGTCAAGAACGGTAGAGGTAAAACGGTGTAACCTCGGCGCCTTCGAGCGATGGTGCCATGCCCACCAGTTCAATTTCTGTGAGGATATCGACCAGGGTGAACTGGAGTGGTATCGCAGCTATGTGAGTCAGTATGTAGACCCTCGCAGGAAAAAACGACTCGATATCGCTACCCAGCGAAACCGGCTGACCGCAGTGAAGGTGTTTTTTAAGCGATTGCACTATTTACACTGCATTTCCAGTAATCCGGCAGCGTTCTTTGAGCTACCGAGCGTACCCCACCGAATACCCAAAGCCGTTCTAGCAGAGGAGGAAATAGAGCGTATTCTGGCGCACACGCTCCTGTACGGTGATCGGGGTATACGGGATCGCGCGATCCTGGAGACCTTCTACGCTACCGGTATTCGCCGTATGGAATTGGGGCAGCTGACAGTGACGGACCTGGATGTCGCGGCAGGCGTATTGCATGTCTATGCAGGCAAAGGCGGTAAGGACCGACGCGTTCCGGTGGCCAGGAGAACTTGCGATTGGGTTGAACGCTACCTGCGCGAAATTCGGCCGACGATTGTGGCCCCGGAATCGGGTACAACGCTGTTCTTGTCGATGAGGGGAAATCCCTTAAGGCCCGGCCAGATCAGTCGACTGGGGCGCAAGTACATTCATCGGGCCGGGGTTAACAAGCCAGGTGCCTGCCACCTGTGGCGGCATAGCGCAGCCACCCTGATGTTGGAAAACGGCGCAGGGTTAAGGCAGATCCAAGAGATGCTCGGGCACGCCAGTATTTCGACTACGCAAATCTATACTCACGTGACGATCAAGCGATTGAAGGAGGTCTATGCACAATGCCATCCAGCCGCTAAAGTAAGCCACTAAGGTTAATCCCGAGCAAAAATGAGTGGGAATACACGTTGATCCTAGGTTCCCTGTTGGGGCTGGAAAATTCGTAAATCGACTCATTCACATGAATGGGCGGGTTTATGATCCAAAGTTGGGCCGGATGCTCAGCCCAGACCCTGTTACTCAGGCACCAGAAAATGGGCAGAACTACAATCGGTACAGCTATGCTTACAACAACCCGCTTAAATATACCGATCCAAGTGGTTTTGAAAACAAGAAGATTGTTTGTGAAGGCGACAGTTGTAGTCAGGCAGGCGGGGTTTCCATGGGGGAAGTG
>JADGEN010000286.1 GCA_016744355.1 Halieaceae bacterium
CTCCTCACAACCCATTTCTCTCAAGGCAGCGGGATAACTTTTCAATTTATCCGTTACTATTCGGTTGGCACTTGCCCCATAGCGTTTGAATAACTTCTTGAAGAATTTCAGCGCAGATTTCTTATCCCGCTTTTTCGTAACAAGGATATCCAGTTCACTGCCGTCTTGATCTACTGCCCGCCAGAGGTAATGTTGCCTTCCGTTGATTTTGATAAAGACCTCATCCAGAAACCACTGGTCGTCCAGTTGCCCTTGTTTCTTTCTTAATGACTTGGCGTAGGTGGGTGTAAACTTCAAGCACCACTGGCGAATGGATTCATAAGAGACATCTATTCCTCTGCATGCCAGGATCTCCTCAATATCTCGATAGCTGAGGGTGAACCGGTGGTAAAGCCAGATCGTGTGGCTAATGATTTGGGGCGGATATCTATGTCGTTTGTATGTTCTCATGTCGGTCGATTATACTGGTTTGAGTTAAGTTGACAGTACCATGCCCACACCTGGGTAGACGCTCCCCCAGCACCCACAGGTCTACGGCGTGGAATACACCATGCCGACCCAAACGTCCGGAGCGAAAATCCCCTTGCCCCAAACGGCGTCGTAGTCAGCAGAAGGTTTGGCGGCAATCACCTGCTCTAGGGACTTGCCCTGCGCACGTAAAGAAGAAATCTTGCCGTGCACTGTCTCGAGCATATCGTGATAAGCCTGTAACTCTTCTTTCGTGCTGGGCATGCCGTGTCCGGGTATAACAACGGTGCTGTCATCGATTCGATCCAGCACGGCAGCCACTGCGGAAATCATTCCTGCAGTTGATCCACCGCTGCTGGCATCAATCAGGGGGTAGAGGCCATTCCAGTAAATGTCCCCGGCGTGCACGACGTTAGCCTTGGCGAAAAATACAACGGCGTCCCCATCGGTGTGAGCGGGGGAGGGATGTACTACCTCCAGAGTGTCGTTGTTGAAATGGAAGGTTACTGCCTGTCCAAATGTCATCACCGGTAGTGCGGTCGCTGGGGCAGGGGGTATGTCCATATTGAAGGCTTCTACGCGCTGTCCCTTGGCCATTCGCTTCCTGACATTGTCATGGGCGACCATGACTGCACCGGCCTCTCCAAAACCTTGATTATTCCCCGTATGGTCGAAATGCCAATGGGTGTTGATGGCAAAGGTCACCCCACTACCACCGAGTTCGGC
>JADGEN010000287.1 GCA_016744355.1 Halieaceae bacterium
GATTTGGACTTTGCAACACTTACCTCTGTCTCTGGTTATGCCACTTATGATACAGCGCGTACGCAAGATGCCGATGCTTCAGTCGTCCCCGCCTTGAATCGCGCTCTGGATGAAGAGTATGAGCAATATAGCCAGGAATTGCGCCTGGTGTCGCCTGGCGGCGAAACACTGGATTGGATAGTGGGTGGTTATTATCAGCAATCAGAGCTCAACATAAGTCGGGTGAATACCGATTTGGATTTTGCCCTTTTGGGCGATCTGGCTGTGACGGCATTGACCTACACTACTGACGAACGAATACCCAGCCAGTTCGATCAGGACTCTGACTCATGGGCAATTTTTGCTCAGGGTACATGGAATGTAGCGGATACCGTACGCATTGGTATGGGTGTGCGATATAACGAGGAAACCAAGGATCTGGATAAAGTCACAAGCGCCCCAGGTCTGGGCTTCAGGGCTGGCACCAGCGCTCCAGGGGCCAATACTATTGTGCTAGCCCGCCCCAGAGATAAAGCGCTGGCCGCCGATTTACGTAGCCACTCTTTTACAGGCCTGTCTCGTGAGGAAGATGCCGTCACCTGGTCTGGCAATGTGCAGTGGGATGCAACCGATGAAATGATGGTCTACGCCAGTGTAAGCACGGGTTTCAAAGGAGGCGGTTTTGATGAAGCCTACAGTGGCGCTGGTTCGCAGCTGAGAACTGTCTCGAATATATTCACTGGTGAACTCGATGGTGGCGTGATCGAAACCGGCATTGATGGCTCGGTCCTGGAGTACGATGACGAAACCGTTATCGCTTATGAGATAGGCGCAAAAATGAGTCTGGCAGACGGCGCCGCTGAATTGAACGTGGCTGTGTTCCGTATGGAATACGACGACCTGCAGGTAAGTTCTCTGGTAGGCGATGTGTTCGAGGTGGGTAACGCCGGCGAGGCCATCAGTCAAGGTATCGAGCTGGACGGTCGTTGGTTACTATCAGAAGGTTTCACCCTGGGGGGCGCTTTTGCCTACCTGGATGCGACTTATGATACTTTCACGGGAGCTACCTGCACCGTGCCCCAGGCAACAGACCCTGAGAACAACCCCGGCTGTTTGGCGGACGATGGGTCCAACATAGCGCCTGGAGGTAAAGGAGGGCAGGATCTAAGTGGAGACACGCTTTTGTTCGCACCTGAGTAC
>JADGEN010000288.1 GCA_016744355.1 Halieaceae bacterium
GCTTGATGTTGTTGCCAGAACAAGTCGCTTTATCACAACTATTCGTCGTGAAATATAAAGTTTTTACAGGGTGGCTTTGTTAAGTTACCCCGCAGAATTGGCAGTTTTAATATTACTAATTACATAATAATCGGGAGATTGCATCATGAAAGCTAGCACAACATTATTGACTCGACCAAAAATGGCTCTTACCGCCTTGGCATTGGCGCTGGCACCTGTGTCACAAACCATGGCGCAGTTGATGCTCGAAGAGGTTGTTGTTACCGCCCAAAAGCGTGAACAGAGCCTGCAGGATGTGCCAATTGCCGTGGCCGCCATGACCGGTGAAAAAATCAATGATAGCGGCATTGTGAACCTGGAGGAGATGGCCCTCTATATGCCCAATGTGAACATCAATAAGGGTTCAGCGACACCAAATCTATTCATCCGCGGAGTGGGTTCCGGTACCAATATGGGTTTTGAGCAGTCTGTCGGTCTCTATATAGACGGCATCTACTCGGGCCGTGCTCAATTGGCTTCCGTCCCATTAACCATGGATTTGGCACGGGTTGAGGTTCTCAAAGGGCCTCAGGGTATTCTTTTTGGCAAAAACACAGTGGGTGGTGCGATTAATATCACCAGTGCTCGCCCTGAATTCGAGTTTGAATCATACGTTGAAGCTATGTATGAACCAGATGCCGGTGAACAGTTATATACAGGGGTAATCTCCGGTGGCCTGACCGATTCTGTCGCGGGGCGTTTGGCCGTGCGTTATGAGGGAATGGATGGCTGGTGGGATAATACTGAACTCAACAAGGAAGGTCCCGACAAAGAGAATCTCTATATGCGGGGCAGTCTGCTGTGGGATGCAAGCGATACGGTAGAAGTGCTGGCAAAGTATGAGCACGGTGATTTCGATGTGGCTAACAAACCTTCGGTTGTCTATCAATCCGACCAACCGACGAACTTTTTGGGAGAGCAGCCATTTCCCGTCATTAGTGAGCGCGATAAAGGCGCATACGACTTAGGTGCCAGTGATAAAACAGAAACGGATGTCTTTGCTC
>JADGEN010000289.1 GCA_016744355.1 Halieaceae bacterium
CCCTTTATGGAGGCCATTTTCTATAGCCCGATTGTATTCATGGGTTTCGATCCGTTCATGGTTCTGGCCGCGCTGGAACTCAATTTAATTTATATGTTTTGGGTACACACCCAAGCGATTAAAAAATTGCCTCGCCCTGTCGAGTGGCTGCTTTCTACGCCATCGCATCATCGGGTCCACCACGCCAGCAACGTGCAATACCTGGACAAAAATTACGGTGGCACTTTCATTATCTGGGATCGTTTGTTTGGAAGTTTTGCGCAAGAGCGAGAAGCTCCCATTTTCGGCATCCCCAACCAGATCAAAACATTTAATCCCATAAAGGCGAGTGTGCACGGGTGGATAGAGCTGCTATCCGACATACGCGGCACAAAGGGCATTGTGAATAAGTTTCTCTATTGTGTCATGCCACCGGGCTGGGCTCCCAACGGCAGGGGGGAAACCACTCGACAAAAACAGGCTGCCTACCAAATCGAAAACAACAAAATTTGAAAGAAGTGCGTTTGCAATACACTCTGTACAGCTCTACGGCCATTTTGGCTCTGGCACTAGCAGCGCATCTCATCATACCTGGCCCTATCGCACCCGTAGCGGTGAACACTACTGGCGTGCCACTCGCGCAAAAGAACATCTATCAACTACACCTTAAGCCACAGGGTTCAGCCGTACTACTAAATCCAGAAGCACTGGCCATTGATGGCGCCCAGAGAGTCTACAGCGGCACCGAAGATGGCTGGATTTATCGAACATCTAGCCAGCCAAAAACGGCTTACACCCAGCGCTGGGCCCATCCCGGAGGCTACCCCATAGGCATGGACTTTGCCCCCAACTCGGGCGAACTATGGGTAGCAAACTACCCTCTCGGGCTGCAGCGTATATCGCCCCAGGGCGAAGTTGTTACAGTGGTCACCGAATTCGACAACCTCCAGATCGGCTTTGCAGACGATGTGACTGTAGGCAGTGATGATACGGTTTACTTCACCGATGCCAGCCGCCGCTTTAATCCATACACGGCCGCCGAAGATGAGCCCTTTGTATTG
>JADGEN010000028.1 GCA_016744355.1 Halieaceae bacterium
CAGCCTCGACTTCGTCTCCAAAGGACGCTTTATGCTGGGGGCAGGCATAGGTTGGCTACAGGAGGAATTCAACGCTATGAATGTCCCCTTTGAACGTCGAGGCGCACGATTTGATGACTATATGGTGGCACTGCGCAAAGTGTGGGCGGGCGATGTAGTGGAGCATCAAAGTGATTTTATCAACTGGTCCGGGTTTCAAAGTTACCCTGTGCCGATTCAGAAACCTGGTGTTCCCGTCATAATTGGCGGGGCCAAGGGCAAAATTTTTGAGCGAATTGCACGCCACGGCGATGGTTGGTTTGCCCCAACAACGGATGCAACGACTCTTGCGCCTATGTTGGAAAAACTCAAAGCCACGTGCGATGAACTCGACCGCGATTACAGCAGTATAGAAATCACATCCATGTGGAACAACGCTGGTGGTATGGAGGCCATAGAAGCCTTTGCTGACTTGGGCGTATCGCGCTTGCTTGTACCATTATTTGCGATGCATGAAGGCCCTGTAGAGGGCATGGGAAAACTGGCAGAAGAGGTTATCGCCAAACTTCCGACCGCTTAATAACAACCGCCGAAACGATAAGTGGTTTAGCTAAGCCACTCTATCAATTGGTAAGCGCCCAGCGCACTGACGTAGGCCAACAGACCGTAACCCACAAACATTTGCGCGGGTAACTTCCAGGAGCCCGATTCCTTGCTCAAGATTGACAGGGTAGAAACACATTGAGCGGCGATGGCGAAAAAGACCAACAACGCAACACCTGAAGAAACCTGTAGCCCACTGGCCTGCACCTGCTCTGACAATGAAATGACGTTGTCCTGTGCCCCTTCTATTCCGAACAAGGCACCCAGCGTGCCCACAAACACTTCACGAGCCAGGAATGACGCCAAAATAGCGACCCCATACTTCCAGTCCAGCCCCAGGGGTGCGAATACAGGTTCAATGATATGCCCCATAGTGCCCAGCCATGACTCCCCTAAATCGGCACCGTAATTGGGAAAGTAACCGAGTATCCACACAGCCATGGTTACCCAAAAAATCACTGGTCCCGCCTTCGTTACAAAGTGCTTCGATCGCTCCCACGCGCCGCGTACAAGGGGCAACCATGACGGCATACGATAGGGCGGCATTTCCAGTACAAAAGGCGAGTCGTCCGCCTCTTCGTCAATGGTGCGTGACACCAGGGCGGTAACCAGCAAGCCCGAAAATATGCCAAGTAAATAGATCCCGAACATGGCCAGACCCTGCAGACCAATCCATCCACCAAGCACTGTTTGAGCAGGAATGAAGGCTGATATCAGTAGTGCGTAGACGGGCAGGCGCGCCGAACAGGGCATAAGAGGAATGGCCAGATAAGTTAACCAGCGTCGCCGCGGTGATTCGATGGTACGCGCCGCATAAATACCGGGAATGGCACAAGCCACACCAGACAGCATGGGGATAAAACTCTTGCCCGTCAGGCCGAAAGCGCGCAGCGGACGGTGACAGATTACAGCTGCCCTGGAAAGATAACCGGAGTCTTCCAGCATCCCCACCATTAGGGTCAGCACAAATATCTGCGGCACAAATATCAAAAAAGCGCCCAAGCCGCCAAAGATAGCGCCATCAAGGAAATCGTATACAACCGTGTTGCCCACGTGCGGCAAAATTAGCGAAGACAGCCACAGCAGAGAATTTTCCACAGCGTCCATAATGGGCGCAGCCCAGCTGAAAATTGACTGGAATATAAAGTACATGATGAGAAGAAAGCTGATCCCGCCGCTTACCGAACTGAGGAAGAATGCATCAGCACGCGAATGCGTTTTTAGCAGCAAGTCCCCCTTGGGGCCAAATTTGCGAGACAGTTGTTCGGCGTCGTTACGAAAAGCATTGTCGTCACGGCCGATAATATTAGGATCGATAACGCCCGCTGCGGGCCTAGTGCCTACTGCCTGGTCTTGCCTTGCGAGCAGCTGTTCCAACTCGCCGATGCCCTCCCCTGTTTTCCCCGACAGGGCTACAACCGGCGTCTTTATGGCCTCGGACAAGCCCTTAGCATCAAAACCCAGCTTATGTTTGTGCAGAACATCCTGCATATTGGCTGCAATAACCACAGGCTTGCCGAAACCAGCGCAAAAATCTATTAGTTGCAAGGCGAACAACAGACCTTTTGCAAGACGCGTACTATCCACTACGCACACCACCGAAGAGATATCTCCTGCCTGCAGTGCTTGGGATAGCGCGTCCAGCGCAATGATTTCCTCGCCAGAAATGGCATGCATGGAATACGCGCCTGGGAAATCGACCATCTCCAGATCGGGGTTACTGCGGCTATGCCCTGAATGGGTTCCCACAGTGATACCGGGGAAATTAGCGACTTTCTGGTTCAGGCCCGTCAGCTTATTGAACAGAAGGCTCTTTCCCGAATTTGGGCTTCCGACCAACAAGACCTTGCTCATGCTGAGCTGTTCTCAGTGCTCACAAGCTCAGCTATTTGCTTTTCCAGAGAATAAACAGCGTTGGCTACGCGATAAAGTTTAGGCGCGCCCATCCGGGGTGCAACCGTACAGGAAATGCCTGCTCCGGGCCGAAAGCCCAGTTCCGTGAGACGTGTTTTGTAACGGGCTTGCATCGCATCGTCAAAACCAGTGATAACGCAACTTTCACCCTTTTTCAGGTTCCACAGAGACCGAATCACTCGAGAATTATTTTCATGCTTATTCATAAGCCGAACTTTAACAGATTTAATACGAATAGTAATCTTTATCATTTAGATATAGATCAACATTTCTCGACCTTGCACACCCTCGCCTACTATACTGAACGTACTTTAAGCACAGGCAAGCATTCAGCATGGCAAAAGGTATCAACTACGCTCTATGGGAGCGGTCTTTTGACCGTATCTTGACACCTCTTGAAGAGTTTATTCATCGCCAAACCACCAGTGGCGTTCTGCTGATGATATGTGCCGTCATCGCCTTAATAGTTGCCAACAGCCCTTTGCATGACGCCTACGAACACCTCTTGCATACACAAATCAGTATTGGTTTTGGGGGTGATGAATTTTCCCTGTCCATTCATCACTGGATCAACGAAGCGCTAATGGCTCTGTTTTTTATGGTGATGGGTCTGGAGCTGAAGCGGGAATTATTGGTTGGCGAACTATCTTCGGCGCGACAGGCGCTATTGCCCATTATGGCTGCTATTGGCGGAATGGTGATCCCCGCGCTGTTTTACTACGCCTTCAACCCAAGCGGTGACGCCGCCAAGGGCTGGGGCATACCCATGGCTACCGATATAGCCTTTGCTATCGGGGCACTAAGCCTGCTGGGTGCTCGTGTGCCCAAGAACCTCGTCACCTTCCTTATCGCATTGGCCATTGTTGATGATCTGGGTGCGGTGGCCGTTATTGCAGTGTTTTACACCGAAACAATCAATACCCAGGCCCTGCTGGTCGCCTTTGCCTTCACCCTGGTGTTGGCTGTCTTTAACATGGTGGGCGTGCGCCGCCCCATGCCCTACGCCATTGTCAGTATTCTGCTGTGGGCCGCCATGCTCAGCAGTGGTATTCACGCTACTATCGCCGGCATCGTAGTGGCCTTTGCCGTGCCAATTCGACCCAAATTTGAGCCCAATTTGTTTATTTCACGAGTAGAGAAAATCACCCATAGTATGAAAAAATCGGTGGCCGAAAACCCCGATATCGTGCACAACAATCGTCTGCGCAGCCTCGTTACATCACTGGGCGATGGAGTCGGCCACGTACAGGCACCGGCACAACACGCAGAACACAAGCTACACCTACCTGTAGCCTACATCGTCATTCCCATTTTCGCGCTGGCAAACGCTGGTATTCCCATCGATTTCTCTGCCTTTGGCAAGTATCTTAGCGACCCCATTGCCCTCGGCGTGCTGGCGGGCTTGCTAGTGGGTAAGCCTCTCGGCATACTGGGCTTCACTTGGGTTACCGTACAAATGGGTTGGGCGAACTTGCCACCGGGGCTTAATATGAAGCATATTCTGGGTGTCGGCCTACTGGGTGGCATTGGCTTCACGATGTCTATTTTTGTTGCAGACCTGGGTTTTGCTAATCTTCCGGAAGATTTACTCATGGCAAAAACCGGGATTCTACTCGCCTCGGCATTGGCCGGCCTGACGGGCTATTTCCTATTAATGTTTCTCGGTCAAGGTAAGACCGAGGTCGCGCACTAGCTACAACTACCCGATGGTAAATTTCGCCCGCTCTCTATTAACTTTTATTATCCTGACAACAGGAATAGTCCCACACGCATGGTCCCACCCTAAAACCGATATCGTAACCCTATACAACGGTGACAAAATTACCGGCGAACTCGTATCAATGTACGGCGGCATTGTGCAACTCAAAACCGACGCCATGGGCACCGCGAAGATAGAGTGGAAACGAATCGCCCGTATCGAGAGTAAATATCACTACGATATCCGCTTCAGCTCGGGTGAACGTCACTATGCCGCCATTGCAGAGACGTCCATCCCCGGACAACTAAAATTGCTCACAGACGGACAAGAGCACAATTATGAAATGCTTGAAGTGGTGCAAATCCGTGTCGTGGAAGGTAGTTTTCTGGATCGTATAGATATCTACCTCTCTGCTGGATATTCCTACACCAAAGCCAGCTCTGTGGCCCAAACCACATTTAATACCGATATAAACTATGAAGATGAAAATACGCGCAACAGTCTCACCGGGCGCACCACTATTACCGACACCAATGAAGAAGTAACCAGCAGTACAAAATTTGACCTGTCGCGCCAGGTGTGGACGGATCGTTCAAAATCCTATCGCACCTTTTACGGTCGTTACGAGGCAAACGATGAGTTGTCACTGGACGGTCGTTACACACTGGGGGCGGGACTGGGTCGCTATTTTGTAGACACTCAAAAACTGCGTTGGATGGGGGATTTGGGCCTACAGGTAGCCACGGAAAAATCGAATGATGATACTACTGCCAGCAACGCAGACGGCGGCAGTACAGAAAGTATAGAGGGGTTCTTTTCAACTAGTTTCGTGGCCTGGCGCTTTGACACACCGGAATTGGATCTGGATTTGAAGCTTAATGTCTACCCCAGCTTAAGCGAGAGCGGGCGCGTGCGTGGCGACACAGACATTCGAATTCGCTGGGAACTGGTGGAAGACTTGTTCTGGGATATAACAGCCTTTGGCACTTACGATAACAAGTCTGCAAGCCACGAAATCGACTACGGAATTACCACCGGCATCGGCTGGTCCTACTAGGAAACGCCCTTATTGGGCTCGGCCTGATTTGCTTCGGCAATGACGTGAATATCACGCTGAGGAAATGGAATAGATATGCCCTCGCGGTCAAAGCGCATTTTCACTTCGCGCATAAGATCCCAATATACATCCCAGTAATCCTCGGTCTTGGCCCAGGGTCTGACAATAAAATTCACTGAAGACTCGCCTAGGGTGTGCAGTTTGATCAAGGCTGCAGGCTTCTTCAGAATCAACTCGTGGTTATCGATAATATCGTGTAAAACTCTCTCGGTGTGTTCTATGTCGTCCCCATAGCCAATGCCAAATTCCAGATCTACACGCCTTAGCTTTTGCGCCGTGACATTCTTGATCACATCGCCCCAAATTTTGCTGTTGGGAACCACCAGAGTCTGGTTATCAAACGTTGTTATCGTGGTGGAAACGAGGTTCATCTTTTTCACCAACCCCGATGCGCCGGTCACTTCGACAAAATCATCTACATCGTAAGGCCTGTAGATCAGGATCATCGCACCGGCGGCAAAATTACCCAGGGTGTCCTGCAGGGCGAACCCAATGACAAAACCAGCAACGCCCAGGCCTGCCAGCATAGGACCCAGTGAGATACCGACCTGCGACAAAGCCATGAATAGACCCAACACCATAACAGAACCGCCAGATCCAGAGATGAGGATTTCCTTTAGCAGATTGGACAAATCAAGGGTCGATTTCTCACAGCTGCGTTTAACCACATTTTTTGTCATACGTGATAAGAACCGGAAAACCATGATAATGGCGACAAACAGAAGTAACTTAAAAATAATATCAGGAGCGCTGGCTTTGGCGGTCTCTCCCATCGCTGTGCCCCAGTCTCGCAATACGGTACGAACGACGCTAAAGCTCAACAGGTCTATGGAAATCCCATTGGAACTTTTTACTAGAACTGCCTTGTATTGATTACTATTTTCCCCAAGACGATCGCGCAATCCGATAAGCTTCTCGAGATTAGCCACAATAAGCTTTTGTTGAAAATTCATATCGGCGAGCACAGAGCTAATATCTGTATTCCCCGGTTCGGCGTCCAATTGCTTTTGCAGACCAGAAAGGCTCAAGTTGGCATATTCTACTTGCCCGGCTAACTTTTCGGCGTGAAGGTAAAGTATCGCCACTAGACGATCTCGCTGGGTATCTGAAGATAGATCAAGAATTTTACGACTATCAAGATGATTAACCAGCGCCCCATAATATTGGAAGCGCATACTCTGCAGGCTTTGAATATAAACATCCTTGGCTATTCTTGCGCCGCCGCTGAGTGAGTCTCTCTCCTCCAGCGCCGCAACGATGCCACTTTGTAGTTCACTAAGCCTCTGAAAAATTGCCTCGCCTACCGTTTCAAGGCTTCGCGTTAGCAAGTCTTCCAGCGCACCACGCTCCGGACTTTCACCGGGCAGCTTCGAGACTTCCACTGAGAGTGCATCCAGCGCTATGAGCAGTTCGAAACTACGCCCATCTTTCCTGAACCGCAGGGCTTCGACATCACTGGAATTATTCTTCTCGATTTGTTCGGTTAACAAATTCAGCTCTACTACATCCTGATCAATTGCCTCGCTCATGCTGTGAACATTCGCGGTTGAACCTTCCTCTGCAGAAAAAACTGACGCAGACCATGACATAGACAGCGCTAACAGAACAGCGCACTTGATAGAGACCTTCATACTAATTTTCCTCTTTGCTGACCATAGCCTGAAAATGCGACTTTCACTTCGTCCATTTCTGCATCAGACAGGCAATGCCCACCCCCAATGGCCTGAGTACCCCAAAAAATAGCCGACAACTCCTCCACTTCCACAGCTACCTTTAAAGCCTGCTGAAGACTACAACCCAGTGATATTTGCCCATGATTAGCGAGCAGGCAAGCCAAACGTCCCCTAAGACTGTCCACTACAGCGTTAGCCAGGCTATCGGTTCCAAATGTAGCGTATGAAGCAACGGGGATTTCATTGCTACCCGTAATAGCGATCATATAATGCAGCGCGGGCACCGCCTTTCGGGCACAAGCGAGTATTGTCGCATAGCGGGAGTGACAATGAACAATGGCCTGCACCTCAGGTCTTTCTCTATAAATTGCGCCATGCATATGCCACTCACTGGATGGCAACAATTGATTTACCATGCAATCTCCATTTAGGGACATTGCGACTGCTTGTTCGGGCAGCATCTGGTCAGCCTCAATCCCTGTAGGCGTAATGAGCATTCCACTATTAATACGCTGTGACACATTGCCAGATGCTCCCACGCCCAAACCACGCGCCGACATTTCCCGATAAGCGAGAACCAATGCTTCCCGAGCTTCCAGGTTTGAATTCTCGTCCAACTCTACGGTGATATCCGTCATACATTCCTCGCAGCGATCTCTTACTCGCACAACCATACGGCTTGGTTTAAACTACGCCCATAAAATCTGGCTCTCTTATTCTTAGGCTAGTATAACAAGGAAAAACAAGTAATATGCCCGACGCAGCCAGCAGCTCGGCGAAGACAAAGTGTGCCATAAAAACTGCGCTAATCCTGGCCGTGGGCTATATGTTGTCTATGGCCCAGAGAATACCCCTTCGAATAAAGTTGGATGACCTGCCAGAAGGTGTAAAATTGCGCTTTGGGCTAACGGCCTCCGCAATGATTACAGGGCAATAACACTATGGGCCGCTTCAACCAAGAAAATAATTTCCTCTATTTGCTGGCTTCTCTGCTGGTGCTGTTATTCGTATCGCCGCTAGCCGCCTCATTACCGCCCAGTTTTTCCTACTGGGTGCTCAAAGCAGTTACCCTGGGCACCATTATTGTCAGTTACCTCAGCCTCAATTTTGGCCCGCTATGGAGGAAGTTGAACCTCTCCCTATTAGCAATTCTAATCATTAGCAGTGTGGCAAACTCCACTCTAGGCTGGGCACCTGTACCCTTACTCGACCTGAGCGTCACTCTGGTGTTTTTTGTGGCGGCGGCTCTGTCTGCCGCACAACGGGTATTACTTAAGGGTGAGGTTGACGGCAATAAAATAGTCGGCGCTATCGCGGTGTACATTTTGCTGGGGTTAATCTGGTCGACCCTTTACCTCATCGTGCTGGAATTCTCGCCCACAGCGTTTAACGGCATGGAGTATCAACTGTGGGAAGATAACTTTTCGCATACCACCTATTTCAGCTATGTCACCTTAACAACACTGGGTTATGGCGACATCAGCCCGGCTGAACCCCTGAGTCGCGTGTTGGTTTACACTGAGGCAATGGTTGGCACGTTCTACATGGCGGTAGTAATAGCCAGCCTGATCGGTGCCCGATCAGGAAAAAAGACTCACTAATTTAATATGGAGCACAGCAATGGATAGCAACACTACGGATACCGGATTCGACAAATTATTTGTACGCAATATGCTCGAATCGTTTTTACGCATAGGGCTAGTGCTCGTTCTTTTGTCGATGACTTACGACATTGTACGGCCATTCATACTGCCTGTGGTCTGGGGGAGCATCATTGCTATCGCCGCTTTCCCCCTAACCCGCTGGCTACAATCCAAATTGGGTGGCAAGCGTGGTCTGGCTTCGACTCTGGTTACCCTGTCTTTCATTCTGGCTTTGGTTATCCCCAGTTATCTGTTTACAGAGTCTATGATAGGCGCGGTGAAAACGCTCTCTGGTAACCTGGAATCGGGAAGTCTGGTGGTTCCGCCACCACCCGCAAAAATTGCAGAAATCCCAATGGTGGGTGAAAAAGCCTATGACCTTTGGCTGCAGGCAAACCAAAATCTGGATGAAGTACTGATGCTCGTACACCCTCAGCTGAAAGCGGCCGTAACCAAAGCGGCTGCGGCGATCGGCGGTGGATTGGTAGAGGTCTTAATGTTTGTCGTATCACTGCTCATCGCCGGCGGACTGATGGCCTATGCCGAAAGCTCGGGCGCGGCTGCGCACCGATTATTTGTGCGTCTGGGAGGCGAAAGCCCCGGCGGAGAGTGGGCTGCATTGAGCGTTGCCACTGTGCGTAGCGTATTACAGGGTGTCGTGGGAGTCGCCATTATTCAGGCTATCTTATGCGCCATCGGGCTATTCACTTTTGGTGTGCCAGCTGCCGCCGTATGGAGCGTGGTTATATTATTCTTCGCTATTGCTCAGCTTCCGGCGCTACTAATAGTCGCACCGATTATCGCCTGGGCATACAGTGCCTCTGATGGCACCTCTGCAACAATTTTCGCCGTGTGGATGCTGCTTGCCGGTGCCAGCGACAATTTTCTCAAACCTATACTCATGGGCCGAGGCCTGGATATTCCCATGCCCATTATTCTGTTCGGCGCCATAGGCGGCATGCTCGCGTATGGCATTATTGGCCTGTTTGCCGGCGCTGTGCTGTTATCCATTTTTTACAAGCTATTCGGCGAATGGTTGACGCAGGAAGCCCAGTAAAACAAAGCCGCCTTCCCTACCCGCCTGTATACCTTAAATAGGGTAAACAGGCAGGTACGACTTTTTAAACCAGCCGCCCCTGAGCGCCAAATTCCGGCAAAAATGGCCGTTTTCACCCTGTCTCAAAATCATCAGCGCCTTTATTCTAGTTTGTAGTTATGGACTCCCTATAAATTTAAATAACCGGCGCCTAATTATGAAAAGAATCAAACGAACCTTTCTTGGCAGCAAAACCGTGATGGCCACCGCTATAGCACTGGCCTCTTCACCCGCTCTGTCCCAGATGATGCTGGAGGAAGTACTGGTTACCGCTCAAAAACGTGTCCAAACCGTGCAGGACGTTCCCAGTTCTGTCGCTGCCATTTCCGAGGAAATGTTAGAACGCAGTAACTCACGTGACTTTAGCGATCTCAACAATATTACTTCGGGCATAACCGTCACTGGCGGCGCGGATGGCTTTGGTAAAGTGATACGCATACGCGGTGTGGGCACCAATTCCTTTGTGCCCGCCATTCGCCCTGCGGTCGGCATATTCCTGAATGAAGTGCCACTTGGCGCACCCGAATCGGCTTACAACAATATGGCCGACATAGAGCGCATAGAAATCCTGAAGGGGCCGCAGGCAACACTGTTCGGTAAAGAAGTATCCTCTGGCGCTATATCCCTGTTCACCAAACGTCCCGACACCGAAGTTATGGACGGCTATGTAGAGGCCAATTTTGGTAATTACGGAAAACAGGAATACCGCGTTGGTGGCAACGTTCCCCTGGGCGATCAATTTGGGATACGCGGCAGTGTCTACAGCAATGAGCGGGACGGTCTCATCAAGAACATATCCACGGGCAATAAAGACGGTGAAATAGACTCGACTGGCTATCGATTGCGCCTCCTATGGCAACCCAGTGACAATCTAAACGCTATTCTGAGCTACGAAGATCACGACACTGACGTATCGGGAAGCTCCTCAGTGGCGCAGGAATATGGCGACCTCTACACAACCTGGGAGAAAAACGTTGTAGGCATTACCGACCCCGCCGACAGCCTGTTGACCATTCTCGACCCTACAGATCGAAAGACGTCACACTCAGCCTCAACCGACCGAAATACGCAAACCACTATCTGGAGCATGAACCTGGAGTGGGAAATTAACGATGCCTGGTCCATGACTTCGGTCACCAGTGATCAAGAGTATAGCAGCTCTGTTATCGGTCAGGACGGCAGTAGCTTTGTCAACTCTGACGGAGATAAAGTGCCCGACACAGCCGACCTTTCAGTAGGTCCATATAAACTCGCCGGTTTCAATCGAGATCAGAACATCGACACTTTTACCCAGGAATTGCGCTTCACCTACGACAGCGACAACTGGTCCTCCATCATAGGCGCGTTCTATGCCGAGACAGAAAGCACTGACTATGTGCCATTCACCAGCTTACTGGGTGCAATCAGCCCCGACTTAATCATAAGTGCTGCTGGTGTATCCGATTTGAACGAGGATACGACTGAGTGGGCCATTTTCACCCATAACATTTACAGTTTAAGAGACGGTCTGGACCTCACGTTTGGTGTGCGCTATTCGGATGTTGAAAAGGAAGCTGTCAAAGGCCAGCTCACTGGCTGGGGGCCGCTTGCAGACCTGAATGCTTCTTTTGTTCCTGTCACGCCCTGGGGCGATGATATCCCCCAACAAAAAACCAGTTGGGATGAAATAACCGGCACCATCAAACTAACCTGGTGGCTGAATGAAGAACTCTCAGTCTATGGAGGCTGGGACCGCGGTTTTAAGGCAGGCGGCCACAATGTGTGCAAGGGCACGGATGAAAGCCCGGACTGCCCGGACCCCTTCGCCTCTGAAACTGCCGATAACTTTGAGATTGGTTTTAAGGGCCGGTTCCTGGACAACACTCTGGTTTGGAACACCGCCGCATACATTCAAACCTACGACGACTATCAGGTCGACATTCAGGATGATGTAGGCGTCGGTAACTCGGTACGCAACGCGGCACAGGTTGAAATTCAGGGCATAGAAACCGATTTTCAGTGGCTGGCAACCGAGAACTTACTGATCGATGGTAACGTGGCTTATATCGATGCTCGTTGGGAAGACTACAAAGATGCCGGCTGCCTGCGTCCTCAATACCAGGCCATAGCTTGTGAAGACAACAGCGTGGGTAAACCCGTACAGGACCTGAGCGGCAAACGTCTCAATTACACCAGCCCATGGTCTGCCAATGCCAATATCACCTGGAATGATCAGTTCTCCAATGGCGTTAGCTGGTATATCCGCGGCGAATATGCCTATAAGGACGATCGCTTTTTCTTCCCCGACCTCGACCCGGATGTGGTAGACGGCAGTTACTTCCTGCTTAACGCCAGCGTGGGCTTCAGCGGTGAGTCAGGCAATTGGGATGTCATCTTTTGGGGTAAAAATATCACCGGCGAAGACTACCTGATTGGAGCCAGTCGAAACCGCGACAACGGCAACCCAAATTTTGGCACCACGCCCATTGAGGGTTATCGCGTTACAATCGGTGAGGACGCGACTTACGGTGTCACTCTGAAGTATCGGATTGGTGGCTAAGTAATTCACAGGAGTCGCGCGTGTCAAAAACTCTGGTAATGGGCGCGAGCGGCTTCCTCGGTAGTCATGTCGTAAAAGAACTGGTCGCAGCGGGTCGCGATGTACGCATCATGGTTCGCCACAGCAGCGATACGCGTGCTATCGACCACCTCGACGTAGAACGCTGTACCGGTGATATTCACGACTGTGCTGCTATCGAAGCAGCTATGGATGGCTGCGACAGTGTATTTTACTGCATCGTTGATACACGCGCCTGGTTACGAGACCCAACTCCGCTGTACCAGACAAATGTTGAGGGCCTACGCACCGTTATGGACGTAGCGCTGCAATCTAATATTCAGCGTTTCGTCTTCACCAGCACCTTCGGCACTATCGGCATAAACCCTTCGGGCGTATCAACAGAAGAAGACACTTTCAACTGGTGGAAAAAAGCGCCTGCCTACGTGCGCTGCCGGGTTCAGGCAGAAGACCTGTTTATGGATTACTGCCACAACAAGGGCCTCCCCGGCATAGCCTGTTGTGTCGGCAACACTTATGGCGGTGATGACATCGTTCCCACGCCCCATGGCAAAATGGTAAAAGATGTCGTACAGGGACGTATGCCCTACCACTGGGACGGCGGTGGCCCCTCAGTTGGTATAAGAGACGCTGCAAGAGCACTGCTATTGGCAGAAGAGAAAGGGAAAATCGGCGAGCGTTACATCGTGGCAGAGAAGTGGCTCGATTTTAAGACGCTCTTTTCCTGCGCAGCGCAAGTAGCTGATGTAGCCCCCCCAAAAACACGCATACCACTATTTTTGCTTTACGCCATGGCCGGCATAGCAGACGGCATATCGTTTTTCACTAGAAAAGATAACCGCTTTAGCGTTGCCTCCATACGCTGCTCTACCCTACTGCCAAATGTGAGCTGCGAAAAAGCCCGAAACGAACTGGGTTGGCAGCCTGAACCGATAGAGAAATCTATAGCCCAAGCCGTGGCTTTTTATCGCTCCGCGCCATAACGCCAAGATAATGAAACTATGACGTCCAAGTCAGATTCGGGACAGTGCCAGGGCGGTTAATGTCTTGGGCACAATAAACATTATCAATGCCTGCCAAGCGATGGGTGTGAGCCGACTTGTACATACCAGCTCAGTGGACACATGTTTTTCCGGCGAAAAAAACCTGCACATGGATGAACAAACGACGCCTTACGCAAACGACTACGAAGTCGTTTATAGCCTACTACCAGTAGCGCAGCGCCCAACCAGCTATGAGGCGTGAGTAACGACAATTTTCTTGTTGTCCCATTTATACTTTTTCCCCTTCCCTTTGTTCACCCCTTCGCGCACAACCATTTGCCCTTTTTTGTCCTTGAAATGCTCTTTCTTATTTCCCGGTACCAGCTTGATAGCTTTACCAGTGCGTAACTCAATAGTGACCGAGCCTCCACTCTCAGTCAGCATACACAAGCCCGACTCCTTCTTCTTGTACTCCCCATCACGCGTAACTTCACAGTTTGCTGCATTGCAGTCAGCCACAGCCGCATAGGAAAACCCACAACAGACAAAGGCTACTCCCATGCTTAAGGTTTTTGCTAGTTTCATTTCAATTTCCTTCTGTTGGATTAGATAAGTAGGGTGAGGCTAACGTAATTTAACCAATAAACTCAAGGCTGTAACCACCAGCCCTTTGATTTCTGACGCCCGCGCTGCATAAATCTGTCATCCAACCACAGTGCGAGTTTGCGTAAGTTTGACGAAGCCAAAACTCGCCACAGACGATGATACCACTTACTGAAATCCCGGTTGAAAGGACAAACGCGTATACAGATCGAACAGTCCGTATTTTGATTCGCCCAGAATTTAAAGCATTTCTCGGCATCGACCGTCCATTTTTCCACGCCGATCAGGTTTGAACGATTGTAGATTTTGTCCGAGGGCGCATCGAACGGTATCGCCTTGGGCGGACAGGCTTTCGCACAACGGTCACAAATTTCGCAAAATTCCTTCACACCGAATTTTTTTGGGGCGTCATGAACCAGTGGTAGATCGGTAAAAATTCGTCCAAGTCGCAGGCGGGGTCCGAATTGCGGTGTAATCAATAAGCTCTGTCTACTCTCTTCACCAAGTCCAGCCTGCACCGCAAGTGGAATGGCCAAGGATGTATCATTCATTGTGGCATAAGCTCGGTAACCCAGATTGCGTATGTACTGGGCGAGTCCAATTAATGTGACTGCGTCATTGGAATACCCCAAGCCGGTAGCACTACCCGACAAAGCGGAGGGAACCGTTTTGGTCAGGCCTTCATCCATAGCCTCACCCACTACAATTACGTTGGGCAGGTCTGTAGGAAGGTCGGGGGGCTTACTGGAGCCAGTGGTTTCATCAAATAACGCACTATACATCCAGCGTTCGTCATAGGCGCAAACACCCAGCAAATCTGCGCCAAATAATTTCGCGACTTTGCGTAACTCATCGCTAGATTGCTGTAAATTGTCGAAAGGATACGGTTCGGGCCAGCCCTCCTCATGCAGGGTGAAGTGGTCAAAGAAGCCCTCCTTTCTGCCGCTTTCTTGCCGGGAGCTGTCACGCAGTACATTGGTGACATGCCAGGCTGCATTGCGCAGTGCATAGTCTTTTTGCCCAAAGCCATCTGTTTTTCGGGATCGAGCATTGGGCATAAAGTAGCCGCTAAAAAATTTGGCCGCTTTGTCTGTGGCAACACTCTCATCCCACTCAGACCGGCAGTAAATTTCATCCCGCTGATCAAATTTGCAAAAATCATCCGACACCTTAAACCCGGTTAGCTGGTCGATATCTTTAGCATTTTTACTCATTGCGCAATCCACTGTGGGTAGCTGTATTTTTTTCCTGCTTGTCGCCAATAAACTTCTTCGTCATTTGGCAAGGCTTCATCGGGAGAGAACCGGAAGTACACCGTAGGCCGCCAACACATAGCAGGTCGCCAACACTGCACCATAGGCGAACATAAAGCCAATTAGAACATTACCACCCCACACCCGATACAGTGGATTGCCAAGTTTTTCCCGACTCACTTTGGCACAGAGTGTTGGCACGACAACCCCCCAAACAACCGCAGATAAACCAGCCAAACCGATAGCATAAACAAAGCCATTGGGAAAAAGAAGACCGCCGATAGTCGGTGGCAGAAATGTCACCAGTGCAGTTTTGAAACGGCCAGAATGGGAATCATCAAAAGAAAATTTGTCTGCGATAAAGTCAAACAAACCCAGGGTAACCCCCAAAAAAGAAGACACCACTGCCAGATTAGCAAACGCCCCCAGTAAGTTAGAGAGGCGTTTATCATCGGCCCCGCCAGAAAGCGCCGTTACAAGATCACCAATATTTCCACCGCTGGCAAAGACTGCAGCAAATTGATTCCGGGGAATATTCCCCAGTGACGCAAATAACCACAACAGATATACCGCCAACGCTGTAAGAGAACCATAGAACAAGCATCGGCGAATAATGACGGGATTCTTGCCGTAGTACTTCACTAAACTCGGTACATTACTGTGATAACCAAACGAGGTCAGGTAGTACGGAATAGCGGCCAACAGAAAAGGAGCATAGGCGGGCTTGTTATCCAGTAGAATCGCCAGCTCTACAGTGGGGCTCAGATCTGCGACAGACAGCAAAAAGGTAATCACCATGCCCCCAACAAGAATGGCAGTTATCCTCCCGACCAAGCCGGTACCAAACCAAACCACAAGGGCCAGACCCAATGCAAAGAAAAGGCCAGCGAGCAATGGCGGAAGGCTTATACCGAGCGTGCTGTCCAGCATTTGGCTGACGATTGAACCGCCGCCGCTGATGTACGCATAACTCAGTATATACAGCACAAATGCAAGGGAGAGATTGTTAATCGCATTCCAGCGACTGCCCAGGATCGCTTTAACAAAAGTATTGAAACTCGCTCCCGGGGCAAAATTTAGATTGGCCTCGAGGATCATCAAGCTGGAATGGTACATAAAAAACCAGCTGATAATTAACAGTAAAAAAGACCAGCTAAACCACATGCCGGCCGATACAAGCGGCAGTGAAAACATACCGGCGCCAATTGAGGTGCCAGCCACAATGGTGATACCCAGGATTACTGGCGGTGAGCGAGGCCCTACGTCACTCACCCGCCGCCCCTCTATCAGGCCTGATGCTGCCGGCGATTGCGCACTGCCTCAGACAATTCGGCGAGTAAAACAGCAGTGTCATCCCAATTAATACAGGCATCTGTAATGCTCTGTCCATGCGTTAGCTCCTCCCCCTGCACTACGTCCTGGCGACCTTCAACCAAATTGCTCTCCAGCATAAGACCAAAAACGCTGCGGCTACCGCGACTCACTTGATTGGCAATGTCACGAGTTACATCAACTTGTCGGGCGGGTATTTTTCTGCTGTTGGCGTGGCTGGCATCAATCATTATGTTTGCAGGCAAGCCAGCCTTGGTGAGTAAGGCCTTGGTATCATCCACTGAGAACATATCGTAGTTTGGATGTTTTCCGCCACGTAAAATGATATGGCAGTCTTTGTTGCCACTGGTTTGGAAAATAGCCGATTGACCCTGCTTGGTGACAGACAAGAAGTTGTGTGGATGGGAAGCAGATTTAATGGCATCGATGGCAACCTGGATATCACCATCGGTGGCATTTTTAAAGCCCACTGGACAACTCAGACCTGACGCCAGTTCCCTATGAGTCTGGCTCTCAGTAGTCCTGGCGCCTATGGCACCCCAGGAAATAAGGTCAGCATAGAACTGCGGGCTTATGAGGTCGAGATACTCTGTTCCCGCAGGGAGGCCCATTTCCGCCAGATCAGACAACAAGTGTCTAGCCAGCTTCAGCCCCTTGTTAATTTGAAAGGTATCGTTCAGATCCGGGTCGTTAATCAGTCCTTTCCAGCCAACCGTAGTGCGCGGCTTTTCAAAATAGACCCGCATAACGATGAACAAATCTGCTGCGTGCTTATCAGCCGCAGCCTTTAGTTTTTGCGCATACTCTCTGGCTGCAACAGGATCGTGTATTGAACAAGGCCCCACAATGGCTAGCAAACGGTCATCGTCGCCGCTAAGTATTCGGTGAATAGTGCTGCGAGCATTGTCGACAGTCTTGGCAGCCGTATCGCTAACAGCCAGCTCGGCAACAAGCTGCTCCGGTGAAATAAGTTCGTTGGTTTTTCGTATTCGTAGATCGTCAGTATTAGTTGTCATTGATTCAGCCTGTAAATAAAGCCGCACAATATACTACAAATAGGCCGGGGTATCGATATTCCTCACTTGCGTCGGGAGATACGAATCTTCCAATCCTTGCCCTCGACTCGCATCACATAGCCAAATCCATCCTCACTGACAACAACCGCAAAATCACAAGCCTTAAAGTGCCGCCTGTTTCTATCGACCTGTTTCCACACTTGGCCGTTTTCAAATTCAAAATACCACTCTTTGTTTATATTCTGCTGGCACCGAACAACACGAGTATGTATGTCGTTGTCCGGATGATCGGAGGGCTTTTCTTCAAACTTATAGCCGCCCATGCTGTCAGTCATCCTTGGCTGTTCGCCGGGGGCAACTATCGCGCTAGCGGTAGTTGTCTCAGGGGCTGCTGCGGTGGATGTGGCTTTGGTGGCTGCCGTGCCAACGCTGACAGTCTCTGCTGACGTGGTGCCATCCCCGGGTTCCGGCTTGGGATTGGTCTGCATCGTAGTCTCACCCTGAATTACCTGCTTACCCAAAGTTTCATAACAGGCGATACGCACATCATTGGCAACTATTCTAGCGCAGTTTTTCAGCTCAGCCACAATGGCAGCAGAATCGGCCACAGAAGCCGACGAAAAAACAGCGACTGTAGCTGTAACGAGAAGGGCAGACCTGAGAGGCATCTTCATGTGGTATTTCGCCATATTATTGGTTTGAACGATGAGTATAACAGCGAAACCTACACGCCTGAACCTGACTAAAACCCCAGGGGCCTTCGCCGAGTACAACTCAGGTCAATGGGCCTATCAATATCTTGTAAAATACCACGGTCGGCACAATCTATGCTGCTCACTTTAGCGGCATACTTTGACAATAACTGGCGCGCGCCCACCTCACCGGAGTGCGCAGCCAGTTCGGAAAAATAGTCTGCGCCAAAAGCTACCGGGTGGCCAGCATGTCCATCACACACCGGACGACAAATCGTATCTGCCAATAGCGAGCTCCCAAGCTTGCTATAGGTGGTCGCTTGAACAAAAGGCATATCAGCCAGGGCGATGAGCACACCCTGCCAGCCGAAAATATGGACGATACCTTCCGCCAGTGTGGCTCCCATTCCCTTGTTCGCATTCTTACAAACAACAAATTTGGCGCGCATGCGATTACATATTTCTGCCGCTGCATCTTCAGCGCTTGCCAGACACACCAGCACAGGTAAGTTGCTCGCCTGTATATTCTCAAGCGTCGCTTCAAGCACTGCTTTTCCGTCGGGCATAAGTGCCAGTCTCTTGTCGCTACCAAAACGAACACTACGCCCCGCAGCCAGCAATAGAACACCAACGCTCACTAAGCCTACTCCCGCTTGCGCCGCAACGCAGTTAGCTCCGCAACAATCGATATTGCAATTTCCATGGGTGTTTTGCTTCCAATATCCAAGCCCACAGGGGCGTGCAGGGATGCCAGTTGCTCCCGGGAAAGATCCAGTTGCTGCAAGCGCAACAACCGCTTCTGCGTGGTTTTCTTCGATCCCAGCGCGCCTACATACCAGGCGTTACTGCTCAGTGCTTCCATAAGCGCCATATCATCTATGCGAGCGTCATGGGTCAACGTAATCACAATACTGTGTTGATCGTCGCAGCAGTTTCGTACCGCATCATCGGGCATTCCACCCACTAGGGTTACATCCGGTCCAGCCCACTGCTGCAGCATTTTCTCTCGGGGATCGGTAACTATAACTTCATAATCCATCGCCACTGCCAGCTCTGCCAGAGAATGGCTCAGCTGCCCAGCACCTACCAATAGCATACGCATGCGTGGACCAAAACTCTGCTGCACAATGGCGCCGGTAAATTTCAGTGATTGATAAGCGCCCTCAAAATCCAATACAGTAGCGCCATTTTCAAGATTGACCGTACGATGCAGACAGGCGCGACTCTGCATCGCCAAGACTGCTGGCACCAACCAATCACTACTCGCATCTTCAGGTAAGAGTATTTGCACAAGAATTTTCAAGCGGCCACCACAGGGTAGCCCAAGGCGTTCGTTCTCCTGTGCGGATACACCGTATTCGATGACATGACAATCGCTTCCAGGAAGGTCTCCGCTGGATATTTTTTCCAACAAATCTTCTTCTACGCAACCACCCGACAGCGACCCCACCTGCTCACCACTCTCAGTACATGCCAATAGCGAACCTATAGGGCGAGGTGAAGAACCGACGGCTTCGACAATAGTACAAAGAAAAACTTTTTGTCCATGCTGCAGCCAAACCCCGGCGCGCTGCAACACCTCTAATTCAAGTGCTTTCATGTCTAGTCGCTGGCACCAATTTTATCTTCCCTGCGCCATTGGGCCTCCAAGAGACGGCCAATCGTATTGGGCACTACAAGATGAGCTGCATACCAGGTGTGTAGACAGCGAATTCTTCCGAAATCGGCAATACCGCCGATACCCCGACTCTGTAGTATCTGGTGGTAATTGAGTGAACGCAGCTTTTCTTCAACAGCTGCGGTCATATAGCTATTACGCAAAGTAATATGTGCCCGATGATCGTCTTCCAGACTGGCCTGGAGCTCTGGGTCGGCATCCACTGTTTTCTGCAAACGCTGGATCAACCCACCCGCCTCGTCACCATCTATACGGTAAACAATGCCTGGGTCTACCAACCAGAATAAGTTAGGAAACGGCGCATTATCAACAAGAGATGCAACCCTGATCACCACCGGTTCACCCGACGGCGCATAAACAGCGACATCTTCAAGACCCCGGGGCTCCCTGCCCAACATCATGGTAATTTTTCTAACAACTTCATCGGAGATGATAATTTTATCTTCATTTTTCATGTGCGCAGTTTACGTTACCCGCCTAACATTTGACATCCACAGGGCAGATCTTTAGAGCGTCGCGTGTACCAAATACCTGTCGCCACCGGCATGAGCCAGACCAGACCAGAATCGCTGGACGAATGGCAGGCCAACCCCTAGTCGGCCATCTGGTCCACCGCATAGGTGTATACAACGTCAGTACTGGAATTGAGAGCTGTTTCTGCTGAATCCTGTATCACGCTGATAATGAAGCCTATCGCCACAACCTGCATGGACACCTCATAGGAAATTCCAAACAGGGAGCATGCCAGCGGCACCAACAATAAGCTTCCCGATGGCACCCCGCTTGCACCACATGCCGCCAGCGCCGAGATTATGCAGAGCACCAGGGCACTTCCCATAGAAACCTCTACACCCAGGGTATTGGCTGCCGCCAATGTTAGTACTGTAATAGTAATTGCGGCTCCCGCCATATTAACGGTAGCGCCTATAGGAATAGTGACGGTGTAAAGCTCTTCGCTTATTCCCAAGCGCTTCGCCAGCGATAGATTAACCGGAATATTGGCGGCTGAACTGCGTGTAAAAAATGCAGTAACACCCGACTCTCGCAAGCATTGAAATACTATTGGGTACGGATTTCTTCGAGTGAGCAAAAACACAATCAGCGGGTTCATCACAAGCGCAACGATCAGCATTGCGGCGACCAGTAACATCGCCAAGCTAGCATAGCCGGCAAGGGCATCAAGACCAATAGTAGCCACGGTGAAACACACCAGGCCAAATATGCCTATGGGGGCTAGACGTATAACCAGCTGAACAATATCGGTCATTGCGTCAGCAAATGTTTGTAGATGTAACTTGAAGCTGGCCGGGGCGTTTCGAAAGCTGATTCCCAGCAGTATGGCCCACGCCAGGCAACCGAGAAAGTTTCCTGTGATTAGTGCGTTTACTGGATTATCGATAAGCTTGAACAATACATCGGTGAGTACAGCTGTAACCTGCACCGGCGGATTACCCTCTGCGACTACACTGAGAGCAATAGTCTGGGGGAAAATTTGGCTCAGTATTAGCGCTGTCACGGCGGCCAAAATAGTGCCTATCAGGTATAACAGTATAGTGACAAATGTCTTTCGTCCATCGCTGCCAGATTCGTGTTTATTTGCGATGGCAGACATCACTAAAATCATTACTAACAATGGCGCTACAGCTTTCAGCATGCCGACAAATAGCCGCCCCAGTAATCCTAAATTCTGCGCCAATGCCGGAAAGAAAAACCCCAACAACGCCCCCAGCGCAACCCCTATCAAAATCTGGGGCACAAGGCCCATCTTCATCACCATGAAATGGACAGTCTCCTAAACCGTGAAGTTTTTATTAAGAGGAAGCTCCCTGACTCGCCGACCGATAGCGGCGAAAACAGCATTCGCGATCGCGGGGGCGACCGGAGGCACTCCCGGCTCACCAATCCCACTGGGTGCTTTGTCACTGGGCACGAGGTACGTTTTAATTACCGCGGGAACCTGATTAATACGCGCTATAGGGTAATCATGAAAATTGGACTGCTCTACCACACCCTGCTCAAAAGTTATCTCGCCCATAAGTGCCAGGCTCAAGCCAAAGGTCATTGCACCTTCCAGTTGCGCGTGCACCCGATCGGGGTTCACTACTGTGCCGCAATCGGCCAGACAATGCATTTGCGTAACCTCAAGCTTGTTAGCAGAGACTCTAACTTTAACCGCCACAGCCACATAACTGAGAAAACTGCGTAGCGCACAGAGTCCCCAGCCTTCACCGTCGGGAAGTTTTTCTCCCCATGGGATCCTGGCGGTGAGATCCCGCACAACATGCTTTAAACGTGCTGTTTCGTAGGGAAAATCAGTCAGTGTTCTTCCGTGATTGCCAAAATCAAAACCTTCTGATGCAAACTCCAGATGCCGATCTTCTCCGATGAGCTCCAGTAAAAAATCACGGGGGTCTTTGCCTGCACTATGAGCCAGCTCATCGACAAATGAACCAACACCAAAGCCGAAGGGAATATTGTAAACGGAGCGCATCCAACCAATGCGAGCATGGCCATTTGCTTTGTTACGCTCCAGTCTGATGTTGGGGATCTCGAAAGGAATACTGCCGAAGGTCTGGCTCAGGGCACCATCACTCATCAGGTTTTCTCCCGCCGTGAAGGTGGACCCTATCGGCGGAGCTGCTTCTCTAGCTAACCATGCGACGACTTTGCCCTTGTCATCCAAAGCTCCCTTATAGTACTGGGCGCAGCAGGCGTGAAAAAAGTCATGACGAATATCATCTTCGCGACTCCACACTACCTGCACTGGCTTGCCCACCTGCCTAGCCAGTAACGCTGCCTCAACAACATAGTCTGGTTTCGACTTTCTTCCGAAGCCGCCGCCAAGCAGAGTGACGTGTACTTTGACTGACTTTTCATCAATGCCAAGTGCCTTGGCAATTTCAGCCTGTGCTACTTGCGGTGCCTGAGTGCATGTCCAGATTTCACACACTCCATCGCGTACAACTGCAGTTGCCATGGGCGGTTCCATGGAGGCATGAGCCAGATAAGGCGTACGATAGGTGGCTTCAACATGACTACTGGACGCGGACATGGCGGTATCTAAATCGCCTCTTTGCCGCACTACCTCGCCCGGGTTTGAAGAAACATCGACAGCCAAAGCATCCAGGTAGACATTGGAATCGTGCTGTGTGTGTTCACTCTCTCGCCATTTGAGCTTGAGTGCTTCCCTGCCGCGCATGGCGCTCCAGGTATTACTCGCAACAACCGCAACACCACCGATTGGATTGAACTTCGCTGGCAGGGGTCGTGCTTCGATACTAACCACCTGTACTACCCCCTTCACCTTCCTGGCCGCAGAGTCATCAAAGGACTCAATTTTCCCACCAAGAAAAGGGGCGCGCTCGATACTGGCATAGAGCATACCAGGCAGAGATACATCGATGCCGTAAGTTGTGTTTCCCGATGTCATATCCTGTAAATCCACAATCGGAACGCTCTTTCCGATGTACTTAAATTGCTCAGGTGCTTTCAGTGTCAGTGAAGCAAGACCCGGCAAGGGCAATTTAGCAGCGTGGACAGCCAGTTCCCCGAAGCCCAACACTCTGCCGTCAATGTGTTTTACCTGATGATCTGAGGCGGCGCATTCGCTGTGCGGAACACCCCAGACATGGGCTGCTGCTTCCTCCAGCATAAATCGGGCGGACGCCCCCATTTGCCGCATAATCGTATAAAAATCTCGTACTGAACGGGAACCATCGGTATTCTGGCTGCCGTAATCAGAATTCGCCAAGCCCTGAATGACTTTGACTTGACCCCAGTTTGCACCCATTTCATCTGCCACAACCTGTGGCAAGCTAGTGCGTATGCCCGTGCCCATCTCGGAGCGATGAGCGATAATTTCAACACGGCCGTCGCTGCGTACAGACACGAATATATTGAGCGTTTGACCATCCGCACTGTCCAAAATATTTGTCATCCCGCTTAAAGCCGGCACCAGACCCGCCAACACCAAACCTCCTGCGGAAATTCCGGTCAGCTGAAGCAACCTGCGACGACTTATCTTCTCAATCGTGCTCATGTGTTTTCTCCGCGGTCCTTTGCCGCCTGGGAAATCGCAGCGCGAATTCTCGGATACGTTCCACAGCGGCACAGATTACCCGACATCGCGGTGTCGATTTCTGTATCGGTAGGGTTGGCGTTACTCGCCAGCAACGCAGCAGCACTCATTATTTGGCCCGACTGGCAGTAACCACATTGAGGGACGTTATTATCTTGCCATGCGCGCTGCACGTTGTGAGAGGCGTTTGAAGACAGACCTTCAATAGTGAGGATATCGCCTTCTGCAGCTAGCGACAGCGGCAACTGGCAAGACCGCATAGCCTTGCCATTCAGGTGTATAGTACAGGCTCCACACAAGCCTTTTCCACATCCAAATTTGGTGCCACGCAATCCGAGAAAATCGCGTAACACCCACAGCAAGGGCGTATCGGCCTCAGCATCAACTTCATGTAGGTCGCCATTCACTTTCAGCTTTATCATGGTTCACCGTCCCCGATATACTCAAAACGCTGTAGACGCTTTCCTTCGTGCTCAACAGGCTCCAAAAACATAGCCAGTGGCCTGACCCACAAACCACCCTCTCCATACAAGGGGGAGTAAACCACTAGCTGCTCGCCAGTTTCAGAGTGGGTGGCAAGCCCCCTCACCTCATAATCTGCGCCTTTAAAGTGTCTATATCTACCTTGCTTGAGACCCATAGTACTTATCGCCTTTACAAAGCCTCCCGCCGACTAATCCAGCAGCTCGGGCTGCTCCGCCACAATCACATCATACAGGGGCTGGAAACTAAACCAGCCTGCCAAATGAGAACCTACGGTTTCCCTGGTTATTTCAGCATACTCTGGCTCGATAAGCTTTGGGGTTCCAGCGGCTTCAGCTAGCAACTGAGCCTGACAGCTTCGCTCCATAGTGATATACCACCACGCGGCTTCATCAACACTTTCGCCAACTGTTAATAAGCCGTGATTCTGCAAGATTATCGCTTTGTTATCACCCAGGGCGGCTGCAAGTTTTTCGCCCTCGCTGGTATCTACAACGACACCGCGAAAGTCATCAAACAGAGCATGATTATTGTAAAACGCACAGGAATCCTGAGTGATGGGGTCTAATAATCGGCCCAGAGAAGCCCAGGCCTTGCCATACACCGAATGCGAATGAGCGGCGGCTGTTACTTCCGGGTGCGCCATGTGAATTCGCGAGTGAATCGTGAAGGCTGCGCGATTTAGCAAACCATTGCCTTCAACGACTTCCCCTTCATGACTCACCAGGAGTAAATCGGAAACTGTCATCTGCTTGAAGGATTTACCCATGGGGTTCACCCAGAAGTGGTCGGTTTTACCCGGGTCACGCACGGTGATATGGCCCGCAACCCCTTCATCGAAACCAAATTTACCGAACAGACGCAGCGCGGCTGAAAGCTTCTCTTTACGATCTTTACGAATTTCATCTACCGACTCAGGCTGTTCGGCCATTACCGCATTAGCAGCATCCTGATTCATGACAATATTATTTGTGCTATCCATGGTGTCTACTTCCTCTTTTTTTAAACAGTCGAGTTAGTGCGGGAATGAACGCGCCAGTAGCTCCTGAATTTCAGGATTGGGCTCACCCTCGTTTTCCAGTTCTGCTGCAAGCCCTTGCAGGGCAGGTCCTACCTTAATGCTTACCTCTTCGGGACGCAGGGCTTCACCACATTCGCTGCAGGCGAGCACCGGCTTTGTCTTCTTACCGCAGGATGTGTGGGTATACTCAAGAGGTACACCTTCGCCAGCGTCCATCCATTCGTCTCCCCATCGACCCAGACTCATTAATACAGGGTATAGGCTCAGGCCCTTACGGGTGAGGCGATACTCGTAACGTACTGGTTTTTTATTATAGGGGACTTTCACCAAAACGCCCTGCTCCACAAGTTTACCCAAACGCTCGGACAAGCGGTGTCGAGTAATGCCCAAGTTATGCTGAAATTTGTCAAAGCGGCGGGTACCAAAAAAGGCATCACGCAAAATGAGGAGCGTCCAGCGCTCCCCAACGACAGATAAAGCGCGTGCAACCGAACAAATTTGCTGGTCTATTTCATCCCAACGCATGGGCGACCTCACTAGCCATTAATAAGAAAATGCACCCAGATACTCGCAACATAACCCAGTGCAATCACCGGCGTCCACCTTAGGTGGCTAAAAAATGTGTACTGCCCTCTGGCCTGCCCCATTAACGCAACACCAGCGGCAGAGCCTATAGACAAAAGACTGCCGCCCACACCTGCTGTGAGGGTTACCAGTAACCACTGCACCTGATCCATATCGGGGTTCATCGTAAGCACAGCAAACATAACGGGAATATTATCGACGATAGCCGATATAACACCGACCAGTATATTAGCGGTAGTGGCGCCCAGCTCACCGTAGAGAAATTCTGACGTTACACCCAGATAGCCAATAAAACCCAAGCCACCTACGGCCAAAATAACTCCGTAGAAAAAGAACAGAGTGTCCCACTCGGCTTTGGCAATTCTATCGAAAATATCAAAATCATCCTCAATAACATGCCCAGTGGGCATGTCCGAGGTATCAACACCGGGCTTGCCCTGCTTGCGCAGGTAGTATCCAAAGAACTTCAAGTATGCCAAGCCTGTCATCATCCCAAACACGGGTGGCAAATGAAGAAAATTGTGAAAACTGACAGCGGTGACTATCGTGAGTAGAAAAAGAACCACAATCGTGAGCCCGCCCGTTTTCATTTTCACCCGTTCGCCATCATTACTCTGTGGTCTGCCCGCTGGAAGGGCATACTGCATAATGAGGGCTGGAATAACAAAATTGACCACAGCCGGCACAAAGAGCTTAAAAAAATCTGCGAACTCAACCACTCCCTTTTGCCAGACCATCAAAGTAGTGATGTCTCCAAAGGGACTAAATGCACCTCCTGCATTTGCGCCTACAACAATATTCACACAGCCGACGGCCACAAATTTGGGCTGCCCCTCGCCTACTGCCAGAATCACAGCGCACATAATGAGCGACGTAGTCAGGTTATCCGCAATTGGGGAGATCACGAAGGCCAGGATACCGGTAAGCCAAAACAGTGCCCTGTAGCTAAAACCCTTAAGCACCAGCCAATCCCGAAGCGTATCGAATACACGCCGCTCCAACATGGCGTTAATATAGGTCATGGCCACCAGTAGAAAGAAAAATAATTCAGCGTATTCAAGAAAGTTGTGGCGAATTGCGACCTCGGCTGAATGGTTATCACCATTGGAATTATAGGTGAACGCTATGAGCACCCAGATTATTCCAGCAGCCAACAATACGGGTTTAGACTTGCGTAAGTGCAACTGCTCTTCGAGTACTACCAAAATATAGGAAAACGCAAACAGGGCGAGAGCCGTGTAGCCAACCCAATGCTGAGTTAGGTCAATTATCGGCACTTCTTCACTCGAGCAAAATGCCACGTTGGGCACAAACACCGAAAGAATGAGAAATAGTACTTTCATCTTAGTATCGACCACGCCATATAGATTACCTGATCTTTGCACTATTATAGGAAAATAAAAAAAGGGGGCGGATAATTAATCCGCCCCCCCAGTACTTTCGGCAAGTTGTTTATCCGAATTGGTTCATGGTGTTGTCTTCACCGGAAGCCTTCAGAGCCTGATCACCGGAGAAATACTCCTTATGGTCGTCGCCCATATTAGAGCCAGCCATATCCTGGTGCTTAACGCAGGCGATGCCTTCACGCAATTCCTTACGCTGAACGCCCTTAACGTAGGCCAACATACCCTCTTCACCGAAGTAACCTTTAGCCAGGTTGTCAGTAGACAGAGCCGCTGTATGGTAAGTAGGCAGCGTAATGAGGTGATGGAAAATGCCCGCTTCACGCGCTGCATCCGCCTGGAATGACTGAATCTTTTCATCGGCAGCAAGCGACAGCTCAGAGTCATCGTAATCAATACTCATCAGCGCATCACGATCGTATGCGGAGACATCTTTGCCGGCTTCAGCCCAGGCATCAAATACCTGCTGACGGAAGTTCAGTGTCCAGTTAAAGGAGGGTGAGTTGTTGTAGACCAGCTTGGCATTGGGAATAGTTTGACGAATGGCATCAACCATACTGCCAATCTGGCGAACATGTGGCTTTTCAGTTTCAATCCACAGCAAGTCGGCGCCGTTTTGCAAACTGGTAATACAATCCAGTACACATCGCTCTACACCGGTGTCCTCTTTGAACTTATACAAGCCGTTTGGCAATCGCACTGGCTTAACCAGTTTGCCGTCCTGCTTGATAATGACATCGCCTTCATTTACATCATCGGCAGAAGCCACTTCAGTGGTTTCCAGGAACGCGTTGTACTTGTGAGCCAGGTCGCCAGCATCGGTAGATACCGGGATTTTCTGGGTCAGGCCGGCACCCAATGAATCGGTACGTGCAACAATGACACCGTCATCAACACCCAGCTCCAGGAATGCGTAGCGAATGGCATTAATTTTGGCCAGAAAATCTTCATGAGGAACAGTTACTTTACCGTCCTGGTGACCACACTGCTTGGCGTCTGACACCTGGTTTTCAACCTGAATGGCACAGGCTCCAGCTTCAATCATAGCCTTGGCCAGCAGGTAAGTTGCCTCTTCGTTACCAAAACCGGCATCGATATCAGCAATAATAGGCACTACGTGTGTTTCGTAGTTCTCAATATCGTTCAGGACCTGCTTCTCTTTTACTTCATCACCTGCCGCTCGTGCGTCATCCAGATCGTGAAACAAGTGACCCAGTTCGCGTGCGTCAGCCTGACGTAAGAATGTGTACAGCTCTTCAATCAGCGCAGGCACAGATGTTTTCTCATGCATGGACTGGTCTGGCAGTGGACCAAACTCGGAGCGCAGTGCTGCAATCATCCAACCCGACAGGTACAAGTAACGCTTATCCGTTGTACCGTGGTGCTTTTTGATCGCCAGCATTTTCTGTTGGCCGATGAAACCGTGCCAGCAACCCAGAGACTGTGTGTACTGCGACGAATCGGCATCGTAGTCAGCCATATCCTTGCGCATAATTCCGGCAGTGTACTTAGCGATATCAATTCCGGTTTTAAAGCGGTTCTGGGCTTTCATTCTAGCGGCAGATTCTGCGCTGATAGCACCCCAGGCGCTGCCCTGCTCTGCGCGTAACTTAACGACTGCGTCTATATCACTTTGATAGTTTGACATGATAGTACCTCTGTTTTAACGATGTGGATTGAGTAACTTGGCAAGTATAGTAGAGGCACGGGTAGTATAATTGAAATCAATAGTATATATCCCTACTATTCATTTCGTGAATTACCAAATAGGCCACAATATGGCTGTAAACAGAACTATGAACAAAAAAAGGGAGCATCAGCTCCCTTATTAAAATCTGATGCAGTGCTCAAATTTCGAAGCGATAACGGCGCAGGTAAACAGCCCCCCACAATGCCAACCCCGCAAACACCAAACCACCCACTAGATTGGGATAGCTGATGGCAGACCAGTCCGGACCATACAGGAAGAAACCGACAGCATTGGACTCCTCTATATAGTGCGGTATGTGATATTGCACTGCAGAGCTCACATAGTCGCTGCCCAGAAAGACCTCTTCAACGACAACCAGAGCCACTAACGGCGCGAAGGCCAACATAAATGGAGAGCGTTTCGCTGCGGCTGATGCGAATAGTATCCATGCATAGAACGGTGCCATCCACAGGGCCGAAAGAATCCAACCACTGACCTGATTAAAAAACAAAGAGACAAAGTCCACATGGCCGATAATCAGTTCCATAGGGTCCATATCCATGCGCGAAACCATCAACATCGCGAGTGCAACGCACATCAACTGGATCAACATAGACACTGCAATATAAATAGCAGGGGCAACAAGCATCGCGATACCAAATTTACACAGTACCTCTTCCCACTCTGAAACCGGCATGGATTTCCAGAATAAAATACTGCGATCTTTTCTATCCTGGTACAGGGTATTCATCAGGTAATTAATCGTCACCAAAATGAGCACCAAAATCATAAAATTGTGAAGCATGTTGAACATTGGGTTGAGACTTTCGTACTCCTCATCAATATGCTTTGCGATTTCTTTTTTGGATTTAGGCTCAAATGTCCACTCCTTGGAAAAATTCCAGTCCTCTTCCACAGTCGAGTCTTCACTTTTTTCAATAGTGTAGGTTTGAACTTCCTGCTGCCCCTCGTCATCGATATGAATAGTGATATTCATGCCGCTGGTACTACCCTCATCCAGTAACACCTGCATGACAGCGTCACCCATAATGCTTACCCGATTGGCCAGCAACACGCTGGTGAGCATTATCAAGGTGAGCACTCCAGCTATTACAATGGGAGTCCAGAACAGCGCATTCTTACTTTCCTGAATTTCTCGTTGAAGCAGGGTAAATATTCGATTCGACTTTGCGTTAGCCATGTCTATTCTCCCCCAACCTTGGCGACAAACAAATCTGACACCGAGGGTGTTCGTAACTCACCCAGTGGTTCGAGAATGTCTCGCGAAATGTCTTCATAGATAATCGCCTTGCCGCCAAGTATGCTTCGCGTACCCACATGAGGTATCGCCTGCGCTTTCGCTACCGCGTCTCCAACAGCGTGAAGCTCTACATAGTCATCCTCAATGGCGAGCATGGATTTTTGTAACACCAACTTCCCTTTGTCCATAAAAGTCACATCAGTGAGAATATTTTGGACTTCTTCAATTTGATGAGTAGAGATAATAATGGTTCTTTCACCATCAAAATAATCATTGAGCAATTGCTCGAAAAAACGCTTCCTAAAAAGAATATCCAAACCCAACGTTGGCTCATCAAGAATAAGTAACTTGGCATCAATAGCCATAACCAGAGCCAGGTGTAGCTGTACGGTCATGCCTTTGGACAGATTCTTAACTTTTCGTGACAGCTTTACCTCGGTTGTTTTGAGAAAGTCCTCTGCCTGGCCTCTGCTAAAGCGTGGATGTACACCCGTCACATAGTCCAACAACTGACTAACCGTCATCCACCTGGGCAACACTGCGGTGTCGGCAATGAAACAAACTTCTTCCATCAGCTGGGAGCGCTTGGCGCGAGGGCTGTTGCCCAGAACATCCAGTTCTCCCTCATACTCACTGAGCCCCAATAGGGCACGAAGTAGTGTCGTCTTACCCGCTCCATTGGGACCAATAAGCCCGAGTACAGAGCCGGATTTCAGTTCGAAATCAACCTGGTCGATGGCCCTGATGTCGCCAAAAGATTTTGCCAGGCCTTTAGCTGTTATTATATTAGCCATCAGATTTCCTCTCCTATGCTGAGCAGTCGCTCGACTACGCTCTTCATATCTAACCCCAAAATTTTTACACGCTCTGCGAAAGCCGGAACGTCATCGCTAATAAATTTGTGCTGCTCATTGTGAGTGAGTGAAGATCGCGCGCCCTGCATAACAAACATACCCAGGCCTCGACGCTTTTCCAACAACTGTGCTTCCACTAACTCCTGGTATGCCTTACCCACCGTGAGGTGATTGATCTGATAGTCGGCGGCAACCTGCCTGACTGAAGGCACCGCTTCACCCTCTGCGAATGATCCATCCATAATACGCTCCACAACCATGTCTTTGAGTTGTTTATAAATGGGCTGTTTGTCATTCCACTCTATAGACACAAGCATCTGCTCCTTATAGCCGTCACCTACTGCTGCACAACATCACCGGAGCCCATCACTGACTGACTAACATCAGGTGAGCCATGGTACAAAACGTCGCCACTTCCCATGATATTCACATCCAGATCCTTAGCGGCACGGACTAACGCAGTGCCGGAACCGGCGATATTAACCTCCACTGATTTAGCGGCCACATTTTCCAGATCGACATCTCCAGAACCAGCTATGTTGATCCTGAGGTCACTCACTTCTCCATTTTGTTGTACGATGACGTCACCAGATCCTGCGACTGAAGCTTCCACTCTTGTGGCTTTCAGCTTACCTACGAACAGCTCACCAGACCCGGAAACAACAATCTTTACGTCGGAGCCAGCGAGGTCGACGACCTGGGCTTGACCCGAGCCACTAACCATGATTGTAAGATCACGTCCCCTGACTCCGTAAAGCTTTATTTCACCAGAGCCTTCGACTGAGACGTAGAGGTCTTCGACTGTTAGCGGCTTTACATAAACTTCACCCGAGCCACTCAATTGCAGATGCTCAATGTCTGCAACAACCAGCTTAAATTTCAAATCGCTAAAATCATAGCTGCGCTTTTGCGCACGCCCCAGGATTAGGGTATCTCCGTCTACAAAGAAGGGCTGCTTCTCCAGATCAGATTCGCTGCCCCTAACCATAAGCTCAGGCGTATCACCCTGACTGATCTCAACTTCGGCACTGCCCATGATCAGGACCCGTGAAAACTCCAGGCCCCCAACTTGCTGTGTATCCGCTCTACTAGACAAAGAAACAAGCATGGCACACAGGAAAAACAAAGCGGAATACACAAGCACTCGACTATTGCCCCGGCCCATGGCGCTCTTCCCCCTGTGGTGAAACAATTTGATGAACATTTTCTAACGCCTCGTTGCTATGGTGTTATATGTAACTATATCACCTGCCAAGATTGACGCAAGTGAATTCAGAAATAATTATATCTATATATTAATCAATGAGATACGAAACACTACAGTGTTAAGGCGTGTCTTAAAGCAGCGCTTTTTGCATATTGTTAGCGATAGCGTATGCGATCAATTTAGCCCGCTCTGCCCGCTCGCCCACGTAACCCTCATCGACTGTAGCCACAAATAAATCCAGCCAGCGCTGAAAATCCCGTGCATGAAGCGCATGCTTTCCGTGTAGCTGCCGGTGAATATTCATCGTGTGGCGTTGATAGTTCTTGTCACCCAACAAGAGCTTGCACCAATAGTCTTTGATATGAGGAAGGTGTACTGCCAGATCCACCTTTGCCACGTCAGTAAAGATGGGGGCGAGACTGGGATCGGCAAGTATTTTATTATAAAAGCAGTCAACGAATCTCTCGATACTCTCTCTACTGTCGAGATCGGGGACTTGCATGAGGACTAGCGTCTTCTCCCATGCTTATCTTTAGGGCTTTCTTTGGCAATTGCTTTGATGCGACGCTTGCGTGTCACCTGCCTGTCAGTGAGTTTGTCACGCTTTTCTGCGAAAGGGTTCTCGCTGGCCTTGAATTCTATTCTCACGGGCGTGCCCATTAGATCGAGCTCCCGACGAAACACTTTTTCAAGGTAGCGCTGGTAACTCACTGGCACTTTGCCAGTCTGGTTGCCGTGAATCACGATAATGGGAGGGTTTTTCCCGCCTGCGTGGGCATAGCGCATCTTGATACGCCGACCATTTATCATAGGAGGTGCGTTGTCAAAAACGGCCCCCTCCAAAATTCGAGTAAGTGCATTTGTATTAAGCTTTTTGGTAGCTGACTCGTAGGCTGCGTCTACAGATGCGTAGAGGTGGCCAACACCAGTGCCATGCAAGGCCGAAATAAAATGCGTATCGGCGTAGCTGGCAAACTGTAAGCGGCGGGATAAAGCCTCTTTAATTCGGTCTTTTTCGTAGGCGTCCAGACCATCCCATTTGTTGATCGCAATCACCAGCCCGCGCCCAGCCTCGATACAGTGGCCCAACAGGTGTAGATCCTGATCGACGATACCCTCACTGGCATCCATCAGCATCACCACCACGTGGGCGTCGTCAATCGCCTTCAGGGTTTTCACAATAGAAAATTTCTCTACTGTAAGCTTGATGTTTTTTCGCCGCCTGATGCCTGCAGTGTCGATGAGCGTGTAACGCTTATCTTCGCGTTCAAAATCGATATAAATACTATCGCGTGTGGTGCCAGGTTCGTCGTAAACCACCACACGGTCTTCACCCAACATACGGTTAACCAGAGTGGATTTACCAACATTGGGTCGACCTACCACTGCCACTCGCGTCGTATCGCCATGATGAGCGCTGTGTTCCAACTCTTCTGCCGGATACTCAGCAAGAATTTTTTCGATCATCGCGCGCACGCCGCGTCCTTGGCTTGCAGCAATTGCGTGCATGGACTCTACGCCCAGAGCGTAAAAATCACTCACCGCGAGTTCTTCGTTTATACCGTCAATTTTGTTAACCACAAGATGGAACGACTTATTGCGCTGACGCAAGTGCTTGGCCAGCGACTCATCGATAGGACTGAGCCCTTCCCGGGCATCTACCAGAAACAAAACTGCGTCAGCCTCTTCGATAGCCAACAGAGACTGGCCGGCCATTTGTGTATCGATGCCCTGCTCATCGCCTCTTATCCCACCGGTATCGATAACGATAAAAGGACGGGTATCCATTCTGGCTTCGCCGTATTTTCGATCGCGGGTCAAACCGGGAAAATTGGCTACCAGTGCGTCACGGCTGCGCGTGATCTGGTTGAACAGGGTAGACTTTCCAACATTGGGGCGGCCAACCAAAGCGATCACAGGAAGCATTCAGGTTTAGTCCTTTGCCGTAATCTTATAGGCAATAAGTTTACCGCTATTGCCGTATACATAGAGTATATTACCGTCGCTGAGCATGTCGGCACGCGCGCCGTCACCGTCGGCTTTCACCCTACCTACAAACTCGCCGTCGACCTGGGACAGCAAGTGGACATAGCCTTCAAAATCAGCAACCGCAAGGTAACTGCTCACGGGTGTAGGGCGCGATAGTTCGCGGTAACCGAGGGCGGGCTGGGACCAGCGCTCACCCTGGCCATTGCGCAGGTACGCCATTACTGTGCCATCTTCGTCAGTGACATATACATTGCCAAAGCCCTGCGAAACGCCGGCAAAAGAGGATACATCCTGCTGCCACATCTTGCGCCCGGAACCCACGTCAATCGCTACAAGCCGCCCTTGGTAGCTGGACGCATATAATTCTTTGCCTACCAGAAGCATAGTGCCATCTACGTCGACAATTCGTTCAATTTCGGATCGTCCCTGAGGAATAGCCACGCGGGCCTCCCATGTGACAGCACCGGTAGTGGACTCGAGGCTCAGAACCCGACCACTGGCAAAACCTACATAGACCATATTGTTGCTGAGAATAGGCGTACTGGTACCGCGGACTGTCAGCACGGGTACATTGCTGTTGAAGACCCATAATTTTTCACCGGTTTTAAAATCCAGGCCCTGTACTCTGCCTTCATAGCTTTGGGCGACCACGACACGTCCGTTCCCCTGAGGCGGTGCCAACACTTCACCGTTAACTCGCGTGGTCCAGTTGAGAGATCCGTCTGAGGCACTAAGCTGCATAACCGAGCCGTCATTCCCGCCCAGAAGCAGGGTGTTTTCATAAACCCCAACTCCCCCGGAAATACGGACATCAAGATCGATACTCCATTGTTCTTTGCCGGTATTGCGATCTATTGATACAACTTCACCGTCAGCAGAGGCGACGTAAATACTGTCACCCGAGATAACCGGTTGAATTTTCAAGTAGCCTTTACCCTGACCATCGCCAATTCCTTTGGACCAGAGCTTTTTGATTTTTACTGATTCATTGATATCTACGAGCTCAACAGGAGCGGTAAGGTCTTCATCATCGTCCATCTCGAACCAGCCCTTCACCGTGCTGCAGGCGCTCATTGACAACACCAGTGAAAGCGCCATCAGACTGCGCAATGACATAATGAGGAGTCGCATTCTAACCTTCCTGCCTGGCTGTAGTGTCATCGGTCTCAGGGGCGTCCAAAAACTGCGCTGCATCCGCGTTGTTTGAAGTCTCTACGGTTCTGGCGGGAATCGGCGTGAGGCTTTGCAGCTTCTGCTCCAAAGTGGCCAACGAACCATCAACGCCAGTCTCTGCCAAGATACTTTTGGCCTCTAAATAGGCTGCTTTTGCCTCATCCGAACGATCCAGCTGCATGTAAATATCGCCTCTGGCCAACTCGTAGGACGCCGCATAGGCGCCATTTGTGCCCGTTGCAAGTATTTCAAGAGCCTGATCGGTATCGCCTGTGGAAGCCAGGACTCGGGCGAGACGCAGGCTTGCAATATCGGCAATATCAGATTTTGCTGGAGCCTTGTTCAACACCCATTTCAACTGGGCTTTCGCCTGTTCCATATCATTGCTGCTCACCGCAATTTTGGCCAGTTGAAGTGCTGCAAACTGCGCATAACCAGAACTGGCGTATTGTGCTTTTATCTGCTCCGCTAGATCTTTAGCCTCGGAGAAATCTCCTCCCGGCGCTGCACTGGTCACAGCCAAATGCTGCAGTAACAATTGATAGTCGTGGGACGCGGCCTCACCAAGCTGTTGGTCGTGGTTCTTCCAAGCCTGCCAGCCAAAGCCCGCGGCGAGAGCCAACACAATGGATATAATTGTGGAACGGCCATTTTCATCCCACCAGCGACGAATAGCTTCAACCTGTTCTTCTTCAGTACGATATGTGTCCATATTTACAGTTACTCACTCACTCTCAAATCAATTGCTGTTAAGCGCTGCGCTTAGCACCGCCCGTAATTCAGTTACAGGGAAACTCTGTTGAGCCAACCTCTGCTCGCTATCGCCCTGCGCACGCAGGTGCTTTAAAGTAACAGTCCCGGCAGCCACCTCGTCTTCACCCCACAATAGAGCAACACGCGCGCCGCTCTTGTCAGCCTTCTTCATCTGGCTCTTAAAACTGCCACCACCGGTATGCTGAACAATGCGCTGCTCTGGTAATTCACCACGCAGCACTTCAACCGCTGATAAGGCGACTTTATAGGCATCATCACCCGCAGCTACTACGTAAACATCTGCCACCGCAGGGACTGGGATTTCGCCCTCTGGTAATTCTGACAACAAGAGCACCAGGCGCTCCATGCCCATTGCGAAACCAACGCTGGGAGTATCTCTTCCACCCAGTTGCGCCACCAGTCCATCGTAACGTCCGCCTGCACAAACTGTACCTTGGGCGCCCAACTTGGTGGTTACCCACTCAAATACGGTTTTGTTGTAATAATCCAGGCCTCGAACCAGACGCGTATTAATGATGTAAGCCACCCCCGCTGCGTCGAGTAATGCACACAATCTGGAAAAATCGTCTTTTGATTCATCGTCAAGAAAGTCTGACATCTCCGGGGCGCTATCAAGCAAAGCCTGAGTAGCCGAATTCTTGCTGTCAAGAATGCGTAGGGGGTTGGTCTCAAGGCGACGCTGGCTGTCCTCGTCCAATTCGTCCTCAAATTGACGTAAATATTCAACCAGCGCTGTGCGGTATTGGCTGCGACTCTCACTACTGCCTATGGAATTGAGCTGAAGCTCGACGCCGTCGGCGATACCCAACTTTTGCCACAGGCGCCCGCTCATGAGAATGAGCTCAGCATCCATATCCGGGCTGGCCACACCGAAAGCTTCCGCACCTATCTGGTGAAACTGACGTTGACGACCTTTTTGCGGCCGCTCGTAACGAAACATAGGGCCGGCATACCAGTATCGCTGCGGCGTATTGAGCACACCCGCCTGAACCGCCGCTCGCACGCAACCTGCGGTGCCTTCGGGTCTCAAACTCAGGCTTTCGCCATTACGATCGTCAAAACTGTACATTTCCTTTTCTACAATATCGGTCACCTGCCCGATAGAGCGCGTAAACAACTCAGTATGCTCTACAATCGGCAGACGCACCTCGCCATAACCGTAACTGGTCAGAACTTCAGCCACGGTATGTTCAAGAT
>JADGEN010000290.1 GCA_016744355.1 Halieaceae bacterium
TTTCTACAATGGTAGGGATAGCTTGGTTGCTGCCCGCCCGGGTTGAAATGCGGCCGCGACTGGTGAGTTCGCCGCTTGCCATAGACGTGGCGGTGTTGGCTGAGTCACCCACATATACAGGCTTGCCATCCAGAGTATCTTCAATGGTCAAAATTTGGGAGCTTGCGCGTATCGGCATTTCATCGAGCAGAAGACGCCCGGCGGCACCGCTGAGGTAGTTTCGTGCAATGGTTATTTGTTGGTCGTCCATGCCATCGCCGATGATCAGGATGACGTGGCGAGGCGCCTCGATTTCAGACGTAGCGTTTTCTGCGGAAGAGAATGAAGCGGCTATAGCTAGCAAAACGCAGCTGGCCGTTGGCAGTACATGCACTAATTTTGTTACGATGTTGCGGAACGGCATACTCTTATCTCCAGCGAGATGTTGCTTTGAATCGCGTTAGGTGTATTAAGATGACTAAAAGGGGGTGAGTGTATAGCCTTCCGCTTGTAGACGAACATGTGCTGTCATTGCCGAGACTGCTATTTTTACTGTGGGGTTCAACTCTTCGGCTCCCAGTTTCATGTACGCGGCCGACTGGCCGCAGAGGTAAATAGTAACACCTGCATCGCCCAATTGTTTCAGCCATTGGGTGTTGGGATTCGATTGCTGGTAACGTTTGTTATAGCTGGTGTCATCCAGTAAATCTTATCCGGCGGGACCATGCACCACGAGTGCAAAGTCAATGTTATCCCTGTCGATGCCATTTCGTGCATGCATGTTCAAAAAGCGCGCGACGGATTCGAAGTGACGATTGATGTCGCCAGGCGAAGCGTCTGTAGCGGAGGCATCCATGCTCACTTTGTAATATGTATCGTTGTCGAGATTGTAAGAATCCCTGGGTACACCGAAGACCGGGCCGAAATCGGGAACGGTAGGGCCTGTTTGAGGGCCATCGGCTAGTGCTGGCGTCGCTGTGATGAGCGCCACCAGACAGGTGAGTAGTTGGCGAATCAAGGAGAGTTCTCACTGTAATAGTCTGTGGCGCAGTAAAGCAC
>JADGEN010000291.1 GCA_016744355.1 Halieaceae bacterium
AGTTTCTGAGTCTGTTCCCCAAATGGAGCCATGCCCGCCGCGATGCTATTGCACTCAACCAGTTTAGGCCCCAGCTTGTCATCCAACATAAAGTCGCTGCGTTGTAGTAGCAGGGGAATACGAAGTAAGTCGTTCGGCTTGCTCTGTAACTCTCGATGACAGGACAGTAGTGCTGCAAAAAACGGGTCGCCAGCCGCCAGCGGGTCGTGCACTGTTTGCAGAAGTTCGCCGCGCAGGGATAGCTCGTGAGTTAATCTTCCCAGTAGGGGCGACACCGATTCCAGTTGGGCGAAAGTACCAGGGCGTATTGGGCTGGGTGTGAGCGTAAATGGTACCTGTTTGGGCAGGCCTACTGCAGAAAGGAAGTTAAGGCTTAACTGCGAGGCCTTCTCCACCGCACCATCGACAACAGTATCGGGTATGATATCTTGCATAAAGAGCCTACCTGCGCCAAAGCATATTACTTATAGAAGTTTTAACCAGATCGACTATAACCAAATTCATTGTAAAACCCCACATACAGGAGATAAACATGTTTGGCAGAGTCTGCAGAACACATAGTATATTCACTCGCGTGCTCATGTTGATATCGCTGTGTTTGGCTTTGCTTCTTTCTGCGACAGTTCGGGCAGATCTCGAAAAATTTTGTGACAATCTACCTCGCGCTGCTTACGCCGATCTCGAAAAGCACAGCACCAGTAATGACTGGTTTGAGGTCTACGAAGTGGCGCCTGATATCTATGCCATTTACGAGCCGTTTCAATGGCAGGAAGTTATTTCGTACCTTATAGTCGGGAGTAAATCAGCTCTGTTGTTTGATACGGGCAATGGCATGGGAGATATTAAAGCGATTGTCGATCGGCTCACCGACAAACCCATTAGCGTAATGAATTCTCACAGTCATTTCGATCATGTGGGCGGCAACTATCAGTTCGATAACATTTTATCAGTGTCCACAGGGTTCTCTGTAGCTCGTAGTC
>JADGEN010000292.1:0-472 GCA_016744355.1 Halieaceae bacterium
GTCCAGGTATTCTTCGTCAGAATGAGTACCGACAACCGCTGCCACGAAGGCGCCAGCGCTGGCACCGGAGATAACGACCGGACACAAACCCTGCTCTATCAGCGCTTTTAGTACGCCAAAATGGAAATACCCTAGAGTGCCACCACCGCTGAGCATGAGTGCAGTACGGCCGTAACAGTGACTCGCACGCTGAAAGAACTCTACGCGTTCAGCCCAGGGTACACTTTCCAGATCCTTGGGCGACAACTTTAAAAGGGATTCACATATTTCGTTGATGTAGTTCTGAATAAGTATTTTGGTACCGCACTTGGCACGTTGATGGAGTGCAGATTTACCCATTCCAGCCATATTGCCGTGGATGCCCTCATTCAACGCAAACAGTAAACCATGATCATCCCCCTTCTTTCTCAACCTTTGCAGTCTTCGCAGTCGGGTTTTGATGCTGACGTGATCATACAGAGAGCTTTCATCC
>JADGEN010000292.1:482-844 GCA_016744355.1 Halieaceae bacterium
TCATGCAAAGCAGCCAGTTCAAGCCACTCGTCATAGCTCAATACTTGTGACATACGCCGATCTATTTCACGCAGGCGGCGCGACTCTCGTTTTAACATCCTGCTCATCATTGTTCACACAACCTTTTTTTATCCAGCACCTACTGCTTCTTACCAAAAAGCATCAGGTATCGTTATCGAGTCCAATTGCCCGAGTCTAACTTAGCACCGATAACTATCTACTATTAAAGTGACGAGGGATAGAACGTCAGCATCCGGAAGAATATACAAATTCATTCAGAACACTCCAAATTCATGTGGGTATTAGGGTGGCTGCTATGGTGGGAAATTTTTATCCCCAGATGGTGCCCCGGCAGATCGGTG
>JADGEN010000293.1:0-553 GCA_016744355.1 Halieaceae bacterium
GCTTAAATGCTTCCCTGTTAGTGCAATTGGCGGCGTTAAACTACTAAAATCTTGGGCTGGCCCATTTCCTGATATTCAATTCTGTCCGACAGGAGGAATTACCATGGGAAATTATCACGAGTATCTTGGGCTACCCAGCGTGATTTGTGCCGGTGGCAGTTGGCTAACCGATGCTAGGTTATTAGAAAGTGAAGACTGGGAAGAAGTTCAAAGGCGAGCAATGACAATCAATCACGTGCCTGAAAATTGAACAAAGTGGCTAACAAACTGATTTTAAACTGCTTTCTGGATTAAATTTCTATATTCAGCGAGAAAAACCCTTGCATGGCGAGGGGCGATTTATTAGACTGCACACACTTTAGGACTATAGCTCAGTTGGTTAGAGCGCTACCTTGACATGGTAGAGGTCCCCAGTTCGAATCTGGGTAGTCCTACCAAAATTCCGTTTAAAATTAGCCACTTACGAGTGGCTTTTTTTATGCCTAAGATTTAAGAAAGCTCCGTGTCATCAATATGTCATCAAAAATAAAACGTTTATGCTTTCGCGTTGTCC
>JADGEN010000293.1:563-809 GCA_016744355.1 Halieaceae bacterium
CTTGTTAAATCAAGCACTTAGAGCCCAATTTAAAGATTGGGCTTTTTTGTATCTGCTCTAAAAATCTCCTCTGTGCCCAGATTGTGCCCACTTCGTGCCCAAAGCAATTTTTCATACTTAACGAAAAAGCCGTTTTTGAGTATTACCTTAAAGAATATTCATTGAGTATTGCCCAGTCCTGTTACAAAGAGAGCACATAAGGACTATAAGGCATAGTCTATAATCTTAAGTGAGGCACATGTGCAG
>JADGEN010000294.1 GCA_016744355.1 Halieaceae bacterium
GTCGGTACGCACATTCTCCAGCCCTTTGAATATCAGTTTGTCGCCGTCCACCACGCCGGCGTAACGCTTCTTGCTCCCTTTATCTGAACCGCGCACAGTGGGCATAAGAAAACGCTGGTAATGGGTCTCAAACTCAACTTCGAGCTCACTCTCTAAATTGAACTCGAGCTTGATTTGTTCCCGCCAAAACTCATTCAGCCCCCGCGCCAACACATTACCTGCCGCCACAGCGGTTTCATCATCTGGGGCGTCTTTAATCCACACAAATACCGAGTCAGTATCACCGTAGATAACACTCTGCCCCTGCCGCTCAATATAGTCGCGGCTGCGGGTTAAAATATCGTGACCGCGCCTGGTAATTGAGCTGGCGAGGCGCGCATCGAAAAAACGGCAACCCGGCGTGCCCAAAACGCCATAGAAGGAATTCATAATGATCTTAATAGCTTGCGACAAGGGTGAGTCACCTAGCTGTTTTGCTTCATCCCGTTTTTGCCACAATTGCTGAATCAGGTCGGGGAGAATATGCCCCTCCCGGGCATAACGCGCCTCAAGATATCCCGGCACCGTCTGTGCCTCCTCCAGTTCTTCATCTCCGCGGTTTACGCCCAGCGCTAGCCCAAGAGGGTCGATAAAGAAGGTGCGGATAATACTGGGGTACAGGCTTTTAAAATCCAGCACCAACACATGCTCATACATTCCCGGCAGTGAATCGAGAACAAAACCGCCGGGGCTTGCCATGTGGTTTTCACT
>JADGEN010000295.1 GCA_016744355.1 Halieaceae bacterium
CGCTCGGGCTCAGGGATGTAGCTATCGCAAGCATCCATGAGTTCGAAAATGCACTGAGCAGCAGCATCATCAGAGCTGTCAGCTTCAAGTGCACGAAGAGCGCTGCCACGGATGATGGGGGTATCATCACCGGGGAAGTCATATTTAGAGAGGAGCTCCTGGAGTTCCATCTCAACGAGCTCAATGAGCTCTTCGTCGTCCACCATGTCGCATTTATTAAGGAACACAACGATAGAGGGGACACCCACCTGACGAGCAAGCAGGATGTGCTCACGGGTCTGGGGCATGGGACCATCATCAGCAGACACAACCAAAATTGCGCCGTCCATCTGGGCAGCACCAGTGATCATGTTCTTGATGTAGTCGGCGTGACCAGGGCAATCGACGTGTGCATAATGTCGGTTGGGGGTCTCGTACTCAACGTGTGCCGTTGCAATGGTGATACCGCGCTCTTTCTCTTCAGGAGCTTTATCGATCTCATCAAAAGCAATGGCTGCGCCTGCTCCGGCTCGGAGGGCGTTCTGCTTGGTAATCGCAGCGGTGAGCGTGGTCTTACCATGGTCAATATGACCAATGGTACCGACGTTTACATGCGGCTTGGAACGTTCAAATTTTTCTTTTGCCATGGTTGATTGTTTCCTCCTCCGGCCTGGCGGGCCGGAATGTGAAATGTTTGCCTTACTTGCAGGCGACAGAAGCGTCGCTTCGTTCACACAGTGTAAT
>JADGEN010000296.1 GCA_016744355.1 Halieaceae bacterium
ACCCTCTTCTGCACGAGAGCTTTGCCCGGGATATCGTTTTAATGAAACTCGTGGGAATGAATCCAGTAGTGGTGCATGGTGGAGGCCCACAGATTGGGGCTCTGCTGGAGCAATTGAACATTTCCACCGAGTTTGTAGACGGCATGCGGGTTACCAATTCCAGAACGATGGACGTAGTGGAGATGGTTCTCGGGGGCAGCGTGAACAAAGAGATCGTCTCTTCCATAAACCGCAGTGGTGGCAAGGCCATCGGTGTGACAGGTAAAGATGGTCAACTGATCAGGGCGCGCAAACTTGAAGTCAGCCGCTTTAGCCCCGAACTTGGGGCGTCCGAAATAGTGGATATCGGTCAGGTGGGGCAAGTCGAACAAATCGACATCGAAGTTTTAAACCTGCTTCAGGGCAGCGATTTTATTCCCGTTATCGCCCCTATCGGCGTAGGCAGTGATGGCGCAACCTACAACATTAATGCAGACCTGGTTGCAGGAAAAATAGCTGAAGTCATGCAAGCTGAAAAGCTTATGTTGCTGACCAATGTTTCTGGTCTACTGGACCAGGATGGCAATACCCTTACTGGCCTGAGTACTTCCGAGGTTGACGCATTGATCGCCGATGGCACTGTTAGCGGAGGTATGCTTCCTAAAATCGGCTGCGCACTCGATGCTGTAAAGGGGGGTGTGGCCAGTGCACATATTGTTGATGGGAG
>JADGEN010000297.1 GCA_016744355.1 Halieaceae bacterium
GTACCTAAGTCACAGCTGGCCTGACTGTGTTCGCCAATACAGAGCAACCTGGCCTACGCAATTACTAGACAATCCCGCTACAAATGGCATGGCCACCGCTATAGCGAATACGGCGCACCGAATAGCTAAAGATCTTAACGACAACAGCACCCCATCATTCCTAATGGTAATACAGGAAGAGGAAGACAATGTCTTCGACCAGCACCTGCTCGAGGAAGAGCTCAAAATGCTGGGAGTAAACACCTATAGGCGCACATTTAGGCAGTTGCACAAGGAACTGTCCACTGGCAACAAGCAGAGCTTGCAGCTGCAAGGCTGTGGCACGATGCACGTCGTCTACTTACGCGCAGGCTACCAGTACAAGGATTACATCGCTACCGACCTCGATACCCAGCGCTGCTGCGATGCATTGCAAAACACACGTATTTTTATAGAGCGCCACAGAGTAGCGGTGAATGCCACTGTTGCGCAGCAGCTCGCGAGCAGTAAGCGCATGCAACTTTATGTCACCGATGGTGGAAAGCCGCTGCTACAAGAATTAGGGTTCGACGCCGAAGAACAAAGCGCCCTGACAGATGTGTTAGCACAAATGCGCAGAGTAGATGCCGCCAGCATCCAGGCACTCAAGCAGGACAATGATTCTAAGAATTGGGTACTAAAAAACCAGGGCGAAGGTGGCGGGCACTGTATTT
>JADGEN010000298.1 GCA_016744355.1 Halieaceae bacterium
TTTCTAGAGTGAATTTAGGGGTTATAACAAAGGGCTACTCTACTGTGAGTCTTTATTGATGTGTTTTTATAAATCTAAAAAAATGTAGTGTGTCGTTATTATCTAAAGGGCAGCAATCGTTGCCTTTTTTTTTTTTTTTTGGAGAGCGTTGTGTCAGATGCGTTAATGAATACATACGCACGGCTTCCCGTGGTCTTTGAACGGGGAGAGGGGTCTTTATTGTGGGATAGTGAGGGTAAGCAATATATCGATGCTATCTCAGGCATTGCAGTATGCAGTTTAGGTCATGCACGTCCTGAGATTGCCGCTGCTATTGCTGATCAGGCCAGCAATTTATTACATACATCCAATTTGTATCAAATCCAGCATCAAGAAACACTGGCAGAAAAATTGTGTGAACTGTCGGGTATGCAAAAGGTTTTCTTTAGTAATTCGGGTGCTGAAGCCAATGAAGCGGCGATTAAATTGGCGCGTTTATACGGCAAAAGTAAAGGCATTGATATTCCTGAGATTATTGTTGCCTGTGGTAGTTTTCATGGTCGAACCTTAGCGACTTTATCAGCCACAGGGAATCGCAAAGTACAAGCAGGTTTTTCTCCACTTGTACAAGGTTTTGTACGGGTTAACTATAATGATGTCGATGCCATTAAAAATATTGCTA
>JADGEN010000299.1:0-380 GCA_016744355.1 Halieaceae bacterium
AGTAATAAGGCCTAAAACGATACCGGCACCACCAAGAAGTAGTATCCATATAGGTAGAGGAGAGGATTGCATAACCTCGCCACCAGAGCTGATAATACTGTAAATAGCAGCAAGTGGCCCGATTCCGTTGGCAACGTCATTTGAGCCGTGGGCAAAGGCCATGGCGCAGGCGGTAAAGAGCATCATGGGTGTAAAGACCTTCTCTACACTTGCGTAGCTAAAGGACCTGTTAGCGGTGGGGTCGTCTTTAATCTTACGAATAAAGGTCCAGCCGATACCAGCAGTTAAAAGACCAAAACAGGTTGCAGCGGCAAAACTCTGGCCGGTGGACAGTTCAAGGTGCAGGTGCTTTAGGCCTTTGAACATGGTGACCAGTGAGA
>JADGEN010000299.1:390-660 GCA_016744355.1 Halieaceae bacterium
AAGCCCACAAGAAAAATGTACATAGGCGCATAACGCTTGGCATTTTTCAGGGGATTATCCGTATCAAAGATGAGCTTTCTGGTACTAATAACCAGCAAAAATGAAATGGTTCCACCAACAACAGGGGAGATGACCCAGCTCATTACAACGCTTGCAACCTTACCCCATTTGACCGCTTCAGGCCCTATACCAACAATGGCAAAACCAATGAGGGCGCCAATGATGGAGTGGGTGGTGGAAACAGGCCAGCCCTTGGATGAGGCTATCATC
>JADGEN010000029.1 GCA_016744355.1 Halieaceae bacterium
TTTTCTTCCGTGACCTCGAAACCACTGTCCTCCATCGCCTGAATACCAGCAACCATGCCGTACTGTACGAAGGGGTCCATTTTTCGGGAATCTTTTGGGGGTAAGTAGAGCGCTAGATCCAGGTTGCGGACACTCGCACTAAACTGTGTACTGTAGGCTGAAACATCGAAACTATCGATTGTTGCGGCACCACTTTTCCCAGCCAGGATACCTTCCCAGGTTTCGTCGACAGAATTACCCAAGGCGGTAATCATGCCCATGCCGGTTACAACAACTCTTCTACCAATCAACAGTCTGACTCCTCAACCAGGATGTATTTACAGAGCTTCAATACAAGAAAAGCCGCTCTATCAACAAATAGAAACGGCTTTTCAAGGAAAGTAGACGTTGATTAAGCTTGATTGCCTACGATGTAGTCGATAGCAAGCTTTACCGTCGTAATTTTCTCTGCTTCTTCGTCTGGAATCTCTGTTTCAAACTCCTCTTCAAGAGCCATAACCAACTCAACAGTATCCAATGAATCTGCACCCAAGTCCTCGACAAAAGAGGCCTCTGTTTGGACATCATCTTCAATGACGCCAAGTTGCTCAGCTACGATCTTCTTAACGCGTTCTTCAATGCTGCTCATGATTATTCTTCACTCCTGAGATATAGACAGTTATAAACACCGACCAGTCGGCGCAGATTTTGCATTTTACTCTGTTTTTCTCGCGAGTAATACTATTTTTACAATGCGCTTTAACAGAGTTTATTCCACTTATTATTCAGAAACTTAGCTCATATACATGCCGCCATTTATATGCACGGTTTCTCCGGTGATATAGCCAGCGGCTTCGCTGCAAAGGAATGCAGTCAATGCACCTATTTCCTCTGGCGCCCCCAATCGTCCTAAAGGCACCTGCCCAAGCATGGCATTCTTTTGATCCTCTGACAATTCACTTGTCATATCAGTTTCGATGAAACCAGGGGCAATACAGTTCACGGTCACCGACCGTGCGCCGATTTCTCTGGCGAGAGCACGGGAGAAACCTTCTGCTCCAGCCTTGGTCGCCGCATAATTGCTTTGTCCCGGATTGCCCATAGAGCCAACTACTGAAGTAATGTTAATGATTCGGCCCCAGCGAGCTTTGGTCATGCCACGCAAACAGGCCTTACTCAGCCTGTAAAGTGCATTAAGGTTTGTGTCGATGACATCACTCCACTCTTCGGCTTTCATCCTCATTAAGAGGTTATCTTTGGTAATGCCCGCATTGTTAACCAATACGAGAGGCGCGCCAAACTCTGCCGATACCGCCTTGACTACCTCGACAACACTATCATCACTTGTGACATTCAGCTTCATTCCACAACCGCCGTTACCCAGCAGCTTCAGGTAGGCTGATATACTCTGCGCCCCAGCATCTGAGGTGGCGGTACCAATGACAATAAAATTTTCCTCGCATAAGCGCTCAGCAATTGCTTTACCTATCCCACGACTCGCCCCTGTCACAAGGGCTACTTTACTACTATCACTCATTAATCATTCCCTCTTCTCACCAGTACCAAGTCGGCTAGCCTGACATCAAATCCGCAATTCAGCTATAGCATCGCCCAAAACATTTGGCTCCTCAACTGAAAAACATTTTAGTGACTTGTCTATACGACGAACCAATCCATTCAAAACTTTTCCCGGCCCACATTCTATAAAACGCTCAGCTCCGCGGTCTGCCATAGCCTGCACGCAACCAGTCCATTGCACCGGGCTGGATATCTGCTCTACCAATAAAGCCGCGATGTTTTCAGGAACAGTTTCGACACGCGCATGTACATTGTGGATAACAGGGATTAGAGGGGCAGAGATTTCGATACCACTGATAACCTCAGCCAATTGCTCCCCTGCAGGTTTCATTAATTCGGTATGGAACGGTGCGCTTACTGGAAGTGGAAGCGCGCGCTTGGCACCTGCACTCTTCAACGCCTGGATAGCAGTTGCCACGGAATCTGCATGCCCCGCGATGACGACTTGCCCGGGAGAGTTAAAATTAACGGCCGCTACGACACCCTCACCCGCTGCCGAAGTCTCCGCACAAATGAGGTTTATTGCCTCATCATCCAAGCCGATAATAGCAGCCATCGCACCCACACCCACAGGAACTGCCTGCTGCATAAACTCACCGCGTTGCTCAACCAGCTTTACCCCATCGCGAAAAGCAATCGAGCCGGCACATACCAGGGCAGAAAACTCGCCCAAACTGTGTCCAGACATTACTGCTGGCTGAACACCGCCTTGTGAACCCCACGCCCTCCACAGAGCAACACTGGCGGTCAAAAGTACCGGCTGAGTGGTTGTGGTTAAGTTGAGGGCTTCCTGGTCGCCATTCTGAATGAGATCCCACATATCATAGCCGAGTACGTCAGACGCCTCTGCAAAGGTTTCCCGCACGACATCAAACTGCTGATGAGCCGCAGCCAGCATGCCAACTTTTTGTGAACCCTGCCCTGGAAATACGAATGCGATATTGTTATTGCTCATCGACAGTTCTCTCCTCATTTTCACAATGGACGCGCCAAAAGCAACCGTAGCAGATACGACAACGGAGACCGAAGTCCCCGTATATCGTGCTTAATTGCGCGTGTATTCACCCTCTTCAGCATAGCTGGAAAAGGGTAAGACAACTATTTAGTCGTCAGTATTAACATTAACAACTTTTTTGCCGCGGTAGAAGCCATCAGCTGTCACATTGTGACGAAGATGAGTTTCACCCGATGTCTGATCTACAGATAAAGTAGGTGCAGAAAGCGCATCGTGTGAACGACGCATACCGCGACGTGAACGGGTCTTCTTACTCTTTTGAACTGCCATAACTTACTCCTAGTGCTTCTTGCCGGGCTTTAATTGCTCCAGCACATTAAACGGGTTGGGCTTTTCTTCCTCTGCGACCTCTACTGCAGGTTGCGGCGAAAATGCCTCAAGTATCTTCTTACAAGCATCTGTGTCGTGGTAGCTATAAGGCGGCAGGTCAAGTATTAACTCATCCTCAACCAACTCCCACAAATTACAAGCTTCATCCTCAGCTAGCAGAGCGTCGAGGTGACGCGGCAAGTGGCTTGCCTGTTCGTCTGTCCACACTACCGCCAGAGTATTATCTGTCGATAAATGTACCGGCATTGGCGATAAACACCGCTGACAACAAACCTCTATATCGGCCTCAACTTTAATCTGTACAAGGCATCTATTTTCTTCATCTTTGGACAGTAACAAATCAGCTACAATACCACCCTTATCACTTACTAAAAGCTCGCGAAAACGGTGCAAATCACAGGGCTTAATAGCACCTGTGACAGTCACACCTCGTGCTGCTGCCTTGCGAACATCCAGCGTACTCGGGAGAGGCTCAGTAAACATAGGCGCGCATCATAAGGATGCAATACCGTTTTGTCAAAAAAATCTTTAAAATACAATCAGTTCACCCACTTATCAACAAGACATCAAACATCCTGAAGGGCAGCTTAATGAACCTGATTCTCGCATCGACTTCACCCTATCGCGCCGAGTTACTCCAAAGACTACAAATTCCTTTTAGAAGCGAACCGCCAAATACCGATGAAACTGAACTGCCTGGAGAGAACGCCTCAGACATGGTGGCACGCCTTGCATTGGCCAAAGCACGTTCCATTTCAGCTGAAAACCCGGACGCCTATGTCATTGGCAGTGATCAAACCGCAACCCTAAACGGCAAGAAAATGGGCAAACCTGGTAGCCACGAAGCAGCCACCGCCCAACTTCAGGCCTGTTCCGGGCAGAAAGTACAATTTTTGACCGGGGTCGCTCTCGTCAGGGAGTCTACCGGCAGCATGCAAGTACACGTAGAGCCATTTACCGTCACTTTTCGAATGCTTAGCAACTCCACCATTGATAATTACCTGCACGCTGAAAAGCCCTACGATTGCGCTGGCAGTTTTAAGTGCGAAGGCCTGGGCATTGCTCTATTCAGCAAAATAAATGGCGACGACCCAACAAGCCTGCAGGGACTACCACTTATATCATTGGTAACAATGTTGAACCGGGAGAATACAGGCCCCCTGACCTTATAAAAAGGAAACAAATATATAAAAGATACAACTACTTACGAAGTGTTACTAATACTCTTTCTAATGCAGGGTCCAGGGGTGATTCAAAGCTCATTCTTCCTTGTTCCGGCAATGTGAAACTTAATGATTGTGCATGAAGGAACAATCGCTTAAGGCCGATTTCCGCACAGAACTGACTATCCTTATCGGAGCTGTATTTATCATCCCCCAGCAAGGGATGACCTGCGTGTTGAGCATGAACGCGAATCTGGTGGGTCCTACCAGTCACTGGCCTGGCTTCAATCAGGGTTGCATCATTGTAGCGCTCAATGACACTGAATCGCGTCATTGCCTCCTTCCCCTCCTTCGCAACTCTTACGCGGCTCTCACCTGAGGGGAGCTTAAACTTAAACAAAGGCGCATCTATTACCCGGTTGTGCTTTGGCCAGTGCCCCCTGACAAGGGCCAGGTATCGTTTATCGACGGTACTCGCTCGCAACTGGCGATGAATCTCTCGCAGAACTGGTCTTCGTTTCGCGACCATCACACAACCGGATGTATCTCTGTCAATTCGATGTATCAGTTCAAGGTACTTTTCATCAGGGCGCGCGTGACGTAAACACTCGATCAGGCCATAACTCAGGCCACTGCCTCCGTGAACCGCCAGACCTGAGGGCTTATTGATTACTAACAGGCCCTTGTCTTCATACACGACACTCTTAAGCAAAATTTCGGACCAACGACGGGGAATGGCTGCAGGCTCAGAGGTCTCGGGCACCCGAATGGGAGGAATTCGCAGCACATCACCCGCCTTTACGCGATAGTCGGCTTTTGTGCGCCCCTTATTCACCCGGACTTCTCCCTTGCGGAAGGCTCTATAAATTCGTGTGCGAGGGACACCTTTTAATTCGCGAAGCAGATAGTTATCCAGCCGTTGGCCCGCCGAATCGCCATCAACTGTCACATGGCGTACGTGACCACTTTGTTTCGTTTCTTTTTCGCTCATCGGTACCAATATCTTTTTTATGTTTGAAGCTCTTGACGTTTGCTGATATATTTGCGCCCCTGTGGAGACGCCTCACCGATATTTCGGTAGGCCAATACCCCTGCCGAATAGTGAGCCTGCCAAAGAAGCGCATGGCGTCGTCAACTGAACCCTCCACGGATGAACACTGCCAAATGCGGTAGTGATAAAAATATTATACGCGTGTCGGTAAACCAAGCTCAGCGACAGATACTAACTTAAAACTGTTGCGGCCCTACGAGAAAAAGACTCGAGCTGACATGACAATTAACCGCGCAGTAGAGCTGCCGGGATACAGAATCAGATATTTCGATATCACAGCGTAGTCGCAAGTTTCAGGTGCTGCGACACTAACAAAAAGGCGGGATAAGTGCTACTCATCTTTCCCCCACACGCTGAGCCAGAGGCCTAATCTAATACCGGATTGGACATGTGGCGCCTTACAGAACACCTGAGCGTTATGAGTGATCGTCACTCCTAAGCCCGGCCCTGAGCCGGCTGTATTTCTGATTCCTACCCGGCCGCGCCTGCGCAACTAAAGGCTAGGCAAATCATGAAAAAAATACTAATTAATGCAACTCAACCCGAAGAATTGCGTGTCGCAATGGTCGATGGGCAGCGTCTCTACGATCTGGATATCGAAAACAGAACGCGCATCCAGAAAAAATCCAATATCTACAAGGCAAAAATAACCAGGGTTGAACCCAGCCTGGAAGCTGCTTTTGTAGACTTCGGCGCTGACAGACACGGCTTCCTACCCCTCAAGGAAATCGCCAGAGAGTACTTTTCTCGCAAGCCAAAAGACCAGGAAGGCCGGATGAAAATCCGCGACGTGGTGAAAGAAGGCACCGAGATTATCGTTCAGGTAGACAAGGAAGAGCGCGGTAACAAGGGCGCCGCTCTGACAAGTTTCATCAGCATGGCCGGTCGCTACATGGTTCTGATGCCTAACAACCCGCGCGCTGGAGGCATCTCTCGTCGCATCGAAGGCGATGAGCGTTCACAACTGCGGGATGCTATGAGCGGACTGGAAATACCCAACGGCATGGGCGTTATTATTCGCACAGCAGGCGTTGGTCGCTCAACTCAGGAACTGCAATGGGACCTCAATTACCTGGTCCAGCTGTGGGAATCAATTACCGAGGCCAGTGACAAATGCAAGGCGCCTGAGTTGCTGTTTCAGGAAAGCAACGTAGTCATCCGCGCCGTGCGCGATTACCTGCGTGACGACATAGACCAGGTGATGATAGATGCACCCGAAGCGTTTAAACAAGCCACAGATTTTGTTAAGCAGGTCATGCCGCAATACGAAAACCGTATACGCATGTACGAAGACAACATACCTATGTTCAATCGCTTTCAGATTGAAAGCCAGATTGAAACAGCATTCCAGCGTGAAGTACGCCTACCCTCTGGCGGCTCGATAGTAATCGACCCCACAGAAGCGCTCATTTCCATCGACATTAACTCTGCCAAAGCCACACGCGGCTCTGACATTGAGGATACCGCAACGCAAACAAACCTCGAAGCAGCCGATGAAATCGCGCGGCAACTGCGCCTGCGGGACATGGGAGGCTTGGTCGTCATTGATTTCATCGACATGTTGGCTACAAAAAACCAGCGAGCTGTCGAAAATCGAGTGCGCGATGCACTGGAGATAGACCGCGCAAGAGTTCAGGTTGGACGTATTTCTCGATTTGGTCTACTCGAGATGTCGCGCCAAAGATTGCGTCCGTCACTGGGCGAAACCAGTGCGATCGTCTGCCCACGCTGCACGGGCCAAGGGACTATCCGGGACACAAAGTCACTCGCCCTGTCGATTCTTCGTCTACTGGAAGAAGCCGCGATTAAGGAACGCAGTGCGGAGGTGCGAGCGATTGTGCCGGTAGATGTTGCCGCTTATTTGTTAAATGAAAAGCGCGCCGCACTTAACGAGATCGAAACAGTAAGTAAAACGCGCATTCTCGTAATCCCCAACCCGAATATGGAGACTCCGCACTTTGAGCTACAGCGTCTGAGAGACGATGAAGTAACTGATCATCAATCTAGCTACAAAGTTGAGCTCGCCGTGCCGGATCCTGATGCCATTAGCGATAGCCACACCGCAAACATACCCCAACAACAGGCCGCAGTTCAGGCAATTACTCCCGCAGCTCATGTCCCTCAGGAGGCTACAACCAAGGAAGTCAGCACGCCTAAACCCGCAGCTGCGGAAGCAAAACCAAAGCCAGCCACGGATACTAACCAGCCAGGTCTGCTCGCCCGCGTCTTCACTTCTCTTTTCGGCACTGTAGAAGAAGAGGAAATAGTCGAAACAAAAACTGAGAAAAAGCCGTCATCGGCCCGCAATGCTGATGCCTCGAATGCGGAGCAGAAACCGCAGAGTAATCGCAATCGCAACCGACGCCGCGGCGGACAAAATCGTGGTTCCGCTCAAGAGAAGCGGGAACCAGATAGCACCGGTCGAAGCAAAGAGGAAGGCCAACGCAATGAAGGACGCCAGCCTCAGAGCAGCCGACGCGGCGACGACAAGGGTAGTAACAACATTCACGCCGAGAACCAGAAAAATGGCAACGTGAAATCCGAGAGTGATACCGCATCTGACGATCAACGGAGCAGCGCAAACAAACCCCGTAAGCGCCCCAGTGAGATGAAACGCGCTGATGCGCCAAAACGTAAACGCAACAGGAGCAAGAAACCACAGGTCGAAGAGAATACAGTAGAAACTGTCCAATCTGCGCCTGTGACTGACACACCTGTGACTGCAGACGCTGAGAGTCAAAAGCCTTCTTCAACGGAGCCACAACAAGTACTCGCAGAAAGCCAGGCAGCGACTGTAGTCAATGAGCCTGTAGAGCCTTCTGTAGCAACGCCTGAAAAGACTGCCCCTATAGAGGAAGTGGCAGCCGTTGTAACAACTGAGGAAACCCCCGCCGAAGTGGAAAAGACCGTTGAGGCAGCCGTAGTGGAGGCTGCAGTAGATGTCCCAGCTCCTGTTTCGGATGCGGAACAAGCTGCTATTCCTGTCGAAAAGGAAGTGGAGATCACCGCCAAGGCGGCACCCGCTATGAAGATCGACAGTGCGCCAGCTATCGGAATAACCAGCGAAGGGCGCGCCGTAAACGACCCTAGAGTTGAGTCCCGCCCGGTTGGTAGCATCGACATTGAAACCAAAGAGATCACTCTGTTCAGTGATACTGTCGCGGCAGCAGTGGTGCCCAGTGGGAAACTGGCCCCCCGCGCCGCCAACGATCCAAGGGGAGTCACCCAGGGAGAATTGGGAGTCTAAGGCATACAGGAGTAAAATATTTCACACTGGGGCGAGCCGCCCCTTGTGTCCACATTTCATAACTGTATAATTCCGGCTGCCTCGCAACGCAGGCAGTATATGAGAACGTTTCCGGTGGGCTGGCTGAGTGGCCGAAAGCGGCGGTCTTGAAAACCGTTGAGGGTTTGTCCCCTCCTAAGGTTCGAATCCTTAGCCCACCGCCATATCGTAAAAGCCCCCTTTTTAGGGGGTTTTTTGTATATAGGCTTTTTGTACAGGCACTTGAACGCAACCCTGAGTTCTCCGTATGAATGTATCGCAACGGCATCACTGTGGCTTTTAATTTACGTGTACTGACCTATAACATCCACAAAGGCTACAACAGCGGCAACCGTAGCTTTATGTTGGACTCGATGCGCCAGCGAATCGCCGAAACTCACGCTGACATTGTCTTTTTGCAGGAAATACACGGCAAGTCGCCAAAGAGTCACAAAACGCAGATAGAACACCCCTACCCCGAACAATCGCAATTTGAATACCTGGCTGATCAAGCCTGGCCGCATTACGCCTATGGTCAAAACGCCATTTACAAAAAGGGCGATCACGGCAACGCTATTCTCAGTAAGTATCCGTTCAGCAGCTGGGAAAACCTGGACGTCTCTATATTTCCTCGTTCAAGCCGCAGCATTCTTCACGGCATTATCAACATCCCTGGCCAAAAGCTCCCGCTACACGCACTCTGTGTCCACATGGGCCTGCTGGAGCGGGAACGACGTGCACAACTAAAGGTACTCACCGACCGAATCGACTCCCACGTTCCTCACAACGAACCCCTGATCATAGCCGGTGACTTTAATGACTGGCGCCGCCGTGCAGAGACACATCTACGGACAGATCTGGACCTGGAAGAGCTTTTTGTGACGCTTGAGGGTCGACACGCCAAAACCTTCCCCATTTGGGCGCCCGTACTAAGCGTGGATCGCATCTATTACCGCGGAGTATCACCGGTGAGTAGCCAATGCTTGAGCACAAACCACTGGCGTGATCTGTCAGACCACGCAGCCCTGCTCGGGGATTTCCACTTATAAAGTACGGCTATAGCGAATATTAATTTTTAGCAATTAACCCTTGAAACATGGATAAATCGACCTTATCAATTGTCTTAGGTATACTCGAACAATCATGTGCTGCACTAACGGAGTAAACAATGCAAAACAATAGCTTACATAATGTCTCGGCCCCCGGCATGGAGTCTGTTCTAAGTACTAATAAAGTACTGAAAAACACCTACATGTTGCTGTCTATGACGCTCATCTTTAGTGCGGTTACAGCCGGCATATCTATGGCCATGGGGCTAGGTCACGGCACCGCCCTGATTCTATCCCTGGTAGGTTTTGGCCTGTTGTTTGTCGTTAACAAAACTGCGGACAGCAGCAAAGGCCTCATTGCCATCTTCGCCTTTACCGGCGTGATGGGCGCCTCCATTGGTCCTATGCTGAACTACTATCTCGCCATGCCCAACGGGCCAGAGCTGGTTATGCAGGCTCTGGGAGGCACTGCGGTTGTGTTCTTCGGTTTGTCAGCTTACGCGCTCACTACACGCAAAGACTTCTCGTACATGGGCGGATTCCTGATGGTTGGCTTACTGGTAGCTGTTGTTGCCATGATCGCTAACATTTTCCTCAACATTCCCGCTCTGTCCCTGACTATTTCAGCGGCCATTGTGATGATTATGTCAGGCCTGATCCTGTTTGATACAAGTCGTATCATTAACGGTGGCGAAACCAACTACATTCGCGCCACAGTGTCTTTATATCTCAGCATTTACAACCTGTTCATTCACCTCCTCCACCTGCTGTCAGCACTAAGCGGTCGTGATTAAACACCCTCTCAGGACACGACCAAAGCCCCGGTAATCCGGGGTTTTTTCTTTGTCATGATATATTCCCTACTCGTACTCTCCTCACCCGTAACAGGCCATGGCTCTCTCACTGCGCTGAATTTCGCCAAGGCTGTGATTAATCGCGGGCATCAGGTTCATAGAGTTTTTTTCCTCGATGAGGGAACAATGTCTGGCGCTTGTTCCACTGTTACTCCGCAGGATGAGGTCAACCCGACCCTCCAATGGGCGAACTTCGCCGGGAAAGAAGGTGTCGAATTGATATTGTGTGTCTCCTCTGCCCTTAAGCGCGGTCTACTTGATGCGTCAGAGGCGCAGCGCTATGAAAAAGAGGCAGAAACCGTTCACCCCGCATTTCAAATATCCGGGCTGGGCCAACTAATTGACGCCTCCGCTTCATCAGATCGTCTAATGACATTTGGTGGTTGATGATGTCACCACTGCCAACAAAGAGCTTACTGGTTATCGTTAGCCGCACTCCATACGGTAGCAGTCTGGCTAGAGCGTCATTAGAACTTGCACTTACCTCAGCAACCTTTGACCAAACGGTGGGAGTGTTATTTATGGGCCATGGTGTATTACAGCTGCTACCCGAACAAAACAGCGAGGCTCTGGGAGTCAGAAATATCGCAAAACTCATTGCCTCATTCCCTCTGTATGACCTGAACAATATTTATGTCGACCAAGACGCTCTAGGCCAGCATGGTTTACAGAAAAATGATCTGATGCTGGAGCCAGAGTTTTTGAGTGAGACCGCCCTACAGGACCTCATGCGCCGTTACGACCACATCGTTGGGTTTTAGACGTGATTTTGCACAGCTTAAACGCCACCCCTAATTCTTCCGCCTTTCAGAACTGCTGCCGAATGTTATGCGCTGGCGACGCCCTGATTCTTGTTGGCGACGGGGTATACGCCGCCCTGCAAAATACGACCACATGCGCCCGAATATTAGACTCAGGTGTTGAACTGTATGTGCTGGAATCAGACGCTTCTGCTGCCGGAATACTACAGAGGCTGGATAAACGGGCAACCGTTAGTAGCTTTGACGACTTTGCTGCCCTGAGCGAGAGATTTACCAGGCAACAGGCGTGGTATTAGTCACACTATGCTCGTAGAAACTGCCTTCGACAAACTAGGTTTCCTCAGGAACCTTGATGACTGGACTCCGAACGTGGCCGAGCAAATTGCCCGCTCTGAAGGTATTTCCCTCAGCGACCAACACTGGGAACTCATCACGCTTATTCGATCCTACTACCACGAATATGACTCCTCTCCGGCTATGCGGCCACTGGTAAAATACACTGCCAAGAAACTTGGGCCAGAAAAAGGAAAAAGTGTTTACCTATTGTCTCTTTTTCCTGAGTCTCCGGCTAAAATTTGCAGTAAAATTGCCGGCCTCCCAAAGCCTGACAACTGTCTCTAACTAAATGACCACAATAGAATCAAGGCACAACCATGCCCCTGAGTAATGTAAATCCAGACGCGTATTCAGCCCTACTCGCTGAAAAAGTAGCAAGGGTAGAAGCGCTGCTTTCACCTTATAGCCCCCCTACGCCACTTGTCATCGAATCATCGCCAACGGCTTTTCGTATGCGAGCTGAGTTTCGGATGTGGCATGAAGGCGACGATTTAGACTATGTCATGTTTCGTAAGGGCGATCGCAAGACTCCTGTTGCTATCGAGAGCTTCCCTATCGCCTGCAAGAATATTCAATCGCTAATGCCAAAGCTTCAATCCAGTTTGAAAAACAATACACAGCTCAGGAAAAAATTATTTCAAGTTGAGTTTCTCAGTACACTTGCAGGCGACACACTTATAACCCTGATTTATCACCGCAAACTGGATGAAGAATGGGATGAACAAGCTTTGCTACTTGCCAGTGAACTTAAGGTGCAAATAGTCGGCCGAAGTAGAAAGCAAAAACGCATTCTAGATAGAGAGTATGTAGAAGAGTCACTGCCAATTAACAGTAAAGATTATTATTACCGCCAGTATGAACAGGCATTCACTCAGCCAAATGGGCATGTAAATATCCGCATGATCGAGTGGGCCTGCGAATGTGCTACAGGGCTTGACGGAGACTTACTAGAACTTTACTGCGGCAATGGCAATTTCACCCTGCCTTTGGCCGAACATTTTAGTCAGGTAATTGCCACCGAGTTATCTAAAACATCAATTCGCGCAGCCAGAGAAAACCTGAAGTCTAACGCTGTCGAAAATATACAGATGATTCGCCTATCTGCGGAAGAAGTGACCCAGGCCATGCGCGGCGAACGCACATTCAGGCGGCTTGCCGAATTGCCTCAGCCACTTACCGACTACAACTTAAAAACCGTGTTTGTCGATCCGCCCAGAGCGGGTTTGGATTCAGAGACGGAGAAGATGGTAGCTACATTCGATTCTATAATTTACATTTCCTGTAACCCCGAAACTCTGGCAGGTAACCTGGAGTTTTTAAGCACCAGTCACAGGATCGAAAAATTTGCACTATTCGACCAATTCCCCTACACCGATCATATGGAATGCGGGGTACTTCTCGTAAAGAATTAAACCTGCATCGCTGTATAGACCGCTAGCAACGAATACCAAAACTGAGTAAACGACGACCCAAAACCTCGTCCAAGCGCTCTACATCGTCTGGGCTTATCTCGATATGCCGCAGTCCGTGGTGAATATATAGCTCGCGCTTTCGCAATCGTGAGGACAATTCATGAGCCGACACATCAGCCTCCCAACAATCGATATAAATATTGCCCATTGGAAGATAGAAGTCTGCCTGAAGTAGATCTTCAACCGGCAGTGATCTTTGATAGGCATGACTAAGCTGTGCCAGGTATAACCAATCGCAAACCCTCATTTGTAGAACAGACTGCAACTGGTGACCGTCAATACCAACACAATCAGATGGCGTGCTCTCCTCGTTACCGAATAAATCCGGCTCTCCGGGCAAGGCCCTCCTCTTACCATGTATTTGGTCCGATTGTTTACTCAGTTCACGGTGTATCACCGGGTGGTCGATAATTTCGTGGGGCCAGGTTACATAAAAGGCCCCGCTATCTTCACTCTCCTCCTGTTGCCCACCAAGGGTTTTACCAAAAGCAGTTAACTCCCATCCCAAAATACTGTGCTGCTGCAGACCTAATTCGGCCAGTGCCCGGTTAATCTGACGTGGATGTAAACGCGGATAGTAACGGCGCATGGCACCCGCGGTGATTCTCTGATTAGACTCAATTGCAGCTAAAAGCTGATGGCCTTCCAGTGTAGATGGCCAAACAATATAACGTCCAAACCGCTTGCTATCGCGATAGTCACCTCCTTCAAACTGGCCCTTGGGTGTAAGAAACCAGGCATCAGTGTGTCGCTCAATCCAGCCGTAATCTTTTAGGGTTGCGAACAACTGCTGAACTGGAATATCCAACTGCTTTGCCAGTGCAGTGGTAGACATCAGCGAAACGGACGATGATGAATTGGATGAGTCGATTCTTGTCATGAGCTAGTCCCTGACAGCAAGCTCTTCATAACGATCTTGCAGCGCTTTGTAGACTGCATCGGCAAACTGTTCGTCGCTGTGATCCAGTGAATCCATAACTTCTACCAAGTGCTCGTTGTCTTCCCGGCCTGACCAATTCTTTATATAGCTTCCATCCTGATAACCGTGATCCTGACGGAAGAAATTGAGCACATTTTTTCCAACATAGGACGTATAAAGGCTATCAAAATTGAGTTCCGATGCGAGCATGAGATCCCAAAACCTGGTTGGGGAGAAACCCTTTGTTTGTAGCGTATGCAGCGCTAGTGCCTCGGTCGCTTCGCGAACACCTTCTCCGGTAGGTTCGTGATCAGCTAACTGTTCGCAGATTTCATGAGCCAGCTCATCGATTGTTTTTCCATCGGTGAAAAGAGCAGATAAGCCAAAATGCCAGATATCGATAACCTCCAGCTGAACCTGCGGCAGATCCGGAGTTTGTTTTTTCCACCATTTGTATCCGTAGTGCTCGATCAATTCACCACATTCGATCCAGATAGCTCTGTACCACTCAAAGTTCTGCCTAGACCACTCCTCATGCACGCGTGTATTCATACTGTTTTGCATTGTCAGCATGTTAATCATTGCTTGTTTCAATCGTTCAACCTCTTGTGTGTAGTACCCACGAACCCGAGCCAATAAGGATATCAGTCACTAAAGAAAATAACCAAAGAGCTTCCCTTACTCGAATTCTATCCAGGATTTGGGTATGTTCTCCCTAACCAGTTCAGCGATGCTGATACTGATGATATCGTGCTCCAAACCAACTTCCGAAGCAAACTTGGACTCTTTACCGCTACGAGCGATAACCATAGCGCCGGGGTATTTACGCCGAATCCAAAGAGCAGTTCGCAAATTCTCTTCCTCGTGCCCCGTGCCCAGCACAAATACGGTGTTGTCTCCGTCCACTTTTCCGTCTTCCCGCAGGCGGTCCCACACTTCCGGATGCGAGATGTCCCCCTCATAGATGTAGCGCTGGTAGCGCCCGGAAAATTCCATCTGCTCGTCTGCTACAAGTACTCTACGATGCGCATCTTTCTCGATGATGACAACGGTATCGAGCTCTTCGATGGCACAATGCTGTAACTCTTCGAGGATGGTCTGTCCGAATCGCCCAAAACCAGCAAGAATAACCACGTCCTTGTCCCGGGTTTCTTGAAACCGGTGTAACATATGTGAGCGAACCAGACCTGCTGCAGCTAGATGATAGGTATTAAACGTCTGGCAAACTTTGGTGACGCGAGTATTCTCCATAGCCCGCATAAACCGTAAGCTGCCGCAGTGAATGATTATTCGGGGCCCAATTGTCGGTACGAGATTGATTAATATACTCGCCGCTTCGTAACTCCTCATGCTGTTGTTGTCGAGAAGAAGTATCTTGCTAGCCCGCTCAACCCTCAATTGATTGAGGAAGAACTCGTGAGTTACATCCCCAACGACGACCTGCGCACCAAAGCTCTGCTTCAACTCCTCTCTACGTAGAACATCGTGTTCGCTGCAAACCACCACGATGGGGATTTTTGCATTATGCCGGCGTAACACTCGAAGATAGCTTAGGGCCATTTCACCATCGCCAACTACAATAATGTGGTCTTTCAGGCGCCTAAGGGCCCAGCTCTGTGGGGCGAGAGCCCGCAACAAAACACCAATCAGTGAAGATGCAGCCAATATTGGTGAACCGAAGTAGGCCAACCAAAGCAGAGCTCTTGCTATGGGGTTTCCACCAAATGGTACGCCCAGATCCGTCCCACCGAGTACAAACAAGCTAAGGCTGTAATATGCTTTCACCAGAATACTTGAGTCGACCACGTCAGGCCGCTCAGAAACACCGACTCCCATCTCAAAAGCCAGCAATGCACTGAGGAAAAAAAATAGAGCAATTACTGTCTGCCAAGGAAATCCATTCGTATCATAGCTATTTTTCATGGCGTTCATGTTATCAGTCTTTGTTCGGCAAAGCTGTGTAGAATGGGCGTGGACATTAGCAATAATGGAAACTATTCTTGCTTTCGCTTAAGCGGCATCGCATCTCTTTTGGATTTAGGCTATGAACACTGGCACTCAGCAGATAAGCATTTGGCAGTATGTTCGCCTAAAATTTTCGTTGATACTACGTGCCATCCTACACATATGGGTGCGTAGTAAAGTGTTTCCGGACCCACTTTCCAACTCGCAGATAAATTCTGACATCCCCGTTTGCTACGTAATGGACACAGATGCTCTCTCCTCCGTATTAATTTTAGACAAAGCTTGTGAACAGAATAGGCTGCCGCGCCCCCTATCCCCCATTGAAGGAATAAACAATACCGGGGGACGCGCCTGTGCTGCATTACGTAAACTAAGTGGTTTTTTTGTACGACGGTACAGTACTCGGCGCAGTCCTAGAATAATCAGAAACCTGGTTGAAGCAGCTCTCCTGAACCCTAATTTTGAAGTACAACTTGTGCCCGTTTCGATCTTGGTAGGTCGCGCACCCGACAAAGAAAACTCAATTATCAAAGTTATTTTTTCCGAAGGTTGGTCAGTTGAGGGACGCCTAAGGAGACTATTCAGTACTTTTATAAATGGTCGTGACACCTGTGTCTATTACGGCCAACCCACTTCGCTTCGAGCACTTGTTGACGAGAAAACCGATGCTGCTATTGCCGTACGTAAAGCCTGCCGTCTCATGCGCATGCAACTTCGCCAATCGCGCGAGACAGCCATTGGACCAGACCTGTCACATAGCCGCACGATTGTTAAGCAAATAATTGATAGCGATCGTGTAAGAACAGCTCTGGCGGAAAAATCACAGTCCACAGGAAAGAGTGTCAAAAAATTACAGCAAGAAGCAGAGGTGGCAGTCCGGGAAATTTCTGCGAACTACTCATACACCGCAATCCGCCTCAGCGATGTAATACTCTCATGGTTCTGGAATAGAATATTTCAAGGAGTCGAGCTCAATCATTTTCAAAACTTTGAACAGAACTCGACAGGAAAGGAGATTATTTATGTGCCCTGCCATCGCAGCCATATCGACTATATGTTGCTGTCCTACCTTCTATACACCAATGGCCATGTGCCGCCACATATAGCCGCTGGATCAAACCTTAATTTACCATTTCTGGGGAAATTTCTTAGGCGGTGTGGTGCTTTCTTCCTCAGGAGAAGTTTTCGGGATGACTTGGTGTATGCCGCGATCTTCGACGAGTACCTTTCTACCATTCTGGCGCAGGGAGTTTCAGTAGAGTACTTTATTGAAGGGGGCCGCTCTCGCACCGGCCGCCTACTTCCTCCAAAGGGCGGTATGCTGCAAATGACAGTACGTGCATACCTAGGCACGCCAAAGAGACCTATTATCTTCCAGCCAGTTTATATCGGTTATGAGCAACTGGTAGAGGGCAGCTCCTACATCTCAGAACTCAGTGGTAAGGAGAAAAAGTCCGAATCGCTGAGTGATTTGTTTAGTGTGTTTGGTATTCTTCGACGAAATTACGGCAAAGTACATGTCAATTTTGGCGAGCCGATACATTTGGATGCTCTGCTGGAGAGTGCGGCCCCCAACTGGCGTACTCAGGAACTCAAAGAAAAACCAGCGTGGCTGCCCTCTGTTGTGGATACACTGGCTTCATCTATTATGACCAACATAAATGGTGCCGCTGACGTAAACCCCATCAATCTCCTGGCTATCTGTCTTCTAGCAACGACTAAACACGCCCTACCCCGACAGGACCTGGAGCTCCAGATAGAACTGTGTCTCAGTCTCCTCAAATTGTCTCCGTCAAATAACATGGTGACTATTACAGAATTAAACGCGCATGAAATAGTCAATTATGGCGAACAACTAGGCGTGATCGAGACACGTAAACATACACTGGGAGATATTATATTCGTACCGGAAAAAGCGGCTGTGCAGCTCACCTATTTTCGCAATAACGTGGCGCACCTGTTTGCCGTTCCCTCTTTTCTAGCCAGTTGCTTCCTTATTCGCAATGAAATACTTCGCTCCCGAGTGCTACGACAATTCACCCTAATCTACCCGTACTTGCAGAAGGAACTGTTCCTGCCCTGGAGTTATTCGGATGCAAGGCAGACTCTCACCCACTATATTTCGGTTTTTGAATCGCTGGAGTTGATTCGCGGCAAGCGAACACTGAAGCGGGCCGAGGGCGGTAGCCAGGGTGCTGCAAGCCTCGGGTTACTAGGCAGAGGTTTATTGCAGACCTTTGAGCGCTACCTAATCACAGTTTCAGTGTTGGTACATAAGGGATCTGGAGTTTTGTCTTCCGACGAACTGGAAAAACTGTGTATACTATATGCGCAGCGTATTTCACTCCTACACGAGTTCGATGCGCCAGAGTTCTACGACAAAACTCTATTCAGAGAGTTCATTAGTAATCTATCTCAAACCGGGATTCTGTCAGAAAACGGTGACGGAAAACTCGAGTTTGATGATGCACTTAGAATAATTTCTGAGGACGCGAAATTAGTGATGAGCACTGAACTGAGACACGGAATCATTCAAGTGGCCTCGGGAAATGACTGAATGCGAAAAACTGAGCCAAATACTTCAATGAGGATCACTTCAATGCCTGTTCGTCTAAGTACATTACTAGCATCTTTCCTGGTTACATCCATGTTTACATTTGCCTCGGCTGCTTACGCTTCGAGCGTGGTACAGCGATCCATTGTGGGAATTATCGAACAGTCCCCGTTGGTCTTCGAAGGAAAAGTGACAGCGATTAATGTAGAGGAAAACGGTAAGAGGATATTTACCTGGGTCACCTTTGATGTGTTGGATGTAGTAAAGGGCAGTTATTCTGAATCACAAATCCACCTACGCTACACCGGTGGCAGTTCGGGCGGCAAAACCTTAACCGTGGTCGATCAGACCATACCGAGCTTCGGGGAACACGGCATTTATTTTTTATAATCTCTGGACAACCGCACAGTCCATCCTCTGAAAGGCTGGGGCCAAGGGCACTTTATTCTTGAGCCCGACCCGGCGACTGGAGAACTTAATGTTTTAAACAGCCAACAAAAGATGATAACAGGCCTTTCGACTCTCAAGGTAGGCCACGTAAAAAAGTTGGACGCCAAGACCGCTGCGGGCGTTAAAACCACGAGAAAAAGCGAGGCAGATGGAGGGAGTAGAACGCTCACTCGCCGCGAGTTCAAACAGTTTATCACGGAGGTGGCGAAATGATTTCTGTCCAGAGATGTTTGGCGACCCTCACGATTACACTGGTGTTTTCTGCGAGCACTGCATCCGCCTTCGAAGTTTCAGGATTCCGCTGGATCGACTCTTTGGCGGTAATCGGTGTAGATATTGATGGCACCAGTCCTTCAGGGGGTACTTGGGACGCGGAGTTTATTGACGCCACCAACCTTTGGAATGACGTCGTCCCAGGGTTTCGATTCGAAACTTCAGATCAGCATTCAAACCCTTGTGCCGGATTTTTTTTCCCCGACGGAACAATTCCGTTCCCTGAAGACTATCGACAAGGAGTGGGCTTCTCTCCAACAGACTGTGGCCTATCTTGGGGCGGGGGTACTCTAGCTATCACATATATATTTACTGATGGAATCACGGGAGGCGCTATAGACGCCGATATCATATTCAATAGCAATATCGCGTGGGATGTCTACAGCGGGCCAATTCAAAATGAATACGTTGATTTCAGGCGCGTTGCGGCGCATGAATTGGGACACTTTGCGGGGCTTAACCATGTAGTTGATGGGCAAGCATTGATGCACCCTTGGGCCCTGTCTGCCGAAAAGCCAACCGCTGATGATATTGCCGGTTTAAATGCGCTCTATCCGGAGGAAACCGTACTGGAACCGATTCGTGTCTCCCTGGAGGAACCGGTAGATAACCTCGTCCACGGCGGCATTGGAAATCTGCGTGGCTGGGCCGTCGCAACAACTGGGGTAGTGAAAGTAGAAATATACATAGACGGCGAGTACATGTTTGATGCGCCATTTGGCGGTGACCGAACGGACGTAGGCGGCCAGTTCCCGGATTTTCCAGACGCAGAGCAATCAGGCTTTTCTCTCGCCTATGGCTACTCAAACCTCAGTACAGGTACGCATACGATTACAGCCCGTGCATTCGACAAGCTAGGCGACTTTAAGGATTCGAGTTCTACATTCTCGATTGTGTCGTTTCACAAAGACTTTATCCCCTCCACCGATACGATAGAGACAGGTCAGGCAGTCATGACATCGGGTGGAGACGAAATACTACTTAAAAATGTAACGATTGACGGGCATCCCTACGACCTGACATTAAAATGGCGCACTGCTGAACAGGGTTTTGAGATTATTGAAATACGCTGAAGAACCGGCTTCGTGCGGCTGCTACATTTCAAACCTATAGATTGTTAGCGCGACGGGGACTTTTCGAAAACCCCTGTAATTAATGGTGCCCGGAGCCGGAATCGAACCGGCACGACCGTTAAGTCGCAAGATTTTAAGTCTTGTGTGTCTACCAATTTCACCATCCGGGCTGGACGGGAACTCAATCAAACCTGTGCCCCTGAAAGGCGGCGGAATCATAGCATATTATTGCCTGAAAGAGGCAAGCGTCTGCGCAGTCGTGATACACTTTAATTCTAATAATTTTTAAGTTCAGGACATCGTATGGCTTCCTCCCGCGGAGAATTTAGTTCCCGATTTGGCTTTATTATGGCAGCAGCAGGCAGCGCTGTAGGCTTGGGGAATATATGGGGCTTTCCTACTCAGGCCGCCAGTAACGGCGGTGCGGCCTTTCTTCTTGTTTATCTGGTGCTTGCATTCACCCTCGCATACCCTGCGCTAATGGCCGAGCTCGTCATAGGCAGGCACGCGCACGCCAATGCGGTAAGAGCACTCCGGTTAATCTCTACTGGTCCCAAATCGCGATTCGTTGGTGGAGCAACAGGTATCATAGGATTTATAGTTGCCAGCCTGATTCTCAGTTTTTATGCTATCGTCGCGGGCTGGATGATCGCGTTTTGTCTGTCGTCCGCAACGGCGCTATTGGGGTTTGATGACGCTAGCACCTGGTTAAGCAGCTTTAGCCTCGAAGGTAATCTGTTCTTCATGCTCGCATTTTTGGCCCTTACTGTTGGCATAATTTCCCGCGGCGTACAAGATGGCATAGAGCGCTGGTCCAGCCGATTAATGCCCGTTTTATTGGTAACGTTGGTGCTCCTTGTTCTTTATGTTCTCTCCCTGGAAGGAGCCTCTGAAGGGCTAAAAGTGTATCTCCTTCCCGACTTCAGTCGCGCCCTGGAACCCAGCCTAATTATAAGCGCTCTCGGATCGGCATTCTTCTCGCTGTCTCTGGGCGTAGGCACAATGCTGATATATGGTTCCTACATCAGTGACAAGGAGAACCTACCCGTACTCGGTGGCATGGTGACTCTGGTCGATATCCTCATCGCGGTTGTATCCGGATTCCTGATTATCCCTGCCATGTATGTGGCCCTTCACAATGGCGTGGAGATTTTTGACAGCACTGGTGCACTAATATCGGAGGACACATTGATATTCACCGTGCTGCCCGGGTTGTTCTCCACTATGGGTATGGCTGGAACCATTGTTTCCTTCTCATTCTTTTTTCTGATGAGCATAGCAGCGCTTACCTCATCCATCTCCATGCTTGAAGTGCCAGTGGCATACACGATTGAAGAGCACGGAGTTGAAAGGAAAACATCAGTTATGGCGATTGGCCTGATGATTGCTCTGGCTAGTACCGTAATACTATTTAACTTCGACACGTTATTTGGTTTGGTTGTGGCGATTTCTACGCGCTATGCCCAGCCGTTGTTAGGATTTATTTTTTGCGTGTATGCGGGCTGGATTTGGCACCGTAATAGAGTCCTGAAAGAATTACGCAAAGGCAGCGAAGATGTCGAAAATACGCTGTTCTGGAAAATATGGCCTTGGTATGTGCGCCTTGTTTGCCCCATGATTATTATGGGAATCTTTATTCAAAGCATTTTTGGCTAGCACTTCGCGAAGACCCGGCGTCGCTAACTATTTCAAATCTAGCACGCCGGTTTCTTCCACGCGCTGTGTAGGGATAAATCCGTTAAAATCGATCTTTGCGGAAAAACGATAATCCAGAGCATCGGCAGTGCTTTTGCCCAAACCTGCAAGTAAGCGTAAGAACTGAAAGAGGTTAATTCCGGCTTCCAGGGTTACTATTTCTTCGCTGTAACCTTCTATAACAGGCACTTCGTTTGTCACACCACTGAGCAACTCCCGGTCCAACACTTCTATCGAATAACTAATACCCGCAATATCCAGAGTTTGTTTATTCGGATTAGTTACGCGAAGCTTTATTTTAAAACGCGGGCCGCCACCTGAAGACGGCAGGCCCTCTACGCTCTCGACGGTTACTTTAGGCGGATCCATTTCGGGAGAAATGCTTGCACAACCTGCAGTCGCCAAAACACCTATCATCAAAGTAATAAATAATCTCTTGTTCACTCAGCTTCCCCACTATTTTCTATCAGTCTACCCCACATATTACCAACCGGCACTATCTGGACCCTACCCGTCTTATGTTCGCAAATCGCTATCAACTCCCGTATTATTTTATCTTTGATATATATATGAGGCTAAAGGATCAGGTGGCACGTTTTATTGGTATATTTATTCTGGTTCTTTCACTACTTTTTGGGCTGGAAATGCTCACACCCGTGCACGCTGGTATTATTGAGCCGTTTACGGGCTTTATCGCCACGCTAAGTGCCTGGATAATCACACCTTTTGATGACGCTGTAATTGCTTACGGGCGCGTTCTGCGCGATGGAACCAATGGCTTTGCAGTGTCCATCGAAGCAGGGTGCAACGGTGTGGAAGCGACAATTGTACTGATTGCTGCAGTCCTGGCATTCCCGGCAACTTGGGTGCAACGCGTACAGGCGATAACTCTGGGGTTCCTGGCCATTCAAGTTGCCAATCTTCTACGTATAATCAGCCTCTTTTACCTGGGACAGTGGGACATCGATATCTTTAACTGGGTACACCTCTATCTCTGGCCAGTGCTTATTATGTTGGATGTGCTATTCGTTTTTATCCTCTATCTCCGTTACATTTCGAAGCCTGACGATCAAATGGAGTTGAATTCTCCCGCATGACAGACGAGGGCAGTAAACTAGAATCAAAAAAGCCAAAACTCTATCACTTTGTCGGTCTGATATTTTTGTGGTTAATACCCTGCTTTGTAGTCTGGTTTTCATCGAGAGGGGCTTGGGCCTTTCCAGCGGTGTGGGTAAATAATTTATTACTCACCTTTACGCTACCTGACATTGTCCACAGTTTTGATAGCGCGGGCCCTCAGGCTCTATTGACAACGCACTTCGGAGAACTCGATGGTGACATTGTTTCGGCACGGCTCGCGGGTTACCGCTTGGCTTTCCCCATCAACACTCGAATTTTGAGTTACTCATTGCCCTTTTACGCTGCGCTTCACTTTGCCACAGAGACAACTGCCGGAGCGGGAACAGGAGGCAATAATTACCTCAAGTTCGGGAAAGGGCTTTTGATCCTCTACCCACTGTTGATTCTGGGCATGATTTCAATAAATCTAAAAAATTTGATGCTCGGTTTGGGAGGAGCTTTTGTGGAAAGCGGCAGCGCGGCAGGATCTGCTATCGCCATGATGTACCAACTGAGCACCCTGATGATCCCCCCACTAGCACCCATCCTGATTTGGGCCTGGCAATCTAAGGATAGCCCACTACTTCAACAGTTTTTGACCAAAAGCAGGACTTAAGATAATGCAGTTACGCAGCTAGGGCCTCTTTGTCTGCGTAGACGCAAAAAATACAGCGTAGCCAACACTTCCAAGGAAAAATACCGCTGCCACCCAATCGCCAGACTGCAAGAATATATAGGCCGAAAATGCCGCCATCGCAGCGGCAAAAAATAAACCTAGTAAACGACTTAAACTCGACATAGTAACCACTACTTCTTGCTGTTCTTGGAGAAAGGCATTAATAATAGCATGAGGGTAGATCGAGTGGCGCCATACGTGGCCCGTCATCCTTCAAGCCAACCAGGCTTGACCTAGTGCGCCAGATGCACCCCTCAAATTATAATGTTTCACCGCTTAAGACCCCAGCTCAGTGCTAAGTACTGCTCATCATAGTCCTGGCGACTTGCGGCGACTGATACCGCTTCCGCGATAATGCGGTGAACCTCATTGAGCTGCTCATCGTAATCTCTGGGCTTGTCATTGGTACGCATATGCAGCAGCTCCTGACGCCTGTCCAGCGCAGCCTGGAAACGTTCTACAGAGTGGGAATTAATTTCGATCATCATCGCAATATCTCCTTTTAACAAAAGATACTGCACAGAAATAATGTGAGACATGGCCTGGGACGACAGTCAATAGGCCGATCGCGCCAGCTGCGCGTATTGCTTAAACTGGATATCAGGTTTTACTGGCTGGACGCCGCGTTTTTACTGGGAATTTAATGGAGGCTCGAGCCGGAATCGAACCGGCGTAAACGGAGTTGCAGTCCGCTGCATAACCACTCTACCATCGAGCCTTAATTGTGCGCTTGGAGCGGGAAACGAGATTCGAACTCGCGACCTCAACCTTGGCAAGGTTGCGCTCTACCAACTGAGCTATTCCCGCACACTCTGTACTTACTAGCCCCACTGCTGTCGCGATACCTCACGAGACTGGGCGCCCCCCCTCAACCTTGGCAAGGTTGCGCTCTACCAACTGAGCTATTCCCGCACACTCTTCCGTGCTGAAAGAGGCGCATATTCTATGGTCTGTGTAGCAGGAGTCAAGTCAAAGAATAGGATTTTACTGCAACTGGCTGAATTAAAAAGATTTATTGATCTTTTATCACTTCCCATGCTGCCTTCAGGTAGATAAACATGGACCAAAGCGTCAATGCCGCAGCCGTGTATAGCAAAGCATAGCATAGCAGGAGCAGCCAACTTTCGTCCTTGGCCGGGTCCACCGCCAATAAACCCACGATAGCCACCATCTGAAAGGCTGTTTTCACTTTTCCAACGTATGAAACCGCCACAGAGGTGCGTTGCCCCAACTCGGCCATCCACTCGCGCAAAGCCGATACAACGATTTCACGACCGATAATGACACAGGCAGCAAGCGTAAACATAATGGTGTCATAGCGCTCCACAAGCAGTACCAGCGCTATAACAACCATCAGCTTATCGGCTACGGGGTCTAAAAAAGCACCTAACTTGGTCATTTGCCCCAATCGGCGGGCGAGATAGCCATCCACCCAATCTGTGGCGGCTGCAACGGCAAAAATCCCTGCAGCAAATAATAGGTGATTTTTAAACGGCAAATAGAAAACGGCGACCAACACAGGGATCATAAATATACGGGTAATGGTTATGGTGTTGGGTATATTCATTCTGGCCATCTATAGTGGCGCGAGGATTCGCGGCTTTGATTGTGATTTCCTTTAGTGATGGAAGTGATCATAAATAGTTTGGGCAAGGGTTGCACTAATTCCTACGATTTTCTTCAGCTCGGTCACGCTTGCGTTTTCAACGCCCTTGGCACTTCCGAAATGGCGCAGCAGCTCTCGGCGTCGTTTTGCACCAACTCCCTGTATGCTTTCGAGTGAAGACGTTTGGCGTTTTTTATCTCGCCTGGCTCTGTGCCCGGTTATCGCAAAACGGTGCGCCTCATCGCGAATATGTTGAATCAAGTGCAGCGCCGCTGAGTCTCCCGGTAATTGTTGCTCTTCTCCACTTTCACCATGTACCAGTGTTTCGAACCCGGCTTTACGTGTAACCCCTTTGGCCACACCAATAACTTCAACGCCGGTAATTTGTAGATCGCTGAGCACAGACATCGCCTGCGATACTTGCCCCTTGCCGCCATCAATAAACAGAATATCGGGAACAATACCCTCCCCCGTTTTCAGGCGTTTATATCGTCGCTCCAGTGCCTGCTGCATGGCGGCGTAGTCATCGCCCCCGGTAATTCCCTCGATATTGAATTTTCGATAGTCTGGCTTGCTTGGGCCATTTTGATCAAACACCACACAGGAGGCGACAGTGGCTTCTCCTGAACTATGGCTTATGTCAAAACACTCCATGCGCTGGGGGATCTCTGCTAGTCCCAGGGCGTCCTGCAGTGCTTTACGTCGATCAAAAGCCGTTTTCTTACCATCGAGTTGTGACTGCAGGTTTGTTTGTGCGCTTTGCAGGGCAAGTTGCAGCCACTGTGCACGAGCTTCACGTACCTGTAGCCGAATCTTTACATTTCTTCCGGCCCGGGCACTAAAAGCCTCTTCTAGTGACCTGGCCCCCTCAGGCGCCTCATTGACAATAATCTCACCGGGGATAACACGGGTGCCGGTTAAATAATACTGCGGTAAAAATGCGGTCAGTATATCCGCTGGTGACTCAGCCAATTTTGGCGACGGAAAATAGGACTTACTTCCCAGCACCCGTGCGCCACGTACGAACAGAACTTGAACACAACAAACTCCGCCGGTGACAGCGGCGGCAACAATATCCAGATCCCCGCTAACGCCTTCTATACCCTGATTGGCCTGCACATGCTGAAGTTGCCCCAGTTGATCTCTGCATGACGCGGCCTGTTCGTAGTTGAGCTCGCGCGCGGCCTGCTCCATATCATCGGCCAGTTTAACCATTAGCTCCTGAGACTTACCTTGCAGGAACAGTCGTGTGCTATGGACCTGCTCGGCGTACTCGCCTTCGCTAACATGCTCAACACAGGGAGCAGTGCAACGGTCAATTTGATACTGCAGGCAAGGTCTTGAACGATTGGCGAAATAACTGTCTTCGCATTGCCTGACTTTGAACACCTTTTGCAAAAAATGCAGTGACTCCCGCACTGAACCGGCACTGGGGTAAGGACCAAAGTACTTCCCTTTACGCCGTCTTGCGCCCCGATGCAGGCTCAGTCGTGGATATTTGTCCTCAGAGGAAAGATAGATATAGGGATACGATTTATCATCTTTCAGAAGAATATTGTAAGGCGGCTTGTGCTCTTTTATCAGATTGTGTTCAAGCAGGAGGGCATCCACTTCTGTAGACGTTACTGTGAGCTGGATTTCCTCAATACGTGCGACCAGGGCCATGGTCTTCGCCGCCAGGCCACTGGCTCTAAAGTAGCTGCTCACCCGATTTTTGAGATTCTTCGCCTTGCCGACATACAGTAGTTTGCCGTCCTTATCATACATCTGGTACACACCAGCCCGACTGGTTATGGTTTTCAGGAATGCCTTATGATCGAAATTACTCAAGCCCATAAACCCGTGGTTCAATTTCCAATTCCAAACCGGAAAAATCGAAGACGGAGCGTTTTATGTCATCCGCCAAAGCCAGTAGACGCCTGCCATCATCGCAGTCGTAGTTAACCAACACCAGGGCGTGTTCACTGTGCACGCCGACACTTTCCACGCGTGCGCCCTTCCAACCGCACTGCTCTATCAACCAGCCCGCCGCAACCTTAGTCTTGCCGTCAGCCTGAGGGTAATGTGGAATAGACGGGGCACGTTTCAGCACGCTGCGAAACTGCGCAGCGTCAAGTACGGGGTTTTTGAAAAAGCTACCGGCATTGGGGCAAGTTGCAGGATCGGGAAGACGGCTGCTACGTATAGCTACAACGGCGTTAAAGATATCCAAAGGGGTTGGTTCGGATACATTGTGTTGATGCAGATAACTTTTGAGCGTGGGATAAGCACACTGCACATTCGGTTGTTTTGACAACACTAAATCAAGCGAAGTGATAACACATTGGTCCTGCATATCTCTCTTAAAAACACTATCTCTATAGGCAAAACAGCACTGCGATGCAGACAGCTTAAGCTGCTCGCTTTGTGACACACTTAAAGCCTGTACGCTGCGCACAAACGATGACAGCTCCACACCATAGGCGCCGATATTTTGAATGGGGGCAGCGCCTACAGTACCGGGAATTAGCGCGAGATTTTCAAGACCGAAATACCCCTGAGACAGCGACCACTGAACCAGTGAGTGCCAGTTTTCACCCGCTGAGACACGCAAAACGATGGTGCGATCGTCCTCCTCAATCACTTCCCTGCCCTGCGTTGCCTGGTGTATCACCAGCGCATTCAAATCACCAGCCAATACAACATTACTACCCTGGCCCAGAGCAATGACTCGCGCATGATTGTTTCGACCCCAAAGCAATGCATCGCGCAGCTCTTCCTCGCTATTTACATTGACGAAGGCCCTGGCAATGGACTGCAGCCGCAAGGAATTACGCTTCTGCAATGGCTCATTTTGCAGAACGCGCACGAAAACTTTCCTCCAGAAAAGTAGTTGTCAAAAATATTAAAGTCACCTGGATTTCCGTAAACCCTTCACTCTGGATGGTCATCGCCTGGCTTCTCGATCTATAGTTGCCCGCACCGCTTCCAGGTCGAGTTGCGTATCTACGCCACCGGGCACCGCCTCCAATGCTTGTTGCACGTGAATACGAGTTCCGTAGTACATGGCGCGCAGCTGTTCTAACTTCTCAAGCTGTTCCAGGGGGGCAGGTTTCCAACTTACATATTGATGCAGAAATTTCACCCTATAGGCATAGATGCCAATGTGGCGAAACCAGCTATGAGAAGTGGGAAGTTTAGCGCCTGCTACCAATGAAAGATCCCGCGGGAAGGGTATTGGGGCACGGCTAAAGTAAAGTGCCATACCCTCGGCATCCGTTACCACCTTTACTGCATTGGGGTCCATCAATTCACCCGCTGTACTAATGGGTTCACACAATGTGGCCATGCTCGCACCTGGTGCCGTAGCGAGGTTCGCAGCCACTTGGTTAATCACCGCTGTAGGTATTAGTGGTTCGTCACCCTGCACATTCACAATAATGTGTTCATCATCGAGTTCAAGCTGCTCTGCAACCTCCCGCAATCGATCAGTACCCGAGTCGTGGGTGGTTGCAGTCATGCATACTTCAGCACCAAAGTCGGAAGCTACACTAAATATTTTTTCGTCATCGGTAGCAATAATGATCCGCCCGGCATCGCTTAATCGGGCTCTATCCCAGACATGTTGAACCATGGGCTTGCCCGCTATATCCATTAACGGCTTTCCGGGCAAACGCGAGGAGCCGTAACGAGAGGGAATAACAATGGTGTATGACATGTACAGTGCCTGGATTATTTACTTCGCTGAGGGGTAAAGACAGACAAACGATGCTCCGCCTTTAATAAATTATTCTTGAGCAGCCGCCGATTGCCTGGTGGCGATGCTCAGGTGCACAAAGCCCATCTGTCCCGCTGCGTCCATTGCTCGAACAACTGATTGATGGCTGGCTTGCGCGTCGGCAGAAATCACCATTGCCATACTGGTATCACCAGAAGAGATTTTATAGATGGCTGCCTGTAATGTCCTAACATGGGTGTCGACCAGAGGTTTACCGTTTATCCGGTAGTTGCCGGACTCATCCACCAGAATTTCTATTTGCTCCTGGGGTGTTTCACTGGGTTCACCCGTGGCCTCGGGTAGATCGATACTGAGCTGCGATGCTTTGGTGAATGTAGTAGACACCATAAAAAATATCAGTAATAGAAACACCACATCAATCAACGGGGTGAGGTTGACGTTAATTTCTTCCCGGCGGTGTGCGCGGAAGTTCAAGAGACCAGACCAGACATCGATGCAGATGAGCTGTCAGCCGACTGAGCGTGCCTTACATCATCTAGATTTTCTCCGTGCATGGCGTCCACGAGCTTGATGGTCTCCTGCTCCAGACCGACCACAATGGCATCAATACGACCAACAAAATAGCGGTGCATCACAAGTGCGGGAATAGCTACACTCAGGCCGACTGCCGTGGTGATAAGGGCCTCAGAGATGCCTCCAGCGAGCACACTGGCATTGCCTGTACCCTGAGCCATAATTTCGGCAAAAACTTTAATCATACCCATTACCGTGCCCAACAGACCCAGCAGCGGCGCAACCGCAGCTATTGTACCCAGCGTATTGAGATAACGCTCCAAATCGTGAACCACATGACTGGCCGCCTCCTGAATACTCTCTTTCATGACATCGCGGCCCTGACTGGCATTGCCCAAACCAGCGGCAAGAATCCGCCCAAGCGGCGAAGACTGCTTTAGCGTACGCAGCTTTGCCGTGTCTAACTCGCTCGCCTTGAGTTGCTTCCATACTGATGCCAATAGATGTGGAGGAGAGATTTTCCTCTCGTTCAGGGTAAACAATCGTTCGGAACAAATTGCCAACACCACTACTGAGCTAAGCAGGAGTGGAACCATCAACCAACCGCCTGCTGTTATTAATTCAAGCACAATATCTTCCTGTTTTGAGCGCTAATTCGCCCCATTATACCCACACCTTCGCTATCGACAAAGTGGATAGATTCACATCCAGTAACGAGGTCGCAACGCTCTGTGGGGTTGAATCAACATAGGTTGATTCGGATCGATTATTATTTTCACTGCACCTTCGAGCGCGGTTGAAGAAATGGAAGTGCCCCATTGTTCGAAGCGCGCACGCACTGAACTATGCGGATGCCCAAATTGATTAAGGTAGCCGGATGTAAAAACAATCTGTTGCGGTTGTACGCTCTTGATCCAGGGGTAAGACGAAGACGTGGCACTTCCGTGGTGGGCGGCCAGCTGCAATTCACTATGCATGGTACCGCGCCAATAGGCTACAAGGTCCTTTTCCCCTATGGCCTCAACATCCCCAGGTAGCAGTAGACTGATGTCTCCGATGTGGACCTGAAGAATACAGGAGCTATTATTGCTCGACTGTCCCCCGCCAGTATGGGGAGACAACACCTGAAAACTCACACCCGACGGCCAGCGCCATGCCTCCCCTGCCCTACAGGTTCGTGCCCTTCTTTGCTCCGGGAAATTTCCGCCTTTGAGTAGCGCCCCAACTTGCATCGACTGGAGTATCGTTTCGACACCTGAGCTGTGGTCATTATCGCCATGACTTATAACCAGCGTATCCAGCACCTGAACGCCTTCTGCACGTAAATAAGGCAGAATGACCGCACTGGCCATATTATAACCCTCTGGATCACCACCGCCTGTGTCGTATAACAATGCTTGCCCAGCACTTTGCAGTACCACGGCTGCGCCTTGCCCAACGTCTAGAAAGGTCAGCTTTGCTGTATTTTCAGGGCTCGATACGGTGTCCTGCACCGGTAAGAAAATGGGCAAAGCCAAAAGAGGAATCAACACTCGAATAGTGCGAGGCATTGGAACAGGTATTAGCGCCAAGGCAAACAGAGCTAGAAGCATTTCTGCAGTAGACGGAGCTAAAAAGCTGTACAACAGTTCGGTCTGGGTTTCGGCCAGTTCAATTGCATAGGGCAAAATTTGCACCAGTGGCCAGGCTGCCAGTATCAATACCTGTGGCGACATCGAAAAACCACACAACAACATCGCCACCCCAAACAGCGCAGTCGGCACAGTGAACATCCCCACCAGCGGCACCAGAACCAGGTTTGCCAACGGCGCAACCTGACTCACTCCACCAAAAAACCATCCCCCGATTGGAATCATTGCCAGAGACATATAGACATGCGCGTGTAGTATTTTTAGGGGAAGACGACGGCTAATATTCCAGCTACCCAGCCATAACAAGCAAGCCACGGCCAAAAAAGACAGCCAAAAGCCGCTGGCAATAACAGACAGCGGCATAGCAACCACGATAAGTGTCGCAGCAATCAAAAGATTGTTGCCAGAAAAGCTAAAGCGGGAAACAAGGGAGGCAAGTATGAAGCAGGCAAGCATGGTGATGGCCCGAAGTGTTGAAAGGCCGAATCCAGCTAGTGCCGCATAGGCAAAAGCAAAACTAATCGCTGATATACCCGGAATGACTCCTGCCAGACGAACAAAGCCCAACAAGAAAGACAACCTGGCCAATTGCCCTCCAAGTAGAAAACCCAGACCAGCGAGAAAGCCGATATGAAGTCCTGAAATGACAAGCAGGTGGTTGATACCGAAACGCTGAAACACAGTCCACATATGGCTATCCATACCGCTCTTATCGGCCACAGTGAGAGCGCGCAATATCCCCTTTACCCCGTCATCAATGTCCAGCTGAGCGATCTCATGGCTTATGCGTTGCCGCAGCAAATTATAGTTGCGCCACCCCGACTGGCTGTCCGGCAGCAGTTGCGCCTTATTTTTGCTCACATTCCCTGTTGCATCGATATCACTTAGTGCATACCAGGCCTGCATATTGAATGAACCCGGGTTAGAGAGCCCCCAGGGTTTCTTCAGCTTTACGCCCATACGCCAAAGCTGACCAGGGCGAATTATTTCCTCACCGTAATACGTCAATAGCAATCGACGCGGTCCGTCACATGACTCTGGTTCTATGCGATCTGGTCTGAACTCGAAGCGCTGCGCGTTTACCCCTGTGCGGGTAAGGCTGTTGCGTGGGAGAGAAATCACCTCTCCTTCAACAACAGTTGGGATAGATTCACACTGCGCCTCCACCCGCTGGCTAAGCAACGAGTATCCATGGAGGGTCCCGCCCAACAAGCCCAGCGAAAGACCGCTAAAAAACATCGCGGCTGGAGACGTCAGGTACAACGGGGATAATAGGAAAAAAAGCAACAGTGGCGACAGGTAATACGGAAGTAGGCTCGGCATAAAACCAACCAGCACATAAGCTGTGACTGCACCGATCATCCATGATCTCATTTTGTCTATCCAGCCAATAAGAGGCATACTGTGCTTGTAAGTCAGTCAAACACACAATATTGACCCTATACACATCCAATTAGCCCGAAGCTCCTACGACCAACATATGCCCAAAAGAACGCTTAAACAATTCAGCCCAAGCCCCGAAAGATTACGTCAATTTAAATCGTTACACGTATTGGGTGAATGGATCTATGAGCCAAACCTGTGGCACATCACGCGCTACTCCGCATCTATGGCTTTTTTCATCGGGCTATTCATTGCATTTATACCTATTCCGGGGCAAATGATACTGGCAGCTTTTCTTGCTTATCGATTTCGCTGCAATCTACCGCTGTCTGTGGGGTTAGTCTGGATAACCAACCCCGCGACCATGCCAGCTATTTATTTCCTGAGTTATAAAGTAGGGGCCATGATCATCGATGTACCGATGCAAGAACTGGACTTCGAGCTCAGTTTTACCTGGCTGACACATGAGATGGGCAATATTTGGAAGCCCTTTTTTCTCGGCTGCGTTACATGCGGTTTATTTTTTGGCTCGGTGGGATACTTTATATTGAGCATGTTGTGGCGAGTACGTGTCATGCGCGACTGGCACAAACGTAAACTCAGGCGTCAAAATAACGCTAGCGCGCGCTAATCTTGATGTAGAACCCTGGCAGCTTCCAGGTTTGCCGCCCGCAACGCAGGGTAGATGGCAGCGAGCACACACATGATAAAGGCAACCCCTCCTACAAGAATAAGGTCTCGCCACAAAATATCCACGGGTAAAAATGACACCGGATAGACATCAGTATTAAGAAAACTAAAATTGAGCATACGCTCCAGACCCGCAACCAGGTCGCCTACAAGTAAACTGCCCGCCAATCCCGCCATGCTTCCAAGCACAACGCCAACCAGGCCAATCATAGCTCCCTGAATAATAAAAATTGCGGCGATGTTCAACGGACTCGCACCCAGTGTGCGCAAAATTGCGATGTCCCCGCGCTTGTCAAACACAACAAGAACAAGTGAAGAAACAACATTGAACGCAGCAACACCAATAATAGAAAACAGGAGTATGGTCACAAGATTACGCGACAGTTGGATTGCCGCGTATAAATTGCCATGAGTCATCATCCAGTTGGTCACATAATGACCGGCCGGCAAATTGTTCATCAGTTCCCAACCAATGCGCGACACGGCGAATATATCGAGGGTAGCCACTCGAAGTCCGGTGACTCCACCGTCTAGGCCCGCTAAATGGGACGCGAACTCAAGGTGCACCAGAGCCGCTGACTGATCCATTTCAGTACCCGTTTTTAGTATCGCGCGTACTGTTACAGTTTCAAACTGTGCAGCCTGGGGCGCGCCGCCACTAACTACAGAGGGGACGATCATCGTAAGTTGATCGCCCAAGGCCAAACTCAATTTACCTGCAAGCCCCTGCCCCAAAATTACTCCGTGGGAATCCAGGCTAAACCCCTCTACATCAAGAGGGCTCAGGTTTGCAAGAAGCTGGCTATCAGCGGCCTCTCGGCTGATATCAATGCCAATTGCCCTGACAGTTTCTATATCGCCTGAGCGCATGATCATTGCATCAAACTGAGAAAAGGGTGTAACCGATACAACCTGAGGATGCTGCTTTGCTGTATTGCTCAATTCTTGCCAGTCGTGCATGGCTCCGTAGGAATAAACAGTTATGTGTGGAACAAGGCCCAGAATTCTTTCCCGCATCTCTTTGTCAAAACCATTCATGACCGACAAGACGATAACGAGTAGAGCAATGGCAAGTACAAGCCCCGCCATAGACAATGAGGACAGGAAGGTGGATATATAGCCCCGTCCGGAGGCGAAGGTATAACGCACCGCGAGCCTTAAAATTTCTGCAGGGCTCAAATTGGCAGCCCGTGCAGAGTGCCCTCACGCAGTTCAAGAATTCTATCCATATGTCGAGCGATAGCAGGGTCGTGAGTCACAACTATGAACGAAGCCTGATCGCGGCGAAGCTCGTCAATAAGCGACAGCACCTGAGCCGCTGACTGCGGGTCGAGATTACCCGTTGGTTCGTCCATCAGAACACAACCCGGTCTGGTGACCAGTGCACGGGCAATAGCCACTCGCTGACGTTCGCCGCCTGAGAGCTGCCCTGGCCGGTGGCAGAGCCGGCTGGACAAGCCCACTCGATCCAACATCTCCGCTGACATTTTCAGCGCTTCTGAACGCTTATAGCCACCAATGAGCAAGGGCATCGCGACATTTTCGGCCGCATCAAACTCCGGTAATAGATGGTGAAACTGATAGACAAAGCCCAAGCGCTTGTTTCGCAGTTGGCATCTCTGCCGCTCCCCAAGCAGTGACAAATTTTCACCGCACATCAAAACGTCGCCACTGCTGGGGGTATCCAAGCCACCCAATAAATTCAGCAATGTAGATTTCCCCGAGCCGGAAGTACCAACAATAGCTATTTTCTCGCCAGCTTGCAGATTCAGGTTAAGCCCATCCAGTACAGTAACCGAACGGTCACCATCGCGGTATACCTTACCCAGATTGTTACACTGTAAAACAGGGTTATTCATATCGTAGCACCTCTGCAGGCGCCACTTGCGAGGCCCGCCAAGCTGGATAGAGTGTGGCGATAAAACTGAGTATCAAGGAAGTCGCGATTACAACAACAACATCCTGCCACATCAATCTGGAAGGTAATTCACTAATAAAATAAACCGATGGATCAAACATTTTTACGCCAAAAAGATTTTCCACAAAAACAGTAATCTCCGAAATATAGCTGGCCAATAAGACGCCAATGAACGCCCCCAGCCCTACGCCTACCACTGCTAAGCCAAGCCCGTGGGCAATAAAAAGTGCCATTATGTCTTTTGCCTGAGCCCCCATGGTTCGCAGCACTGCAATGTCGCTGCGCTTTTCGGCAACGGACATGACCAGGGTAGAAACTATATTGAAAGCTGCCACTGCAACGACGCTAAGCAGTAATAAGCTGACCATCAATTTCTCCATCTTCACCGCGCGAAAAAGAGACCCCTGTGTCTGACTCCAGTTTGTGACTTTATAGCCCTCGGGAAGTTCATTACTCAAGGAAGACAGAGTCCGTGGAGCCTCAAACAGATCTGTTGTTTTAACCCTCACACCATCCACTTGATTTTTGTGCCCCAGTAACTTTTGTCCCGCTGCCAGTGATATATATGCTTGATAGGAATCCAGCTGCGCTCCAACAGAAAATACACCCGAGAGTGTGAGTCGTTTGCTACGAGGAAAGATCCCCAGGGGCGTCACTGTGAGGCGTGGAACGGTCACTTCAATGGTATCGCCCAGCTGTACACCCAGTGCTCTGGCAAGGCCCGCCCCCATAACAACGTTGAATTTTCCCTGATCCAGCGTATCGAGAGAACCCTGGGTTAACGCATTGCCAATATCTGAAACCGCAATTTCATAGGCGGGATCGATTGCTGTTAGCACCGCTCCTCGCAGGCCGTTTCTACCAGTCAGTATTGCTTTATCTGAAATATAAGGAGAAGCGGCAAGAATGTTGTCATCGCTTTGGACAGTGATCAGTATATTTTTCCAATCCTCAATTCCTCCGCCGGTGCTCTCCACATAGCCATGGGGCACCAATGATAGAATTCGCCCACGTAATTCACCGGCAAAACCATTCATAACAGAGAGAACTGTGATCAGACTAGTAACCCCCAATGTCATTCCCAACATGGATACCAGTGCGATAACAGCAGTGAAACGATTGCGCTTGCGACTAAAACTGTAACGTAAGCCTATGAACAGAGCATAGTTTGAACTGGGTTGGCGAGAAGTCACGCGCTTGCCTGCGCTATTTTCCCGCCTTGTAGTACTGACTTGACTCGACATCCGGCTCAGTACTGCGGGTCTCTTCTTCACATAGCTGGGGGTTACCGCCGCAAACATCGCATGCGGTGTCTATTCCCAGTGCGCCCATGCCGCCACAAGAACCTTTTATGGGTCCGCGTCCCGCAATGACACCCACCGCCATAGCTGCCATTACCAGGCCTATGAACACAAAACTAATCAAAAAAAGCGTCATCATTGTATCTCCAACAAATTAGGGTGTTTCTTCCAGATATTGCGCAAATTCCGGGCTGTAGCTACTGTAGTGATCATTCGCTGTACGCTGGATCAAATATACCGCCAAATGCTGCTCCAGCGCCACTTCCATTGCCTGCTGTGCTCCCATGACCATAAAAGCCGTCGCCCAGCCATCCGCTACCATGGCGCTTGCATGCACCACCGTTACAGAAACCAGATCATGCGTTATGGGATAGCCTGTTCGCGGATCGATCGTGTGCGAGTAGCGTTTTCCGCTCACTTCAAAATAATTTCTATAGTCGCCTGAAGTTGCCACCGCTGCGTTGCTCAAGCTTATAGCTGTTGCGACAGACCCCACAGTGCTATCGGGCTGCTCAATCGCAATTCTCCATGCATTACCGCTGGGACTCTTTCCCAACAGACGCATTTCTCCACCTACTTCAACCAGGTAATCTTTGACACCCGAACTCCCTAACCAGTCCGCCACGCGATCGACACCGTAGCCCTTTGCGATGGAGGAAAAGTCCAATAACAGCGGATCTGACTTGAGTATCTTATGAGCGGGTTTATCGACGGTAAGATGACTCTGCCCGACCTGGCCGCGAATCAGTTTCAGCTCCGCCTCCGCCGGCACGGTATCACTACTGGCATCCGGGCC
>JADGEN010000002.1 GCA_016744355.1 Halieaceae bacterium
GGTAGCTGGAGCTCGCAGGATACAGATGTAAGCTGGTCCGGCGGCAAACTCAATGGTACGGCCTGGTTTGTGCAGGATTGCCGTAAGGTCGATAAATTACTGGTCAGCGCGCGAGGCGGAGCGGGCGTTGCGCTGTATTGGGTTGATATTAATGCAGCCGGCGTGTCCCTCTCGCCTGATGGCATCATTGATCTCACCCGGGATCAGGGCCACATCAGTTTTAACGATGTGGATGCAGTTGAGGTATGTGTCGATGGCGTGGCAGCGTTGGACAAAGCTTTTCCGGCTATCTGGACCGTTGCAGCCGCCGATATGGTGGGCGCCGGTGAGTGGCTTCTACAAACGACGGTAGATTATGTCTCTACCCGTAAACAGTTTGAGCACCCGCTGGGGTTTTTCCAGGCGGTAAAGCATCCGCTGGTTAATGTGATGGTACAGATAGACGAGACCAAGTCACTGGTCTACAACGCCGCTTGTGCTATTGATTGCGAACCTGAAAACGCGATTAAATTTGCGCATATGGCCAAAGCGTCGGCTAGTGAAACGGCGGCATTTTCTGCCAGCCGTGCAGTGCAATACCACGGCGGCATTGGCTTCACCTGGGAATGCTACGTGCACCTGTATTTCAAACGTCAAAAGCACAGTCAGTTGCTGTGGGGTGATGCCCAGTGGCATAGAGAGCAGCTGGCAGAACTATTGATAGGGCCGGTGGCTGCCTGACTGTCCTGGTGAATGATTTGAGGAATACAGTGATATGAAGTGGAAGACCACCCTGTTGGTGCTTGCCGTGGGGGCAGTAGCGATAACCATACTATTCAAAATGGCGACGCGTGTGCCTGCGCCTCCAGCCCATCAGGTATTTATCCACGGCGAAGTTCTCACCATGGATAGTAATGACCAAATTGCACAGGCAGTCTCGGTGAAGGGTGACCGAATAGAGGCTGTTGGTAGTGATGCGGACATTATGAAGCTGGTTACCGACAAAACCGTGGTGACCGACCTGCGTGGACGAACGCTCATGCCCGGCTTCGTCGATGCTCATGGGCACTTCCCCGGATCGGCACTTTCCCAGATTAACGCGGACCTCAACAGCCCGCCTATTGGCAAGTTAAATACCATGGACGAGGTGATGGCGGCCCTCCGGGATCAAGCTGCGAAAACCTCCGCTGGAGACTGGGTTGTTGGCGTGGGATACGATGATTCGCTGCTGGCCGAGAACCGGCATCCTACCAGGGCAGAACTTGACCAGGTGTCATCTGAGCACCCTGTGGTAGCCGTACATATTTCTGGGCATATGGTGGTTGCCAACAGTGTTGCGCTGGCCGCAGTGGGAATTGACGCGAGTACAGCAGACCCTGAAGGTGGCGTGATAGGGAGACGCCCAAATTCACAGGAACCCAACGGATTACTGCAGGAAAATGCTCAGTGGGACGTGGTAAAGCATGCGTATGAACCCGGCCTTATGGATTCCGTACGCATGATTAAGATGGCCTCTGTAGAATATGCGTCCAGAGGTGTAACCACGGCGCAGTCAGGTGCTGTCGACGCAAGCCTGATGAAGGGAGTATCGCTGTTCATCAAGTTGGGGGTTATTCCCATACGGGTCGTGCTATTTCCGGCAGAGCTAGAGCTAGGTAAAGCCCTGCTGGCTGGCGATTTTCAAGGCGAAGATTATTCCAGCGACCGGCTCACTATCGGCCCTGTAAAGCTCATTGCTGACGGTAGTATTCAGGGCTATACCGGCTATCTCAGCAAGCCTTATTACACACCGTACCACGGAGATGCCAGCTACCAGGGTTATCCCTCTATATCCAGGGAGTTGCTGTTTGAACAGGTTAAGGCGCTGCACCAGGCGGGCTATCAAATGGCGATTCATGGCAATGGCGATGCGTCTATAGAAGACATACTCGATGCTTTTGAGGCCGCGCAAAAATTACACCCCGTGGAAGACCCACGTTTAATCCTGATCCACTCACAAATGGCTAGAGAAGACCAGATAGCGCGAATGAAAGAACTGGGTGTTACGCCTAGCTTTTTCTCCGCACATACCTGGTATTGGGGCGATCGGCACCGGGATATATTTATGGGACCAGAGCGGGCAGCAAACATGAGTCCCGCCCGCTGGGCGCAAGACATTGGCTTACGCTACAGCACGCATTTGGATACGCCTGTGACCCCCATGCTGCCTTTACAGTCGGTATGGAGTGCCGTATTTCGCAACACGTTTGGAGGAGATACATTGGGCTCCCATCAGCGTGTTAGTGTAATGCAGGCTCTGCGCTCGGTTACCATTGAGGCGGCCTGGCAGGTGTTTGAGGAAGACAATCGTGGCTCGCTGGAACCCGGTAAATATGCGGATATGATAATTCTGTCTGGCAGTCCGCTGCAGGACCCCATGGCGATGCGTGAATTAAAAGTTAAAACCACGATGGTAGGCGGTGCTACCATCTACAAAACGCGCTAATAATAATTAAGAAGAGGAACACAAAAATGAAGATGACACAACTGGCCCTGCTGATGCTTGGCACATTGTTTATTGTCTCCTGTTCAAACGAGGAACCGCCTGCAGTGGTCAGCGCGCCAGTCTCAGATGCGAAGCCTGCCAGCGAGGCCACTGCGCCAGATGTGGACTGGACCAAGTACGGCCTTGATAATGGTGAGGCGCGCTATAGTACCTGTCAGATATTAATGATGGTAATGTGTCGCAGCTATCTCTTGCCTGGGCTTTCGACTATCCCACCGACAGGGGTATGGAGACCACACCTCTGGTGAGTGATGGCGTTATCTACTCAACCAGTTCCTGGAGTATGGTGTATGCCAATGATGCGCTCACGGGTAAATTACTGTGGATGTACGATCCCAAGGTGCCGCGTCAGTGGGCAGTACATGCTTGCTGTGACGTGGTCAATCGTGGCGTTGCCTTACAGGATGGCAAGCTGTTTGTAGGGACTCTGGATGGACGCCTGGTTTCCCTTGACGCGGCCACTGGCAAAGTGCGCTGGGACGTACAGACTACAGATAAAACGCGGCCCTACACCATAACCGGTGCCCCCCGTATTGCTAAAGACAAGGTTATTATCGGTAATGGCGGGGCTGAGTATGGCGTGCGCGGTTATGTCAGTGCCTACAATATCGATTCGGGTGAAATGGCTTGGCGGTTCTATACGGTTCCCGGCAACCCCGATGAGCCCTTCGAACACGCTGCAATGGAAGTAGCAGCTAAAACCTGGGGCGGTGGGCCATGGTGGGAAATTGGCGGTGGCGGCACAGTCTGGGACTCTATGGCCTATGACGAAAAACTCAACCTGTTCTACATAGGTGTGGGTAATGGCGCCCCCTGGAACCGCGAAATACGCAGCCCGGACGGCGGCGACAACCTCTATGTATCCAGTATTGTTGCACTTAACCCCGATGACGGAAGTTATGTATGGCACTACCAGACAACCCCGGGAGACAGCTGGGATTACACCGCCACGCAACATATGATTTTGGCGGATATGGAAATTGACGGGGCAGAGCGCCAGGTCATTATGCAGGCGCCCAAGAACGGCTTCTTCTACGTGATCGATCGCAAGACAGGAAAGTTTATTTCAGCCCAACCCTACGCGACGGTAACCTGGGCCACTCACATTGATCCAGATACGGGCCGTCCGGTAGAGGCCAAAGGTGCTCGCTACGAAGATGAGGCCATTCCGGCCTTTCCGGCGCCTTACGGCGCGCATAATTGGCACCCTATGAGTTATAGCCCCGCAGCTGGTTTGGTTTATATCCCGGCTCAGGACATTCCCCACGTCTATGCACAAGATGAGAACTTCACCTATAAACCCGGTTTCTGGAATACTGGCACCGATTCGATTCCCGCCTTATTGCCAACCGAGCCTGTTGCGCGCGAAGCGGTTAAAGACATGGTCAAGGGCTTTATCACCGCCTGGGATCCGGTTGCGCAAAAAGAGCGCTGGCGCGTTACCCATGAAGGGCCATGGAATGGTGGCATGCTCTCTACCGCAGGTAACCTGTTGATTCAGGGCAACGCAGAAGGGCAGCTGGTGGCATATTCTGCGGATAAAGGCGAACAGCTGTGGCAGTTTGACGCCCAGACCGGCATCGTCGCCCCACCTATGACTTTTCGTTTAAAGGGAGAGCAGTATATTGCGGTAGCGGCTGGCTGGGGGGGCACCTTTGCCCTGACTGCCGGTGAGGACGATAATAGTGGTCCTCGCCCTAATTACAGTCGACTACTGGTGTTCAAGATAGGCGGGGAGGCCAAGCTTTCTCCCGTTCCGGATCGTCCCGCCAAGCTGGTATTTACGCCGGGGGAGCAAACTGCTTCCGCTGAGCAGATAGACGAAGGCTTGCGCTTGTTTCACACCTTTTGCTATGTTTGCCACGGCGCTGAGGCCATTGCCGGAGGAACACCTCCCGATTTGCGAGCTATTTCTCCGGAGACCAGAGCGAAGTGGGACCCCATTGTTCGAGGGGGCATGCACTGGGAAAAAGGCATGGTTGGTTTCTCTGAGGTCTTGAGTAAAGAGGACGCAGATAATATCCTTGCATATGTAACAGAGCAGGCAATTTTGGCACTCAACAAAGACTAGCCCATGTATCACAACAACGTAGATCAGCACATCGTTTATAGCGCAGAAGATCTGGTGCTCTTCCGGGAGTCGCCTTTTGCCTGTTGGATGGAGCGTTTGACGCTGGAAAACCCCAGTCACGGAATACCCGTTGACGTTCAACCACATTCGTTCGACGCTGGTGAAGTTGTGGAGAATGCGCTGGCGCAATCTCTGCGGCTGGAAGGGAAGGATGTGATAGTAATCGACAGTGATACCGATGAGTCCATGCGCCGCACTGCAACGCTTGCCGCCATGCGTCACGGTGTCAATTATATTGTTAATGGCCAACTGGCTGTTGGCCCTCTGTCAGATTCTGCTGAACTGCTAATGCGTACCCCCGGATTTTCCGAGCTGGGTAATTATCTTTATATACCATGTGAAACCGAAGTGTCGACAGTTCAGAACAGCGCTTTTCGCCTGTGCTTTCTTGCCGATTTGCTGCATAGCTTACAGGGCCAGTTGCCACCCCAGGTTTTGGTTTTACGAGATGATTCTGATGTGCTGCCATTGCGCAGTGAAGATTATATTTTCCACTACAGAGCGGTGAAGCAACGTTTCATGGCATCGCAGAATGCGTTTCGAAAACATCGTATGCCCGACCCGGTGGAGTCTGCGCACTTCGGGCGCTGGTCAGATTGTGCCAACGAGTTGCTCAAGCAACGCGCACTGGGACAAGCGCCCAAGCACGACTTTGAATACGAACAGGAGCACGACCCGGAACCACAGCAGGAAGAAATACAGCAGCAGGAGCAAGTCGTACAGCAGCTGTCTGCAGTGGCCTCTGGTGCAAGTTCCAAATACGATATGGATACAAATTCCCAGCGTGCGGGGACACTGGTTGAGCAGGCGCGCATGCTGGAACCAAGCTCCAGCCCTGATAATGTTCGAGAACACAGCACCGATAGCCTGCAAAATCTGGAATTTATCGGCAGTAGCCAATATCCCCCAAGTATTGGGGAGTCCTATAGCAAACGGACCGCTGCCGAGGTTACGACGTTCGGGGAGCCACCTCCTGCGAGTTTACGTAATCCGGCTAATGTCGATCTAGATATTCTTCAGGATGAAGATTCAAATTTTGAGAGACGTTCTCCTACGCCGTTCAACAGTCGACTGATGACCAATCACGAGAATTCAGATTAGTTAGCTCTGTGTTTCGCTTCGCATTGAGGCGGAGGGCAAGCCTTTTGCTGGCCTTATAAATAGGCCTTCGCAGGTGGCGGTTACCGTGCCACCTGCACGCATCTCTCCTTTTACCAGTGTTTTTCTCCCCTCAAGAATAAATACCTCTGCCTCCAGATCAAGATCGGTGTTCAGTGGGGTGGGCCGTAGATAGCGCATGCTGAGCGTGCCAGTCATCCCGGGTTTTTTACCAGCAATTTGGGCCATGCCCAGAAACTGATCCATTATTGCTGCAACAAAACCGCCGTGGATAAAGCCCGGAGGGCCTTCGTAAGCATAACCGCAGCGAACAGTTCCGTAAGCCTTGGTGTCTTCCAGCCACATATTGAGGCCGGGTGACAAAGGGTTGCTCCAGCCGCCCACGGCGTTTATTTCATGGCTGAGCTCTCCCTGGCTACCATGATTGCCATCGCCTATAAACTCAAGCATTCCGTATAAACGTTTACAGGAGGCAAACTCTTCAGCCTGCTGCTCAAGCCTTTGTGCAATATCGTGTAATTCGTCTACCGGTGGCGTGCTGGTGATAAGTACATCGGTGAGTTTGCGAATAGCATCTGCCACGCGGCGTTTTGCATGCCAGTGGTCGGAGTAGGGTGGGGTTATCTCCTGCGACTCAAAGGGGTTGAAAATCGGCGCACTTGCTTTAGGTGTTTCACTCATTCAGAGTTCCTTAATACGCTTAACCAGGCTCGAAGTTCCCTGATGAAAACCTCTGGCTGTTCCAGTGCAGCGAAGTGTCCGCCTTTGTCCAGTTCATTCCAGTAAATGAGATTCGAAAAACGTTTTTTTGCCCAGCGTTCACTGCAGCGAAAAATTTCTTTCGGAAAAATGGAGCAAGCGACGGGCATATCTATGGGATCAAAATTGGGTTTGTTAAAACTTTCCCAGTATATACGCGCGGAACTACCCGCTGTATTGTTTAGCCAATACAGCATCACATTGTCTAAAATCTCATCCTTACCCAGAATATTTTCGGGATGTTTGACACCATCTACTTCACAGTCCATCCATGCGTAGAATTTTTCGGCTATCCATGCCATTTGTCCGACTGGCGAGTCAGCTAGCCCGTAGGCCAGGGTCTGCGGTCTGGTGGATTGCTGTTTCGAGTACCCGGACTCCGAGTCATTGTAATAACCCATTGCTTGAAGAGCGTCGGTCTCCTGCGGTGTTAATGAATCCATGGTGTCGGGATCGGGTGCTACAATGGGCATATTAATATGAATGCCAGCACAATGCTCCGTTTGGGTTTGCCCCATACTCTGGGTAATCATGCTGCCCCAGTCGCCACCCTGCGCGACGTAGCGGTCGTAGCCCAGACGGGCCATTAACAATCCCCACATTTCTCCGATTTTTTCGACAGAGGTTCCAGGGTTTGTGGGTTTGCCGGAAAATCCAAAGCCCGGGAGGGAGGGTGCCACTACATGAAAAGCATCTTCCGCCGCTCCACCGTGAGCGGTAGGGTCGGTGAGGGCGTCAATAACCTTGTGAAACTCAACAATGGAGCCTGGCCAGCCATGTGAAATAATCATCGGCATAGCATTTTCATGGGGGCTCTTACAATGGATGAAGTGGATGTCCACGCCTTCTATTTCAGTTTTAAACTGTGGCCATTGATTGAGCTTTGTTTCGAAGCGCTTCCAGTTGTAGTCGTTCTCCCAGTAGCGCGCTAATTCCCGGGTGTAAGCCAAAGGAATGCCTTGCTGCCAATCTCCGGTTGTTTCTGCATCGGGCCATCGCGTGTTCTTCAGTCGACAGTGCAGGTCGTCGAGTTCTGACTGGGGGATATCTACAGAAAAAGGTTTTATGTCGCTTTGCATTCGGTGTTCCTGTGGCTTTAGGTTTGATAAAGTTAAACTGGTATCTTGCAGAGAAACAACTGGAATGTACAACTCATTGAAAAACAACTAGAATGTACGCATCATTGGAAAATAAATAGAAATACATTCAGTGTTTACTATGTTGGCCTGCAGTTTAAGGTTAACAAAAAGGGGATAGTTACAACTTAATGACAGGCGAACCAAATTTGTTGCTTGTTCGGATAGGAGAAGTACTCAGCTATCTTGCTGGTGTGCTTTTTGTCGGTTTTTTTGTGGTGCAGCTTGCACAGGGTGAGATTCAACGCCGCGAAGGCGTCGCCCAATTTCCAACTGATCCAACCCCTGCAGACATTGCTAAAATCTCCGAATTTGGCGCACCCGATACAACGCTATGGGCACCCGGACGAGTATCCGACTATGAGTCCAGCCTCAATGCAGAATTACCTCCCGTTCTTGGCGTACTAAAAATTCCTTCTGTAGGGCTGGAAGTTCCCGTCTACCCATCAGATTCAGAATTACTTATGGACCGCGGGTCAGGTGTTATCGACGGTATGTCTTACCCTCACGAGCCCGGAAACATAGGTATCGCAGGGCATCGCGACGGTTATTTCAGGTCGCTTAAAGACGTACGGGCAGGAGATAAGATTTTTCTGCAAACCCTTGAAGGCCCCAAACAATTTGTAATCAATGCCACAGAAATCGTGGAAATTGATGACCTTAGTTTGCTTCAGGATACTCAAGAGCAGTCTGTAACATTAGTAACTTGCTACCCATTTTATTTTGTCGGACATGCGCCCCAGCGATTTATCGTGACTGCGTCGCTCGACATAACCAGTGTCAATCAACACTAAAAGGAGGAGTTGACATGAAAAAGAAGCTAGTAGTAGGAATAGGTTTTGCGTTATCGCTGGGCATGGGTCAAGCAATGGCTCAGGATGCTGCACCAACTTGTGCCGACCTGAATTGGTCTGCAGAAGTATTGGCATCTAACCCTGATATCGCGCAAAGCTGTAAAGGCGTGTATGAGAAAAATGGCGAGTTGTACGCCAAGGTTTCGATTGAGGTTATCCGTGTACGCGGTAACCGCATGACCTTCCGTCCCATGCACACTGACGGCAGTAAAGGTGACAGCCGTAGTATCGTTCTGGACAACAGCTTCCGTGCAGAAATTGGTGGTCGCGAGTATCGCGCCAGCGACCTGATGCGTGGACAAGAGCTGAATGTCTACATGCCTCAAGATCGTTTTGCTCTGGCAGTTGAAGACGCAGACGGCCCTGACGCTGCAGACATGGTGGTTATCGAGGAAGAGATGGTTGAAATGCCCACTACCGCGAGCCCACTGTTCATGATTGGCCTTCTCGGTGGTGCATTTGTAGCACTGGGTGGCATATTGAGTGGAATTCGTCGTCGTTTGGCGTAATTCTTACTTAATATAATCAAGGGGCTTAGGCCCCTTTTTTTATGTACAGGACGTACGGTATGCCGCGGGCGCACGGATGCGCAGGAGCGGCGATCGCGTTATTCCTCTACCCATACATGCCGTAGGGGTTCACCAAAGTCGTCGTACACTGTTTTTCGATGGCGTTGAGTACGTCGTTTGCCCTTTGCAGGCGGTTTGGTTTTGTTTCCTCTTCTGGATTCGATGGCGGCAATAACCTCTGGTACCGGTGTGCGTTCAACGCTGGGTTCGATGAAAAGACTGCGAGAAGGAAGCACGTTTGGCAGCGCTTCGTCGCGACCGCTGACTCCTCTGGGGACTTTTTCAACATGGCCGCCCCGATTGAGATAGCGTGCCATCTCTTGTTCCATGTCTGCGCGGATGTCCGCTTTGGTGGGGAGCTTCTTCACTAGTCTCTATATTAGCCATTAGCCAAACGACCTAGTATAGCCGCACTCAAGTTGTTTTACAGGTTTTTAGCGGCAGCTATCTGTCTGCGAACAAATCAGAGTGGGGTTTTCCACCGGACGCTTATTCTGGTTTAATACACGGCAATTCTGTTTGGAGGTACCCCTATGGCGTGGTTTGCATTGATATTGCTGGTTTTTCTGGCGTTTAGTTTTTTCTACCTGCGCGGGGAAAACTTATCCTACCTCGATACTAATGTATTGCCCCGTCCCGTGGGTGAGCCAAGTGAAGCACACCATGAAGTTGTCGCTTCGCTTTCGCAAATGACCGACGTACTCAAAAGTGGTTCGCGTAAAACCCGCCTTGCACGAATTCGTGACTATATGGACTCTATGAGTGATGACAAAGAATTCGACAGCGAATTTCAGTCAGTACAGGAAGGAACCTTGCGTGGTGAGTGGGTTTTAGCCCCCGGTGTAGACCCGAAGAGGCGTATTTTGTATATCCACGGTGGCGCCTGGATGATGGGCAGCCCTAAAAGTCATCGCAGTATTACCGACAAACTTTCGCGCCTGGCAAACGCCGCAGTATTTTCCCTGGACTATCGCTTGATACCCGAAAACAGTAGGCGTGATGGAATTGAAGACTGCCAGAAAGCCTATCGATGGATTCTTAACAATGGCCCTGCAGGCTCAGAAAATCTTGATTTCCTGATGGTGGCGGGTGATTCAGCAGGGGGCAATCTCACGCTTTCACTCATCGCCTGGGTTAGAGACCAAAAGTTGCGGGCACCCGATGCGGCGGTGGCTTTTTCTCCGGCAGTTGACACTGCTCTGACATCGCCCAGCTTGCGCAGCAATATCAGTAGCGACCCTATGCTGGGGCCACAGTTCGGAAAACTCGCTAAAGTACCACTGATACTCATGTGGTGGTTTACCTGGCTCAGCTCCCGGATTCGTCCTTCGGATCCTATTGGGTCACCTCTGCGGGGTGATCTTTCTGGCTTACCGCCTGTGCTGGTTCAGGCTAGCGAGGCAGAGATGTTGTTCGATGACGCACGTCGTTATGTCGCCAAGGCGCAGGCTGCCGGCTCGCCGGTTGAACTCCAACATTGGCCCTTTATGGTGCATGTGTGGCAAATATTTATCCCGCAGCTGCCTGAGGCTGAAGAGGCCTTCCAGAATATTGCGGAATTTTTGCGCAGCGTAGAAGGTGATGCTATGGCAGAGGAAGCTGCATGAACGCCCTCAGGTCCATACTGGTATTTGCCTGGATTGTAATTTCAGTCATTCCCTGCGGATTGGCTTTAGTGTTTTGTTCGCTTTTTTTGCGTAGCGACACCCTGTGGTGGTGGTTCGCAGCGCCATTTTTAAGAGGCGTTATCGTTGCTGCGCGAGTGGTAGGTGGCGTAAAACATCGAGTGCATGGCGCGGAAAACTGGCCCACCGCAGACGATATGCGCCGGGTAATTTTGTGCCCCAAACACCAATCTACCTGGGAAACGTTTTATTTTCCCAGCATGACCTCGCATCCCCTGGCATATGTTTTCAAGAAGGAGCTGCTACGTATTCCAATATTTGGTTGGTGTATGGGGCGACTCGATATGATCCATATAGACCGCAAGCAGCGTGCTAAGGCGTGGACCAAAGTAGCAGAACAGGGCGAGGTGCTAATGGATCAGGGGAAGTGGATCATTATGTTTCCCGAAGGCACCCGCATAGCGCGTGGAGAGAAGGGCGTTTACAAAGCTGGTGCATCCCGACTGGCCGTTGCCACCGATGCTTATATTATTCCTATTGCGGTTACCTCTGGTCGCTGCTGGCCCAGGCGCTCATTCAGCCTGCGTCCGGGTGTTATCGATGTGTCCATTGGCACGCCCATTTGTGCCACGGGTAGGGAGTCGGGCGAGCTAATGGATGAAGTAGAACGCTGGATTGAAAACGAGATGCATCGCCTGGATCCCGAAGCCTACTAGAGGGCAACATTAGCGGTGATGCAGCTAATGTTCTTGTGCTTAGCGTTCAAACTTGGTTGCAAGAACAATAGAGCTGGTGGTTTTTTCCACGCCAGGTAATTCGCCAATGTCATCCAATACCCGGTCCATTTCCTGTGTGGTTACCGTTTGTACTGTCGTTACCAGGTCATAAATACCACTCACCGTCTGCACGTTCATTACCGCGGGCATGCGCGATAGGGCATCGACAATTTTCTGGCTCTGCTTCGGGTTAACTTCAATCATGACATGGGCGTTAAGCTGACGTCCCGCAAAGGCATCGTCGTAGCGGATGGTATAGCCCGCGATAACTTTTTTGCGCTCAAGGCGGTTAATCCTATCCTGCACCGTACTGCGGGATATGCCTAGCTTTCGCGCCAAAGCGCTTGTCGCCTCTCTGCTATTGGTTTGCAAAAGCGCTAGTAGTTCCCTGTCTGTTTTATCTAAATCCATCATATTGATTATCGATACCGTCAAATCGTGAAAAATTAGTCGTCAATCCGTTAAATAGGGTGTTCATAATAACGCATACAGTCAATAAAATAGCGGTAATAAGTTTTACTAACGAGACGGAGAATACCGCGTGCGAAAGCCGATGAGCCACGTTGCTATAGTAAGTACCAGCGCCACCTTGCGAGAGCGCTGGAGCGATGGATTGGGTGAGTGTAGCCGTAACGATCCTGCGGCAAGTAACAGCTGTAAGTTCAGTTTTGTGTCGGTGGATTCCGCGGCGCGTGCGCTGCAACTCGCGGTTGAAGACGGCTTATTACAGGCTGTAATAATTGATGCAGTGACCATAACGGATGCAGAGGAACTCATTGTGTCACTGAAAGCCGCTCGCGCAGAGCTGGATCTGTTTATCGCGGTTGAGCACGGGCAAGCGGATACCTTTGCTGCTCACTCGGTGGAATTGCTGGATCGCAATGATGACAATATGAACCAGTTGTTCCGTCAGGTGCAGTCGGCGATTGCGCATCGCGCCAGTACACCCTTTGCCGACACACTGCGCGATTATGTCTACAGTGCCAAAGATGCCTGGCATACACCAGGTCATTCTGGCGGTGATAGCCTGCGTGATAGCCCCTGGGTGGCAGATTTTCACCAGATGATGGGCGAACATATTTTCAATACAGATTTGTCCGTTTCGGTGCAGGTCTTGGATTCACTGTTGGAGCCGCACAGCGTTATTCAGGAAGCCCAGGATCTGGCAGCAGAGGCTTTTGGTGCCAGAGAAACTTTTTATGTAACCAACGGCACATCGACGGCTAACAAGGTAATCATTCAGCATTTACTTGGTGCTGGCGGAAAAATGATTGTCGATCAGGCCTGCCACAAGTCCATTCACCACGCCGCAATTTTATTCGGCGTTGAGCCAATTTACCTGCAAGCTTCACTCAAGGCCGAGTATGGATTCTACGGTCCTGTGCCCAAAGCCCGTATATTTACAGCGATTGATGCCAACCCCGACGCCGGCCTGTTGGTATTAACATCCTGCACCTACGATGGCTTCTACTATGATTTAAAGCCTATTATTGATTACGCTCACCAGCGCGGCATAAAAGTACTGATTGATGAGGCATGGTATGCCCACGGGCGTTTTCATCCCGAGTTGCGTCCCAATGCCCTGGAATGTGGCGCAGACTATGTGACTCAGAGCACCCACAAAATGCTCTCGGCATTTTCCCAGGCCAGCATGATTCATGTTGCCGACCCTGACTTCAATGAACACAGGTTTCGCGAAGACCTCAATATGCACACCTCGACCAGCCCTCAGTACGCCATGATTGCGAGTCTGGATGTGGCGCGTAAGCAAATGAGTATGGAGGGATATTCACAGCTGCAGCGGTGTATCGACATTGCGCAGCGCTTGCGCTCGGGAATCAATAAAACTGGCGTGTTCAGGGTGCTGGAACTTGAGGATATGTTGCCGTGCGAACTCGCTGACGATGGTGTTCGTCTGGACCCCAGCAAATTGAGCGTGGATATATCCGCCTCTGGTATGAGTGCCAGGGAGTTGCAGCTTGCGCTGTTTGAAAGTTACGGTGTGCAAGTAGAGAAGGTCACCCATAATACCTTGTCGGTGTTAGTGACACTGGGTTCGACCGAGAGCAAGGTTCTACGCCTACTTAATGCTTTTCAGAAGCTCGCTGCAAAGGCGTCCAGAACAAGTGAGACTGTACGCCGCAATGTGCCACCGCTTCCCAAACTCAGCGCTTTCCATATTCTGCCGCGCGATGCTTATTTTGGCAAAGCTGTAGAGATAGCCCTGGTGGCAGAGCAACATGGCCTGAATGAAGCGGTGGTGGGCGCGGTTAGTGCCGATCTGGTTGTGCCGTATCCGCCTGGAATTCCTGTGTTAATCCCGGGTCAGGAAATATCCGAGAGCATCGCCAGCTTTCTGCTCAACTTGTATCACAGCAAAAACGGTACAGAAATTCACGGACTGGTGGAGCGTGGTGACAGCGCCTTATTACGAGTTGTTGAGCGTTAGTTTGTCCCAATTCAAAGTATCCAATTTAAATTTTAATCGGGGCATAGCTCTCGCCCTGCCTTTGTAATAGTCTATCGCCTCTCTTGGTTGATGGAGGCTTACATTGGTACATTGGAATTTTGGTGATTTATTTGACGGTTGTGGCGAAGTCCTTCCGCCTGACACTCCTGCTCTTATACACGGTGAGAGGGTGGTCAATTGGGGGGAGCTAACCGCCCGTAGTAATAATCTGGCCCGCGCCCTTCTTGAGCAGGGAGCTTCTGCGGGCGATAAAGTCGCTATTTATCTGCGCAACTGCCCCGAGTACATGGAAACACTGGTGGCCTGCTTCAAGGCACGATTAGTTCCAGTAAACGTCAACTACCGTTACCTTGACGATGAACTTCATTATATTTTTGATAATTCTGATGCCGTAGCCGTAGTCCACGGTGAAGAGTTTCGCGAGCATATAGCTAGCCTGGATTCACGTTTGCCAGGCATGCACTGGATAGAAGTCGGCGATACCTATGAAAAACTAGCCTTGACCGGTAATGGTACTCCGCTGAATATTGAACGCTCCGGAGACGATCTGCTTTTCATCTACACCGGGGGCACCACAGGTATGCCCAAGGCAGTGATGTGGCGTCAGGAAGATTTATGGTTTGCCTTTAGCTCCGGCGCAACGTCACCTTGCAATGCAGGAGCGCCAGTAGAGTCACCTGCTGCACATTTAGAAAATTTGCGAAATTTTGGCACAGTCTTTAACCAGATTGTGGCGTGTCCGCTGATGCACGGTACAGGTTTGCTAACGTCTGTAGCTGCGCTGTTCGGAGGAGGCTGTGTTATTACTCTCACTCAGCCAGGACTCGATGTAGAAGAGTTGTGGGATACCGTTGAAAAGCAGCATGTGAATGGCCTTATTATTGTCGGTGATGCCTTCGCCAGGCCTATGCTTAAATCACTGAAAGAAAACCCGGGTCGCTGGGATATCAGTTCACTACAGATGATGCTGTCGTCGGGTGTCATGTGGAGTCCATCGGTAAAAGAAGGCCTGCTAAGCTACAACGCGAGTATGCTGTTGGTTGATGCTTTCGGTTCATCCGAGGCGTTGGGCTTCGGTTCCTCTACATCAGGGGCGGGCACTACTGCAAAGAGCGCCAGGTTTACCATAGGCCCCGACTGCAAAGTATTCACCGAAGATTTTATAGAGGTTGAACCAGGCAGTGGTGTTAAAGGTTTTATCGCACGGCCGGGCCCCATTCCCATGGGATACTACAAAGACGAGGAAAAAACTGCAGAGACCTTCCCCACGGTTGATGGAGTGCGTTATTCCATACCCGGTGACTGGTGTACGGTAGAGGCGGACGGCACACTGAATCTGCTTGGGCGCGGCAGTGCCTGTATAAATTCAGCAGGTGAGAAAATTTATCCAGAGGAGGTTGAGGAGGCTTTAAAAACCCATCTCCACGTCGACGATGCTCTGGTATTTGGAATTGATGACGAGAAATGGGGGCAGGCTGTCACGGCTGTTGTTTCACTATCTGAAGGTCAGTCCGTGGAAGCCCGGGAACTAAGCCAGTATGTGCGTACACGTCTCGCAGACTATAAATCACCCAAAGCAATTTACGCGGTTAAAACCATGTTCCGCGCACCCAATGGCAAGGCTGACTACAAAGCGGCTAAAGCCTATGTGGCGGCGCTGAAATAATTTCACAACGAAGGAGTTAAGCAGAAAATGTCTGAAGCATATATTGTTGGTGCTGTTCGAAGTGCCGGTGGCAAAAAAAACGGTCGGCTTTCCGCCGTTCATCCCATCGACCTCGGCGCATCGGTCGTAGACGCTCTGGTCTCAAAAATCGGTTTGAGCGTGGATGAAGTTGATGACCTTATATTTGGCTGTGTCTCCCAGGTTGGAGCGCAGTCTTCTAATATCGGAAGAAACGTCTGTCTGTCATCCGTGTTAGGTGAATCTGTGCCGGGTACATCGGTGGATCGCCAATGTGGCTCCGGGCAGCAGGCTATACATTTTGCAGCCCAGGCAGTGATGTCTGGTACGCAGGATGTGGTGATCGCAGGCGGTGTTGAAAGTATGTCGCAAGTACCTATAGGTGCAAATATTGTTGATGGCTACAAAGCAGATCATGGCCTCCCTTATGGCAAGAAAATTTCTGAGCGTTATCCGGGCGTGCAGTTTAACCAGTTCGTAGGCGCTGAAATGTTGGCTGAAAAATATGACGTAAGCATCGACGAATTAAATGAATTTGCCCTGGCCAGTCATATGAAGGCAAAGCAAGCAGTTGAGGAAGGGCGCTTTAAGGATGAGATTGTTCCCATAGAAATAGAGCTGGAAGACGGCAGTCTTGCCATGCACGACCAGGATGAAGGCATTCGTATGGAGGCCACTCTGGACGCTATAGCAGGCCTGCAACCCCTGCAGGAGGGCGGCAGAATTTCAGCAGCTAATGCCTCGCAGATTTGCGATGGTGCTTCAGCGGTGATGGTCGTTAGTGGCGATGCCTGTAAACGCCTTGGTTTGAAGCCTCTGGCAAAGATCGTTGCCATGTCGGTAGTGGGCAGTGACCCCGTCATTATGCTGGAGGGCCCGATAAAGGCTACCGAGGAGGCTCTGCGTAAAGTCGGCTTGCAATTGGACGATATCGATTTGGTAGAAGTAAACGAAGCATTTGGCTCGGTTCCCCTGGCTTGGGCAAGAGCACTTGGTGCTGATAAGGACAAGCTTAATGTCAACGGCGGGGCACAAGCCCTGGGGCATCCTCTGGGCGCTACTGGCGCCAAGCTGATGACCACCCTGATCCATGAACTGCACAGAACGGGCAAGCGCTATGGTCTGCTCACAATCTGTGAAGGGGGTGGTACTGCCAATGGCACTATTATCGAGCGTGTCGACTCGGTAGCTTAAATGCGCTGTAGCGGCATTACATTGGAGAGAACTGTGCCCGGCGCAACGCGAAGGGCACAACTGTTTACTCTCGTTGCATTGGTTGCTTCAGTTATATTATCCGGCTGTGGTAAGCCCGAGGGCAGGGGCGACATTAAAGGCCCTGCCGTGCCCGCCGCTGTGGTTGAGCAAAAACAGGTGAGGCAGAGATCTACAGCCTTGCCGTTACCTGCGGATGAGTCGCAAATTCTATTTGGGGACTTGCACGTACACACAACGTTTTCTCCCGACGCATTTATAATGTCAGTGCCGCTTACCGGTGGCACCGGTTTACACCCGCCTTCACAGGCCTGCGATTTTGCACGTTACTGTTCCAGCCTGGATTTTTGGTCAATCAACGACCATGCGGAAGGTCTTACCCCACGTCGCTGGGACGAGACGAAAAAGAGCGTGCGCGAGTGTAATGCGATATCAGGCGGTGGTGGAAACCCTGATATGGTGACGTTTCTGGGGTGGGAATGGAGTCAAGTTAACACCGATCCCAGTAAGCATTACGGCCACAAGAACGTTATTTTCCCCGATACTGAGGAGGCAGAGGTTCCCGCTCGGGCCATTGCATCTCCCAGAGAATTGTTGGCAAAGTCCCCCATAAGCAGAGCCCGGCAAATGATGATGTCGCTCATCGACTTTGAGAGTCGGGAGTTTTATTGGGGTATACAGGGTTATTACGATGAAGTAGCAGATACTCCCGTATGTGACAGCGGAGTCGATACGCGGCAGTTGCCGGTTAATTGCCGGGAGGTGGCGCAGGATCCGCGAGAACTGTTTGCCAAGTTAGATCAATGGGGCTACGACAGCATCGTCATTCCCCATGGAAATTCCTGGGGAATGAATACGCCGGCTACGACCTCCTTCGATAAGCAACTAAACCTAACCCAGCACGACCCGGACCGGCAGATTCTGTTTGAGGTTTATTCCGGTCACGGTAATTCCGAGGAGTACAGAGACTGGCGTGCATCAGTGAAAGATGAAACGGGGCAGTTGTCCTGCCCAGAACCCAGTGATGGATATTTGCCCTGTTGTTGGCGCGCGGGACAAATCATTAAAGAGCGCTGCGATGCCGCGGGTTTGGATGCCTCGCAGTGCGAGTTGCGTGAAAGCGAGGCGCGGCAAAACTTTGTCGATGCCGGAAACTCAGGGCATCTCACTATACCCGGGCAGCAGGTGGGGGATTGGCTCAACTGTGGCGTCTGCCCTGATTGCTTTAACCCTCCCATGGATCACCGGCCAGCTGCCAGCGCACAGTATGCAATGGCTATTACTAATTTCGATTCGAAGGAGGGTCCCTTGCGTTTTCGGTTTGGTTTGATTGGTTCCAGCGACAATCACCGCGGACAGGCCGGCACCGGCTATAAGCAAATGTATCGCAAGAAGATGACAGAAACGTTTGGCTCAGATAACGAACGAATCGCCAAAATATCCGGTATGGACAGCCGTGAACCCGTTCCACGCTCTGTTTCTTTGGGCGACGCGAAGGACGTTGGTCTGGTAAATTTGCGCAATATGGAGCGGCAAAATTCTTTCTGGCTAACCGGGGGACTGGTGGCGGTGCACAGCAATGGACGCGAACGCGAGGCTATTTGGGAGGGACTCAAAAGTCGCGAAGTATATGCAACATCCGGCGACCGAATTCTACTCCACTTCGACTTGTTGGCTGGGGATAAAAAGGTACCCATGGGTTCGGAAACTTCCTCTGCAACGGCACCTCGCTTTCAAGTCGGTGCTGTTGGAGCGTTTAAGCAGCTGCCCGGCTGTCCGGATTATGCCTGGCAAGCGCTGGGTGAGGAGCGTCTCGACATGCTGTGCAGTGGGCAGTGTTACAATCCGGGTGATGAGCGCTACCTGATCGACCGCATAGAAGTCGTGCGAATAAGGCCGCAGCAGAGCCCGGGAGAAAATGTAGCAGACCTGATTGAAGATCCCTGGCGCAGCTTTAAGTGCGAACCCGATCAGGCGGGCTGCCAGGTTGAGTTTGAGGATCCGGAATTTGTTAAAGGGGAGCGCGAAACGATCTACTACGTGCGCGCCATTCAAGAACAGACGCAGATGATCAACGCCGACAATGTGCGCTGTGAGTACGATGAAAGCGGCCAGTGTGTCGATGTAGATCCATGCTACGGTGACTATCGCACCCCGGAGTCGGAAGACTGTTTGGCGCCGACAAACCAGCGCGCATGGTCGTCGCCCATCTTTGTGGCCTTCTGACTTGCTACAGCCATTGATCTCGTTATAACCTTGATATATGACATGTTGCATTATCGAGACCTTGCTTATACTAACAACATAATATGACTATTTAATTTAATCTAGTTGCTATAAGAAAGGGGATCACACACGTGTCTAATATACCTGTTTTTCAATACACCCGTCTTGCCGCCGCAGTTTTGGCTGCGGGTCTGGCTGTTCCTGCTTCGGCTGTCACTTTTGACCTGGGGCCTTTCGAGGGCAACTTCAACTCCAGTCTTTCCGTGGGAGCAAGTTGGCGCACCCAGGATCCTTCAAACCGGGTAGTGACCCCGGGTAACACCGATGGCGAAGGGCGCGCTTCTTCCAGTACAGCCGACGACGGAAACCTTAATTACGACAAAGGGGATATGTATTCCTTGCTGTTCAAGGGTGTTCACGACCTGGACCTTAATGCGGGGAACTTTGGTGTTTTCACCCGGGTTAAGTATTGGTATGACTACGAGTTGGCCAATGGCAACGTTAATCACGGTCACGCCGCGAATGGTTATCAGGCTAATTCAGAACTCGAGCTGTCAGATTTTGAAGACCTGGCACAGGAGTCGGGCATTGAATTTCTCGATTACTATGCCTATGGCAGTTTTGAGATGGGCGATATGCCCGTTGAATTACGCGCGGGCAACATGGTGCTGAGTTGGGGTGAGAGCACGTTTATCCAAAACGGCATCAATTCGATTAACCCTTTCGATGTCACTGCATTGCGTAAGCCCGGCTCTGAAATTAAAGAAGCACTATTGCCAGTTGGATTACTGTACGCCAACGTGGGTATCACCTACGACCTGAGTGTTGAAGCTTTCTACCAGTACGACTGGCAACGCACTATTTTGGATGAGTGTGGCACCTACTGGAATGCCGCCGACCCTTACGGTGGTGGGTGTAATTATCTGACCGCATCGAATTCTCGCAGTGATCTGGAACAGCAGGAAACAGGCTTTATCGTGCCAAGGGGTAAAGATCAGGAGGCGTCAGACGATGGCCAGTGGGGGGTTGCGGCACGATATTTTATCGACTCGCTAAATTCCACAGAATTTGGCCTCTATTATATGAATATTCACAATAGAACGCCTATATTCAGTGCCACCAATGCCACAGAAAATTTCGGCGCACCATTTATCTTCGGTGCCAACCCTGAGTATTTCTTTGAGTTTCCTGAAGACATCGACCTTTATGGCGTCACCTTTGCGACTAATGTTGGGGATTGGGCCGTGTCGGGTGAATACAGCTATAGACCCGATTTCCCCCTGCAGATAAACACAGTTGACCTGCTGCACAGTGTTGCCTTAAGTACCTGGGGTGAGTGGTCACCCATGCTGGATCGTTCTTTGGAAGCTGGGCCCGGTGGGTATGTACAGGGTTACGATGAAGTCGAGTACTCCCAATTTCAGGTTACGGTAATCAAATTTTTTGAGCAGGTACTGGGTGCCAGTCGATTATCCTTCGCTGCGGAAGCGGGAGCGACATGGCTGGATGGTATGGATTCCAGTGTGAATTATGGTCGCTCAGCTGCTTATGGTATTGCCAGTTTCGAACCTTTCCAGAGCGAGATGTTTGACGTTCCTGTAAGTTGTAATTCTCACCCTGCTCTTGGCCCACTGGGTGTCGTGCCCAACACCAATGCCGGTTATTGCAATAAAGATGGCTTTACTGATGATTTTTCATGGGGCTATCGGGCGAGGGCCAGTCTCGATTACGCAGACGCTTTTGCCGGAATCAACTTGACGCCCAACATGGCATGGTCGCACGATGTGAAAGGTAATTCGCCAGCGCCCAATTTTATCGAAGATCGTATGGCCCTGAGTTTGGGCGTACGCGCTGATTATCTGAACATCTATCGTGCAGATATTTCCTATACCACTTATTTCAATGCTGACTACAATGAGTTTCAGGACAGGGACTTCATTTCACTAAGTTTTTCGGCGGCCTTCTAATTGCAGATAATAAAGAGAGATTCAACTATGTCCAGGAAAATACTATCGTTAGCTGTAGGTGCTGTGTTTTGTATAAGCACACCATTGGCTATGGCAAAAATTACCGCTGAAGAGGCGGCTACACTTGGGGGCGATGTGCTGACCCCTGTGGGGGCCGAGCGCGCAGGCAATGCGGAGGGAACCATACCGCCCTGGACCGGCGGCGGCCTTAAGGAGTTGCCGGCAAACTACGAGCCAGGCGGTCGTTTGGTTGACCCCTATCCCGATGACAAGCCGCTCTACCACATCACAGCCGCTAATTATCAGGAGTACGAGGGTAAACTGTCCCCCGGGCAGATTGCTTTGCTCAAGCGTTACCCTGATACATTTAAGATGCCGGTTTATCAGACAAGGCGTAGTGCCCGCTTGCCCGATTTTCAGTATGAGCTGATTAAGCAGGGGGCGACTACCGCAGAGACAGGGGAGGGAGGCAATGGTTTGAAGAACTTCGTTGCCAACGTACCTTTCCCCATTCCTAAAACGGGCAACGAAGTCCTCTGGAATCATGTTGTGCGCTACCGCACCAAATTGGGGACGAAGCGTCGTTACACCCAGATACCGGTACAGTCAAACGGTAACTTCGCACCGGTGTTATTTGAAGATAAGACCATATTTGCCAACCGTATGCCGGACAATCCCTATCCCAACCGTTTGTTTGTCTTTCTGCAGCGAATTTTAGCGCCGGCGCGCCTTGAAGGTAATGTGCTGCTTGTGCATGAAAATATCGATCAAATAAAAGAACCCCGTTCTGCCTGGATTTATAACGCGGGTCAGCGCCGTGTTCGACGCGCTCCCAGTGTAGCCTACGATGGCCCCGGCACTGCGGCGGATGGTCTGCGCACCGCCGATGATCTCGATATGTACAATGGTTCGCCCGATCGTTACGACTGGGAACTGGTCGGCAAGCAGGAGCTCTACATTCCCTATAATAGCTACAAGCTGCGTCGTGGAGATATTAGCTACAAAGACATTATTCAACCCGGGCATATGAACCCCGAGTATCTGCGCTATGAACTACACCGTGTGTGGGTGGTAGAGGCAAAGTTGAAGCCGGATGCACGGCATATCTATGCCCGCCGTACGTTCTATGTTGATGAGGACACCTGGCAGGCGGCTATTATCGATCACTACGATGGCCGGGGCGAAATGTGGCGTGTACATGAAGGCCATGAAATATCACACTATCAGGTAGATATTCCATGGTTAGCGGTTGAAACATTACACGATTTAGTGTCGGCCCGCTATTTGTTGATCGGCTTGGATAACGAAGAAAAGGGCTACCAGTATGACTTTGATTACAAGGGTCGTTTCGAAGACTTTACCCCTGCGGCACTGCGACGTGCCGGGCGTAAGTAAGGAAGGTTTGCTGGCACACAGGGGCAATGTCGAGACTATGCTCGATAGGTTTAAGTTGAACGGTAGCCTGTTTGCCGTTTGGCTTCTGTGTTTCTCGGTGCTGGCAGTTCCTGCTAGTGCCGAGGATTTTGTTTTTTCACCTGCTATAGCGGTCAGCGATGCTCCGTCGCTGCCACTATTGGATATAGCCCGGGCAGGTGAACGTCTGGTGGCGATAGGGGAGCGCGGTCTGGTTATTGTCAGTGATGACGAGGGCGAGAACTGGCGCCAAGCTTCCGTTCCCGTTAGCGCGACGCTGACAGCACTGTCGTTTGCCACTGCACGTAAGGGTTGGGCGGTAGGACACGCGGGAGTGATTTTGCACACCGATGATGCCGGCAACAGCTGGCAGCGGCAATTTGACGGGCACGATGCAAATCAGCAATTTCTGGATTACACCAGCAAGCAGGTAGAAAAAATCAAGGGCCAGATCAATGGGCTTGCTATGGCAGGTGAGTCAGAAGCTTCTGATTCAGCGGCTACCATTCTCGCCGATCTCGAATACAAACTTGAAGATGCCATTTTCGCCCAGGAAGATGCACAGTCTGCGGTGGATACTGGCCCCGCCGACCCGTTTCTGGATGTGCTGGCTATTTCTGTGGATACCGCCATCGCAGTCGGTGCATACGGCATGATTTACCGCACCGATAACGCCGGTAAAACTTGGCATCTGGCTGCCGCCGGTATCGAAAATATCGACCGTTATCACTACTACGCTATCGCTCGCAGTGAGCACGGGCAGATGTTTCTCAGTGGCGAAGCGGGTCTGCTCTACCGTTCAACTGATAACGGCTCTACCTGGGAGCGATTGGACGAGCTTTATGACGGCAGCCTGTTTGGTCTGGTGGTGAATGGACATAGTGCCGTAGTCTTTGGCCTGCGAGGTAATATTTTTCGCAGTGACGATGATGGTAACACCTGGTCACAGTGGAATAACCCGAACGAATATAGCTTGTACGGAGGCTCTGTGCTCGCCGATGGCGGTGTAGTGTTGTTGGGTTCGGGCGGACTGGTGCTGTTGGTCGATCAGCAGTCTAGCGAGATACGGGCTTTGTTTGACCCATCGCGCACTACTTTTTCTGCTGCTGTAAAAGGCGCAGGCAGTGAGTTATTGGTGGTTGGCATGAATGGAGTACGACGGATTAACACCGCCAAGGAGCAGGTCAATGACTGAACTGGATGCGCTAGCAGTTACAGCAGAAGACGGCCGTTTTCGCCCCTGGCTTGGAAAACAACTACTCGCCATCAGGCTTCCCCTGATAGCGATTTTTGCGGTAATTACCGCTGCGCTCGCTTGGCAGATGTCACTGCTTAAGCCAGATGCAAGCTTCGAAAAAATGATCCCGGTGTCCCATCCCTTCATCAAAAACTTTATCGACAGTAAGGACGACTTAAAGGGCTTGGGTAACTCCGTTAGAATTATCGTAGAGACAACTGAAGGCGATATTTTTACTGCTGAGTTTCAGGAGTTGCTCAAGACCATGACCGATGAGGTGTTCTATCTCAACGGTGTTGATCGCTCCGGTTTGAACTCCCTGTGGACGCCAAATGTTCGCTGGCAGGAGGTTACAGAAGAGGGGTTTGTTGGCGGTGCTGTTATTCCGGACGACTACGACGGTTCCCCCCGAACATTGGATGTATTGCGTTCGAATACCCTGAAATCTGGTCAAATTGGACGTCTTGTCGCCAACAATTTCAAATCCACGACCATTGTTGCGCCACTGATGGAAATTGATCCATCTACCGGCGAGCGCCTCGATTACCATAAATTTTCACAGCAGTTGGAAGTTCTGATACGAGACAAGTACCAGTCCGACACCGTCAAAGTTCATATCACCGGCTTTGCCAAGCTCATTGGTGACCTGATAGACGGCGCCACCCTGGTTGGATTGTTTTTTCTGGTGGCGTTTGGTATTACAGCAGTTCTGCTTTTTGCTTACTCCCGCTGCGGCTGGTTAACGTTCGGCCCACTTCTGTGTTCGACGGTAGCGGTCGTGTGGCAGATGGGCTTACTAAAACTCATGGGGCTAGGTCTGGACCCCTATTCAATGCTGGTACCGTTTTTGGTTTTCGCCGTGGGTATCAGTCACTCAGTGCAAATTATCAACCGCTTCAGTCATTACGTTTATCACGGCGTTTCTAATCGCGATGCCGCGAAACTTGCTTTCGTGCGCTTGTCCAAGCCGGGTTTTATTGCTTTGCTTAGTGACGGCGTGGGCTTTATGACTTTGCGGGTTATCGAAATCCCCGTTATTCAGGAATTGGCGATTGTGGCCAGTACCGGTATTGCAGTATTGGTAGTGACTAATTTGGTCCTTTTACCGCTGATCTTATCCTTTACCGGCATCACCGATCGCTGCGTAAAGTACCGTCAAGCGAAAGACCATAGTGAGTTCCGGCATTGGCGCATACTATCGAAAGTCACAGAGATGAAACCGGCTCTGTCTATCGTCACCGTTTGTGCGGGCTTGTTCGCGGTGGGTCTCTATTTTGGACAGTTCCAGAAAATTGGCGACCTTGACCCGGGTGCACCAGAATTGCAGCCAGATTCGCGCTATAACCAGGACAATGCTTTTCTCACCAAAAATTACTCAACCAGCACTGACGTCTTTATTGTTATGGCCTATACGGCTGAGCAGCAGTGTGGCGAGTATAGTTTTATTTCAGGTGTAAATTATTTTCAAGGCGTGATGGCTACGGTACCTGGCGTTCAGTCAGTACTGTCCCTGGTGGATGTTTCCAAGCTGGTGATTATGGGGATGAATGAGGGTAATCCAAAGTGGCACGACATCAGTAGCAACCAGTATATTCTAAACAATTCGCTTAGCCGCGCCTCCAGCTTACGTAATACCGATTGTTCCATGGCACCCGTGCTGTTGTTTTTGGATGATCACAAGGCCGATACGCTAAACAAGGTTGTCGATGCAGTGCAGTCGTTCAGCGATGACCACAATAGCGACAATCTGGAGTTTCGTATGGCGGCGGGTAATTCCGGCGTGGAAGCTGCGACTAATATTGTCATCGCCGAAGCACAGAACAAAATGTTGATGTGGGTATACGGCGTTGTTATTTTGCTCTGCCTGATAAACTTCAGGTCCTTGCGCATAACGGCCTGTATTATTACCCCGCTGTTGCTGACTTCCGTTCTCGGACAGGCTTTGATGGCAGCACTGGATATTGGCGTGAAAGTAGCAACCTTACCGGTTATCGCGCTAGGTGTGGGCATTGGCGTAGACTACGGTATTTATATCTATACCGCGCTTGAGGAGTCCTTGCGAAGAGGAGCGACACTGCAGGAGGCTTATTTCAGGGCGCTACAATCCAGTGGTACGGCTGTTGCGTTCACGGGCTTTACACTTGCAGTTGGGGTGGGTACGTGGGTTTTCTCACCGATTAAATTCCAGGCCGATATGGGCTTAATGCTGACCTTTATGTTCTTCTGGAATATGTTGGGTGCTTTGCTGTTCCTACCTGCTCTAGCTTGGTTGATGCGTAGGGAGAGTGGGGCAATTGGCCTTGAAGCTACCCGTTTACTGGCTCAAAGCGGTTCAGAGGCACGTTCTTAACTACTTTGTCTGCGTCGAATACCTGGCCATTCATGGCAATGTAGACACCGGGCGCTTTACTCTGGGCTGCGCCAATAGCGCAGCCCACATTAAAGATTGCATCGCTCTGGTGGAAAGCCGCGGGCTGCAGTGCTCCGGTTAACACAATGCATTTCCCCGCAATTCCTTGCAGCGCTTCGGCAGTTTTAACCATACCGTCGGTACCGTGAGTAATTAGCACGCACTCTTCACTACACTGTTCTACTCTTGCTCGTATCAAGGCTCTGTCGGCATCAGTAATGTGCAGGCTGTCTTTGCGCAATGTGGACTCTACGGTGAACTCGAAGCCCACCTGCATTCTAGCAAGCAACTCTCCAATAACCGGGTCGCCTACCTGAAAGTCACTTTTGTCGTCGAAATAGATTTTATCGATGGTACCGCCGGTGGTTATGATATGCAGGTTCATGGCGCAGGGTCTCAGTTCTCAGTTGGTGAGCAGTATCATCCAGCGCAGATAACAATGCTAGCGTCGTGATCACAAAACTTAATTGTCAGTGATCATTCTGCGTCAGCAGTTAGCCGTATTTTTGAGATTTGGATGCGGCTATAATGAACGATTTCGGATGGGAAAAATATCATGGGTTTTTACGACAAACATATTCTACCGCGCTTTATTAACTGTGCCTGTGGTTCAAGTCCAATGATGAAACAACGGGAGAAAGTGATTCCCGGGGCGAAGGGCGTTGTGTTGGAAATTGGTATTGGCACCGGGCTTAATTTGCCCTATTACGATGCTGATAATATTGACAGAGTCATCGGGCTGGATCCTTCTGAAGAGTCCTGGCACCTTGCTGCAGATCGAATCGCCGCCGCGGATTTTGATGTTGACTTTATCGGCTTACCAGAGGGAGAAATTCCACTGGAGGATGGTAGCGTCGATACAATTGTCGTCACTTATGCCCTGTGCACCATTCCCGATCCTGTCGCTGCACTGCAAGGTATGCGTCGCGTGTTACGGCCCACTGGCCAATTGATCTTTTGCGAGCATGGTAAGGCCCCTGATGCCAAGGTGCAGAAGTGGCAGAATCGCCTTGATGGCTTTTGGGGTACGGTCTCCGGGGGCTGCCATTTAAATCGGGACATTCCTGAAATCCTCTCCGCTGGTGGATTCTCTGTCAATGGCATGGATGAAATGTACTTGCCCGGTACACCACGCTTTACCGGCTATAATTTTTGGGGTACGGCCAAGTCTTCGAGTCACAATGCCTGAGATCGAAGAGAATGCGATGGAGTGTCTTCCCATTTATCTTCCTTGTGCTGTGGACCGCGCCCGGCATGGCCGCGGTGTCTCTCGAGTATTCTGTAGAGCTTGACCAGAGTAGCCTGCGCAAAAACGTAGAAGCATGGTTAGGCGAGCCCCCTGAGACCACACTGGATCGCGCTCAGTTTTTGTCTACTGTGAAAGAGCGTGTGTCCAATAGTTTGCAGGCCGTGGGTTATTACAATGTTGATGTTTCTGTCAGTGTGAATAAAACTGAAACGCCCTGGCAGGCAACAATTACGGTGGTGCCCAATAAACCAGTGAGAATCGAGAATATTTCTGTCGAATTACTGGGTACGGCAAAAGGCACAGCTGCTTTTGAGAATGTCATCAACAGCAAGTCACCCGCAGTGGGCGATGTGTTGCATCACGGCGAATATGAAACGCTAAAGAACTCAATATTGGGAGTAGGGCAGAAACTGGGGTATTTTGACGCTGTGATGAGTACCCACACGGTAGAAGTGGATGCGCAGAAGCATGCCGCTTCGATCCGCCTGCGTTATAACAGTGGCCAGCGTTACCGCTTCGGCGACATTGAAAGTGATGAGAATCAGTTCGATGTCGAGTTAATCGAAGCGCTTCGCCCCTTTAGTGACGGAGATTATTTCGACCTGAGCTTGGTGCAAAGTTTTCAGGGTGCACTACAGCAGACCCGTTTTTTCTCCAGCGTTATTGTCAGGCCAGAACTGGAAGAGGCTACGGATAAAGCTATTCCCCTGTCAGTACGAATGTACCCGGCCAAGCGGCACAATTTCGATGTAGGGCTGGGCTTCAGTACAGATACCGAGGAAAGGGTTTCTTTCACCTGGCGCAGCCCAAAGCTCAATCGCCATGGTCACAGCCAGGAAACGCGGCTTGAATATTCACCGGTCAACCCGAGCGGACGTATTAGCTACAATATCCCGCTGACGCATCCGCTTAACGATATTCTGCAGCTCACCGCCAGACTGGAAGATAATGAGTTTGGCGATATCGACAGCCTGCAACATGAACTGGGCGTTCGCCGTGAATTCAGAACCGCCAATGGCTGGATTCGCAGTTATTTTGTACGTGTTCTGGAAGAATCGTGGAATGTCACCGGCCTGAATAGCGACAATCGATACCTACTCCCTGGCATTACGTTCTCGCACAAGCGTCGCAAAGGTTTGCTTGTTGATCCCGCGGGCGGTTTTAGCCAGCTGTATCGGCTCGAAGGCGGCGCTGAAAACTTGGGGTCCGATATTGACTTGATACGCGGGTATAGCAAGTTCACAGCGGTATCGACGCTTGCTCAGGATCATCGCCTGGTAGCGCGTGCTGAGCTAGGCGCGGTTGTAATCGCCGATAGCGATAGAGGTAATCTTGCCCCGTCTCTGAGTTTCTTTGCCGGGGGGTCACAGAGTATACGGGGCTTTGGCTATCAGTCTTTGGGAAACGAAGTGGATGCCACCGGCAACGATTCCACCGAGAAAACGATAACCGTAGGTGGCGACAGGCTTGTAACCGCAAGCCTTGAGTACCAGTACTATTGGAACGATACCTGGCGTAGCGCTATGTTTGTTGACGCCGGAGATGCCTTCGATAAAGGTGAATTTGATGCCAACTACGGAGCGGGGTTTGGCCTTCACTATCTCACTGCGGTAGGTGCCATAAAGATTGAGTTTGCAAATAGCGTCAGCGACGACAATCCGGAGTGGCGTTTGCATATTAATATCGGGGCGGAATTTTGACCAGAATTCCCAGAATAATTTTAGGCCTTATAGCGGCGGTATTGCTGTTACTGTCCCTATTGCTTATCGCACCTTTCACTGATGTTGGAAGTCGTTTGGTGATTGGGTTGGTAACTGATTTCTCTCCAATTGAGATTGAATACGACAGCGGTAGCTTACTGTCGGGAATAAAACTGACAAGAATAGAGCTTGAGACCGACAGTTTCGATCTGAAGCTGGATCGGGTGTCGGCGGCACTGGAAACTTCCTGCCTGTGGCGCAGCACATTTTGCTTACCCGATTTTCGGGCTGATCAGGTTGTAGTTAATTGGGCAGGCGGTCAATGGCGTAATGGAGCGGTTCGCGCTCGTATTTCCTTGAGCGAAACGCAAGTAGTGATAGACGAAGTGGAACTACAAGACGCCGACCTCGCGCTAACAGAGACAACAGGGGAGGTGGAAAGATCAGGCGAGATACCCGAAGTCGCATTGCCCCTTGCTCTGGTTGTGAAAAAACTGACGATTTACAACGCGCACTGGAGCGTAGGGGGGATAGAAGCACAGCACTCGAAAATTTCAGCTAAAGGAAACTGGATAGATACGCTGCTGAAGTTAGAACATCTCGCTATCAATAGTAATGATATGGGCGTTTTTGAGCTATCGGGTCAACTGAGTCTTAGCGGCGACTGGCCTTTTGAAGTTGATGCTACGGCGGATTGGGACAGTGCCTTTGCCCCTGCACAACATATCGGTTTGCCCGCAGACGTGGAAAAAATAGCGCTACAAAATCGATGGTTATTGTCAGCCAGAGGCACAGCAGACAAGCAAGACCTCTCCGTAAGTGGCGCGTTTGGAGGACTGGGCTACGACTCGCTGGAACTGTTTGCAGAAGGCCAACATGAGACTCAGAAATCTGATCCTGGGGTATCACATCTTCTGCTTAATCGTTTTGAATTACGCGATAAGGCCTCTGGCAGTAGTCTCATTGCAGATGCAAATGTCACTCTGGGTGAGCAAGGGCATGCGAGTTTCTCTATCAACAGCAGTGGCTTTACCCTGCCTGCATTGGCCACTGGTATCGCCGGACGAATGTCGGGCGTCGTGGATGGGCATGCGAGTTTTTCTGCGGCGACATGGGGATTGGCGCTAGAACAAATTGACCTAACCGGTGAGGTCAATGGTCTGCCTGCAAAAGTGCATGGACATTTAGATATTAATGAAAAACTGCACATTGCAAAGACACAATTGTCGGCAGATCTAAATGGCACTCAGCTAAGCTTATCGGCGACTGAGCGAAATGATGATAGCGCCGAGCTCAAATTGAAAATTGAAGATCTAGGTCTATGGCTGCCCGGTAGCAGTGGTCGTATTGAAACCTCAGGTGTACTAACTGCCGGCCTGAGTACATTGGCATTCAACGGGCGCGTGCAAGATTTTCGATGGCAAACGATCGATTTTAAAAGTTCCGAACTGAACGGCAAGGTAGCGCTAGACGGTGAATTCCCCTTTGCAGTGACGGCCACGGTCTCTCACACGGCGATAGATTCAATCGCTCTCGAGAGCTTGCAATTGGACGTTTCGGGAAACAAAGTCTCGCAGTCCGCTCGCTTACGTAGTGTCGGTGAATTTGATGGTGAGATACAACTTAGTGGCCGGGAAAGCACTCAGGGGTGGCAAGGCCAGTTACATCCTACTCGCCTGAATACTCCAGCGGGGTCATGGCAGTTAGAGCGTACGCTTGCATTGGACTGGGTGAGCAGTTCAGGCCAACTCAGGATCGATTCACATTGTTGGCTGACGACTGATGCAAAGATTTGCCCTGATCCGTTCGTTTTCGCCTTCAATGATGATAGCTCCACAATTACCGGCGGTGCAGTGTTTTCTGGTGGTGTGTCAGCGCTAGCCTTTTTTGTACCCCAGGGCTACGCCTTAGATACAAATCTGGTATTGGAAACTAAAATTGCGTGGAATAGCGTAGCGGGCATGACTCTCTTGGGCGAGCTTACAGTGCAAGAGGGCGAGTTGAGAAAAGAATTGCTGGAGGAAAGGTTTGCCAGTTTTAACTGGGACGCTGCGAATCTACGTTTTAGTTTCGATAAGGGCGGGGCGAAGATTGTCGCAAGTCTGTCTCAAAACGGCGTTGATGTTATTGCAGCAGATGTCAACTTGCCGGACCTGAAAACAACAGCGTTGTCAGGTGAAATAGCAGTCACACAATTGCAGTTGCAAACCATTCAACCCTTTGTAGCAAGCTTCAGTTCGGCGGAGGGCTATGTCAATGGGCGGGTGACTTTGTCCGGTACAGCTGAGCACCCTCAAGCCCGAGGCGGTTTACGCGTGACCGATGCAGATTTTACCCTGCCAGCAATGCCTGCGAAATTTCAGTCTTTGCAGCTAGAGATTGAACTGCAGGGTGATAGCGCAACCATTCTCGGTGACGTTAATGTGGGAGGCGGGCAGATGGACATCTCTGGTAGTGTGCAATTTGTGCCCCAGCCGCTTGCAGTGCTTCGTCTAGTGGGACGCAAAGAGTCTTTGATCTTTCCTCCCAGCGTGCAGGTCCAAGTGTCACATGATCTCACGCTGACAGCGTCGCTGGAATTTCTTACCATTACCGGCGAGCTTCGCGTGCACGAGGGTGAACTGCAGCATGAGTCACTACCCCAGGGTGGCGTAAGTCTGTCAGGTGATGTGGTAACAGTCGATTACATGGGGGGAGAGCTGGAGCGTCCCGCTCCATTTGATATCGCCATGGATGTGCAAGTCGATATCGATGATAAATTCAAAGTTACTGGCAGCATAGCCGATGTCACAGTAGGGGGCGATCTGCACTTGCTGCAAGAACGCGGTCAACCTTTACAGCTGTTTGGCAATCTCAATGTATTGGGCGGAGAATTGCGGGCTTACGGGCAGACTTTGAAAGTAAAGCGGGGTAGCGTTTCATTCGCTGGCGCGCCTGACAATCCCTCGCTGGATATGAGAGCAGTGAGGATAATCAGTAAAGATAATATAACCGTGGGGATGGAGCTTACAGGGACGCTTGAATCTCCCGTTTTAGAGGTTTACTCGGACCCGGTGATGCAACAGACGGAAACACTATCCTACCTGGTGCGCGGTCGTGGATTGGATACCGGGGCCTCTGCGGACGGAACAACGATGGCACTATCCATGGGCAGCACTATGCTGAATCAATCGGGTGTGTTTGGTGCTCTGGATAAGCTCCCTGGAATCAATAGTGTGGGGCTTAGCGCCGAGGGTTCAGATGACGACACTACTGCTACTATCGGTGGCTATCTTGGGCAGCGTATATACTTATCGTACGGCGTGGGCTTATATGAACCGATTAATGTGCTAACTGCACGCCTGTATCTACAAACGCGCTTGTGGCTGGAGGTTGTGAGCAGCCTGGAGAATTCGCTGGACCTGTACTACTCCTTCGACATTGAATAGAATCATTGATAGAAATATTTAAACAAACTGATTTGTAGAATGGTGTATTAAGGAGTTGTCCCATGAATGATCACACAACAATCGACGGTGTCAATTATGGCCCCCTTGCTGCCCTGATCGGTGTCTGGAAGGGTGATAAAGGTGTAGACCGTGCCCCCGAGCCCAATGCCGAAGAGCGCAACCCCTATTATGAAACAATTACCTTCGAAGCCGCAGGCGATGTCGATAACGCTGAAGAGCAGGTGTTAGCTGTTGTTCGCTATCACCAGGTGGTCAGTCGCAAGTCCAACGACGAAGTGTTTCACGATCAGGTGGGCTATTGGTTGTGGGATTCCGCCGACGATACCATCGTAGAGACCTTCACAATTCCACGAGCCGTGGCAGTGGTAGCTGGCGGAAAACTGGGACAACCCGAGTCTCTGGCGCAGGAGCTGGTGTTTGAGGTGTCCGCTGAAACAGGGTCATTGGAGTTTGGTATCGTGCAGGCACCGTTTATGTTCAACAAAGCTAAAACCACAGCCTTTAGCCATAGGCTCACCGTAAAAGGTGATGAAATGCGTTATACCGAAACAACCGTGCTGGACATCTATGAGAAGAAGGCCTACGACCATACTGATGTGAATACGCTCACGCGGCAGGAGTAGGGCGCAGACATGGACCCTTTAACTCAAGGTGTGTTGGGGGCGGCGTTACCACAAGCGAGTGTTTCTAAAAAGACTGTAGCGGTAGCGGGGATATTTGGGTTTCTGTCGGGTATGTCGGCAGACCTTGATGTTTTGATACGCTCCACTACCGACCCCCTATTGTTCTTGGAATATCACCGCCAGTTCACACATTCGCTTATTTTTATACCGTTTGGCGGGTTGCTGTGTGCTGTGGTATTGCATGCTTTGTTTGGTCGCCGGGCTGGTTTAGGATTCAAACAAAGCTATATATTTTGCACGCTGGGTTATGCTACCCACGCGGTGCTGGATGCCTGTACCACTTATGGCACCATGCTGTTCTGGCCCTTTAGTGATGCACGCATAGCGTGGAACGTTATTTCTATCATTGATCCTCTGCTTACCTTGCCGATGCTCGCGCTTATTGTTTTGGCAGGAATTAAACGGAGGCCCGCCTTTGCCAGAGCGGCGCTGATTTGGGGTTTAAGCTACATGAGCTTAGGGCTGTTACAGCGCAACGAGGCGATGGATATGGGCTATGAGATCGCCAGAACGCGCGGGCATAACCCTATTCGACTGGAAGCGAAGCCGAGTTTTGCCAACTTGCTGGTGTGGAAGATAGTTTATGAAACGCGAGATAAGTTTTATGTAGACGCGGTCCGCGCGCGACTGTCGCCCACTGTCTTTCCGGGTAGTTCCGTCGACAAACTTGATGTTTCAAAAGATCTGCCCTGGCTTGATGCAAACTCGCAGCAGGCCAGGGATATCGAGCGCTTTCGTTGGTTCAGCAACGGTTATATTGGGCTAGACCCACGCAATGACAACAGGATAATTGATATTCGATACTCCCTTGTGCCCAATGAGGTTGCACCGCTTTGGAGCATAGAGCTGAGACGAGATGCAGGTCCCCTAAAGCATGTTGCCTATATGACACACCGCGACCTCAACGATGAAAGAACGGCGACTATGCGCGCTATGGTGATGGGCGGGAATTAACACGGTGTTGGCGATGGCGACCCAGTTTTACGCTCGCCAGGTAAAACACAGCACCTGAGGCAATTATGCCTGCGCTCATCCAAGCCTCTACCGGCCGTTGCATTACCGTGTAGATAAGCGTCCAGCCAGTGATGCTCAGAAACACAATCGGCGGAAGAGGGTATAGCCAGGTTTTATAAGGGCGCTCCAGCTCCGGGCAACGCCAACGTAATACAAAAACCCCAAGTACAGCAAAAAAGGTATTCAAGGCCATGGTTGCGCCGGAAAATATCAGAATACTTTCGAAGGAGGAAGTCCACAGAAACATAAGTGTTACGATGCATTGTAAAATTATAGCTCGGGCTGGAATCCCATCCGCGTTGCTTACGCCCATTTCTTTAAATGCAGGAAAGTCCTGTCCTATAGCATGTAGTACGCGAGGGCCAGCGAGAATCATCGCGCTCACAGTGGAAACTAGTAGTGTGGCCAGCAGGCACCCCATGATAGCTGCGCCCGTATCGCCAAAGGCATACTGTGCTGCAACATAGCCAACTTCCACTTTGCCAGCGAGCGCATCAACCGGCGCTGTATACAGAAATACATAGTTCAGCAAAAGATAGCATAGGGCCACTAACACTGTACTGCTGATAAGAATAATGGGTAGGTGCTTACGCGGCTGTTCGAGTTCACTGCTGATGTATGTGGCGGCATTCCAGCCCGAGTAGGCGTAGTTTACGAAAATAAGTGCCACGGCAAAACTGCCGGACATCAGCAGGGCGCCATCACCCTCAACAGGTGTAAATACAATGGGCTGAACGTCCTCAACCCATACCAGGGCCAAAATAGAAAAGCCCACTATCAATAGTAGTTTTAATACAGTGAGCGCGCTTTGCAGACCGCCGCTGCTTGCATGGCTACTGGAGTGTGTAGCAGTCAATACCAGGACCAATCCGGTTGCCAGCCACAATGCAGAGAAACTGGGAAACACCGAGCTGAAATAGCTACCGAATGTGAGTGCGGCCAGTGCAGTTGGCGCGGCGAAACCCACCGTAGCCGACACCCAGCCGGAAATAAAGCCCGCCATAGGGTGATAGATTTGCGAGAGAAAATTGTACTCTCCGCCAGAGCGGGGCAGGGTCGCCCCTAACTCGGCATAGCACAGTGCGCCGCACAGCGCAGATACGCCGCCAATGGCCCAAAGCGACAATAATACGAAGCCGGATTGAATTTCCAACAGCTGAAACCCGAGACTGGTGAATACGCCAGTGCCAATCATATTGGCAATAACGATAGCGGCAGCAACACTGGGTTTGAACTTACCAGAGTGAGTCAATGTGGACAGGGTTTAAACTTCCTTAGTAGTTTTTAGTGCATCTTGATCGTAAGAGTATGTGCCAATTCCATAAGGACTGCATTCAGTATATGCTGTGGCAGAAATATTTTTCCAACCATTAATCAAAGGTAGTTACCAATGAAACTATTTAATTCAATGGGGCCAAACCCCAGAGCTGTACGTATGTTTATCGCTGAATTGGGCGATACCGTTGAAATGCAAGAAGTTGATCTTATGGCTGGAGAAAACCGTGGAGAAGACTTTCTGAAAATTAATCCCGGTGGGCAGTGCCCCGCACTACAGTTAGACAACGGTGAGGTTATTTCGGAGATTACCGCGATTTGCGAGTACCTTGATGACAAAAAAGGTTCCACGCCTCTGATTGGAACGACAGCTGAGGAACGAGCAGAGACTCGTATGTGGGTGCGACGTATTGACCACGGCATTCTTGAAAACCTTATAAACGGATTTCGCTACTCTGAAGGCGCACAATTATTTGAAGGTAGAATGCGCTTAATTCCCCATGCCGCCGATGACTTGAAAGATCTGGCTCAGGAAAAAATTACCTGGTTGGATGGGCTAATGGCGGGTAAGGATTATATCTGTGGAGACCGCTTTACGCTGGCCGATATTTTACTGTTTGCCTTTTTGGAGTTCGGTACACAGGTCGGTCAGCCTCTCAATGAAGACAATGCTGCGATAATCGCCTGGTACAATCGCGTCAAAGAACGATCCAGCACCGCAGCCTGATAATCAGGCGCTAGGTGACACCTGCTGCTGATGCCTCACCGCCTGCATGACACCCCATAGTATGAGCAACTGGGCTCCATAGTATGTCAGCATAATGGCATATTGGGAGCCCGGAAACGGGGTCACGAAACGGTTGATACCAATCATGCTGTCGGAGGCGACAAACAGTAGTGCCCCCACAAAAACCAGCGCGGTTGGTGCCTGGTAAAACGCGGCGGCAACGCCCATGGCTGCGATGGCCAACATATAGATTGCCACGGGAATGAAAATATCACCTGCATTGGAGATTACCGGATAACTGACGCTCATCATGACTACCACAATAAGAATCAGGCGAGTGTAGGGTGGGGTGTCTGTAGTTCGCTGGCTGAAAAAATACCACGCGTAGCACAATTGAGCGATCAGAAATGATGTGAGCCCCGGCGTAAACTTGTCCAATTCAAGAAAGATGTCGCCCCCTGCAGAAAAAAACAAGGCTGCCACCATGAATGAACGCGTGGACCCCTGTAGTGAAACCCAGGCGACTCCCAGTAGAATAAAAATGGGCAGCGCTTTTACCAGTAACGAGCCCGGGTAGGGCGCGTAGGGGATGGTCAGTACATAGGCCAGCGCACACAGAATGAAACTGGTCAGCGTTGTCTGTCGCATCAGGTTCACGCGAGAACGGTCTTCAGTGCTGACAGACATGTCTCGACATTCTTTTCGCAACTGCTTTCGCCCATTAAACCTATACGCCAGGTTTTTCCGGCCAGTGCACCAAGTCCAGCGCCAATTTCCAGGTCGAATTCATTGAGTAGCCTGGCTCGTACTGCTGCATCGTCTACACCTTCAGGGATGTTGACAGCATTTAACTGGGGCAGTCGCACATCGGCAGCGACGGCCATACTCAGGCCCATTGCTTCCAGACCAGTAACCAGCGCCTCGTGGTTACGCTTGTGACGCAGGTGTGCTTGTTCCAGCCCCTCATTTTGCAGCATTAACAGGGATTCATGCAGTGCGTACAGGTTGTTTACCGGTGCCGTGTGGTGGTAGGCCCGCTTGGTGTTAGCGCCCCAGTAGCCCATTACCAGTTGCATGTCGAGGAACCAGCTTTGGACGCGGGTTTTGCGGTTTTGAATGTGGTCTACGGCCCGGTGGCTGAACGTGACTGGAGAAATTCCAGGTACGCAGGACAAGCACTTTTGCGTACCGGAGTAAACCGCATCGGCACCCCATTCGTCGACTTTCAGGGCGACTCCACCCAGAGAAGTTACTGCGTCTACGATAGACAGTGCATTGTTTTCGCTCGCTAGAGCACAGAGCGCCTGAGCATCGCTGAGAGCGCCAGTTGAGGTCTCTGCGTGTACAAAGGCCAAAGTGTTGGCATCGGGGTTCTGCTCAAAGGCTAGTGCCACTTTATCGACGTTAACGGCTTCGCCCCAGTTATCTTCTACCATGATTGCCGTGGCCCCGCAGCGTTCCACATTTTCTTTCATGCGCCCGCCGAAAACACCGTTTTGAGCGACAATAACCTTGTCTCCCGGGGAGATGAGATTGACAAAGCAGGCTTCCATGCCCGCCGACCCGGGGGCTGAAATAGGTAGTGTTAACGCATTTTCAGTCTGGAAGGCATACTGCAGCAAACCTTTAATCTCATCCATTAGCTCCACAAACATCGGGTCCAGGTGGCCAATGGTTGGACGAGCCAGCGCATCCAGAACTCGTTGAGATACATCGGAAGGACCGGGGCCCATGAGGATTCGGTGAGGTGGTATAAAACTGCTGATCATGTGATTTCCTGTTCGATTAGGATTTGAGTAACTTTCAGAGGGCGCACAAGTTAGCAGCTTTTGACGGTAAGCTTAAGTCCCGCGCGCTTATAGTTCCTATTCGTTGCTGTAATATTCACTTAGGCAGCCTCTATGGCTACCGAGGGAGAGGGCTATGAGATACCGTGTTCGGGTGGGCTGGCTGCAAACATCACTAGCAATGTCATGTCTTCTTCTATTTCGAAAAACGAATGCTTGGTCGTCGCTCCCACATACAGTAGAGAGCCGGGGCCAATTGAGCGGTCTTCATCTTCCAGGCGCATACGCGCTTTACCTGTGAGCACCAGATAAACCTCATCCTCATCGTGAGGTGCTTGCATGTCAGTGCTCCCCGCGGCGAGAGAATAGATACCGCAGTTAAGCGCGGGTACATTGAGAAATTCCAGATACTCAACCGCGTTGCCCTTGAGTTTCCCCTGAATATCCTTGAGGTCGAATACCTGCCAGTTTCCTTCAGCCATGAAGCCGGTGCCTGTCGCTAATGAGTGTGCTTAAAAGTGTATACCTAATTCAACTGCTTTTTAAGATGGTGGCAAGTAAATTTGCTAGTGGTTCATTTACGCCGGGCGCTGCAGATCGGGCCCTGCCGTCTAGAAGAAACATGTCCTGTGCCCGCGAGGGTATGACAGAAGCACGAGCTAAGGTAATATTATTGGAATAATTACTAGTATCAAGTCAGGAGCCCATCCATGCATAGAGCCAGCCATGAGTCCAATCTCGCCTACGGAATGTTACGCAGGGCGGCGCTTAACCCCGAACGTATCGCCTTAATCTTCGAAGAAGAGAAAGTCAGTTATGGCCAATTGGCCGAGCGAGTACGGCGCCAGGCAACGATGTTAAAAGAGGCGGGTGTTTGTGCCGGTGACCGCGTTGCCTATCTGGGTTTTAACCACCCGGCTTTTTTCGAAACCCTGTTTGCAGCCAACACGCTTGGCGCAATATTTGTGCCGCTTAACTTCCGGTTAACGGCGGAAGAACTCACTTTCATCATTAACGATGCTGGTGTGCACACACTAATATGTGACGACCCCCTGCAGCCTACGGTAGAGCAGGCGAGGGCCAATTTGGATTGTCAGAACTACTACAGTTCCGAGTCAGAGTCTGACAACTGGTTGCATTTGAATACTGCGAGGGCATCAGCCGCCCCTATGACCGATGTTGCCTCGGTTGATGAGCACGACATCTGCCTCATCATGTATACGTCTGGCACTACTGGTCTGCCAAAGGGAGCAATGTTAACGCACGGCAACATACTGTGGAACAATATCAACGCCATGATGGCTTTTGGCGGTTCCCGTGACGACGTGATTCTCACGGCAGCTCCCATTTTTCACATTGGTGCGCTTAATGTTATGTGTCTGAACTCATTTCTGCTGGGTTCAACCGTCGCACTATTGCGCAGTTTTGATCCCGGACAGGTTTTGGCAGACATGCAGCGTTATGGAGCCACTCATATGTTTGGTGCGCCGGCCATGTTCCTGTTTATGTCGCAGCATCCTGATTTTTCTGGCACAGACCTCAGTTCGATCAAGGCTCTGCTTTGCGGTGGCGCCCCGGTACCCGTTCCTCTGATGGAACTCTATGGCGAACGCGGCATCGTTTTCTGCCAGGCCTATGGCCTCACAGAGACAGCACCATTTGCCTGTGGCCTCAGCGAAGAGTGGGCGACGCTCAAGTTGGGTTCTGCCGGGCAGGCTCCGCTGTTCACCGAAGTACGTATTGTCGGCGATGACAATAAACCCCTTTCCGCTGGGGAGCAGGGCGAGATTTGTATACGTGGCCCAAATGTTATGAAAGGTTATTGGAATCGCCCTGAAGCGACTGCCGAGGCTATCGATGAGATGGGTTGGTTTCATTCAGGTGACATTGGTTATATGGACGAAGATGACTTTGTATTTATTTCGGACCGTCTGAAAGACATGGTTATTTCAGGTGGCGAGAATGTTTACCCGGCAGAAGTTGAAAGTACTCTATACAAGCACGATGCGATTGCTGAAGTCGCCGTGATTGGTTTGCCCGATGAGAAGTGGGGCGAGGCTGTGACGGCGGTAGTAGCACTGAATGAGGGCTGTGAATTGGCTCTGGAAGGCCTTAGAGAGTTTGCCAGTGAACATCTTGCGCGCTACAAAATTCCTCTGCGCTTGCACTTTGTAGATGCCTTGCCCCGTAATCCTGCAGGCAAGGTATTAAAATATGTGCTGAAAGAGCGTCTCTCCGACTAGTCCTCGAGGGTATTCTTCACTGCAGCCTGTGCTGCGGCGATTCTGGCCACTGGCACCCGGTAGGGGCTGCAGGATACATAGTCCAGCCCCAGGTCGTGGCAAAAGGCAATGGAGCGGGGGTCGCCACCATGCTCGCCGCATATACCGTACTTGATGCCGGGTTTGCGCGCTTTGCTCTCTCTGACAGCGATTTCCATCAGCCTACCAACCGCTCTTTGGTCCAGCGAGACAAAGGGATCCGCTTCTACCAGCTTTTTCTTCAGATACTCAGGTAGGAATTTACCAATGTCGTCACGCGAAAACCCGTAAGTCATCTGGGTCAAGTCGTTGGTCCCAAAGCTCATAAATTCGACTTCCGGGGCCAGGCGGTCGGCACCCAGAGTGGCTCGTGGTGTTTCCATCATGGTGCCTACTTTATAGGGAATGGAAATACGTTTTTCTCGCAGGACGTCTTGAATGCCCTTGTCGATAATTTTATTTATCAAACGAATTTCACGCACGTTTACCACCAATGGAATCATAATTTCTGGGAAAGGTTTATAGCCCAGTTCCGTCGCCTCCACAGCGGCGCTGATTATGGCCTTCACCTGCATTTCGGTGATCTCGGGGTAGACCACCGACAGGCGGCAACCACGGAAACCCAACATTGGGTTGACTTCGTGCAGCCCTTCAGTGATCGCTCGCACTTTCTCCGGGGATTTGCCGATGCGCTCGGCCAATGAAGCCATTTCCTCTTGGGTATGAGGAAGAAACTCGTGTAGTGGAGGATCAAGCAGACGAATGGTTAGCGGCATACCGCGCATGACTTTGAACAGCGCCAACATGTCATCGTGTTGAAACCCCAGCAGCACATCCAAATATTTTTGCCGTTCCTCTTTTGTCTCTGACAGGATCATCGCCCGCATGGGATCAATTCGCTCAGCTTCGAAAAACATGTGCTCGGTACGGCATAGACCTATGCCTTCGGCTCCCAGCTCTACAGCCTTGGCAGCATCCTCGGGCGTTTCCGCATTGGCCCTGACTTTGAGCTTGCGATGCTTGTCTGCCCAGGACAGCAGTGTTTGAAAATCCTCGCCAGTGCTGGCTTCTGTTTTGGGTATATCTCCCAGCATAACGTCACCGGCTGTTCCATCGAGAGTGATGATGTCACCGCGCTTGATAATCAGGCCGTTTTCGGTTGTTGCAGTGCCCTCGGCATAATTTATTGTAAGGCCGTGACAGGCTGTAATGGCACAAACGCCCATGCCTCTGGCAACAACGGCAGCGTGTGAAGTCATCCCGCCCAACTCGGTGAGGATGCCTTCAGCTACTTTCATACCATGAATGTCTTCGGGTGTAGTTTCCCTGCGAACCAGTACTACTTTGTCGCCTAGCGCGCTGGTATCCACAGCCTCTTCAGCTGAGAAAACCACTTTTCCGGTTGCGCCTCCGGGGCTTGCGGGCAAGCCTGAAGCTACAACTTCAGTCTTCTTGTCAGGGTCAATCATGGGGTGTAAAAATGCCTCGACATGCTCTGGAGACACTCGCATCAATGCCTGCTTTTCTGTAATGAGTCCCTCGTTAACCATGTCGACTGCAATTTTTATTGACGCTCTGCCAGTTCTTTTTCCGCTGCGGGTTTGCAGGATGTAGAATTTACCTTCCTGCACCGTGAACTCGATATCCTGCATATCGCGGTAGTGTTTTTCCAGCAGCAGTTGAGTGTCAAATAGTTCCTGGTAAACCTCTGGCATTTTTTCTTTCAATGAATCGATAGGCAGGGGCGTGCGTATGCCCGCTACAACGTCTTCACCGGCAGCGTTAAACAGGTATTCGCCGAAGAAAAGATGCTCTCCTGTGGACGGGTTGCGGGTAAAAGCTACGCCGGAGCCCGAGTCGTCGCCGAAATTGCCAAACACCATAGCCTGCACATTGACGGCTGTGCCCAAGGAGTCGGGTATATTATTCATTTCGCGGTATACATTGGCCCGCGGTGTATGCCATGAGAGAAAAACGGCCTCAACAGCCAGTTTAAGCTGGATAAAAGGATCCTGCGGGAAGTCGACTAATGTCTTGTATATTTTTACGATTTCTTTCCAGTCCTCTGCGGACATTTCGATGTCCTGTACCTTATTGTGTGCCGCTTTATAGTTTTGTATTTGCTCTTCGAACTGGTGTCCATCCATGCCTAACACAACATCGGCAAACATCTGAATAAAACGGCGATAGGAGTCGTAGGCAAAACGGGGGTTGTCTGTTTTAGCTGCCAAGCCTTCTACGATTTCATCGTTGAGGCCCAGGTTTAGAATAGTGTTCATCATGCCAGGCATGGACACAGGGGCACCGGAGCGCACCGAAAACAACAGTGGATTTTCAGGGTCGCCGAAGCGAGCTCCCATTTTTTTCTCCACCAGATCCAGTGCTACACGGTATTCCTGCTCCAGCAGGGGCGGTAATTTGTTACCCACTTCGAAAAAGTCGCGACAGGTAGGTGTGGTGATGACAAAGCCAAACGGCACAGGTAATCCCATGTTCGTCATTTCGCAAAGGTTGGCGCCCTTGCCGCCAAGCAAATCTCGATCATCTTTACTGCCTTCGTTGAACAGGTATACGCGCTTTGCCATGGGAGTCCTCAGGGCTATAGACTGGATAGTCGTTTAAAAAGGCGCGCAGTATATCGCTTTCTGGCCGGCGTTGGGAGTTACACCCAATGATTCGTTAGCTTATGGGGCAGTGACGTCTGTCAGCGCTTGGCGAGTAACGTACAAAGCCTGTCGATTTCCGCGAGCTCGGCGGTTGCCGGTACAAGAAATAGTTCCTCGCAGCCAGCTGATTCCGCATTGTCCAGAGCCTGCCTCACCGTGTCTTCGGAGTTGCGGTGTACGGATTTAGCCATCATGGTGGCGATTTCATCCCCGGCAATGGCCAAATACTCGTATACATAGTCGTATAATTTTTTCTGGCCATTGTCGGCTAGGGTATACCAGAAGCCCCCTAATCGGTATGGCTTGTTGGGGCGCTCTGCACGACCCCAGGCAGCCTCTGCCATCGAGAAAGTATTCTGCCACTGTGTTGTTTCGCCGTTGCCCGACCAGGCGTAGAGGCCGTCTGCCCATTTTGAGCAGCGTTCGATGCTCTTTGGCCCCATCGCGCCGGCCAATATATTGGGACCTTGCGCCCGAGTGGGTGCAGGCCCTATAGGGCCTGCACCGGTTATTTGTTCTCGTTGCTCCCAGACCTGCTTCATTTGCATAATCTGACTGTCCATTCTTGCGTAGCGGCCTTTAAAACTGGCGCCCACCGCCTCGTAATCTTTCTCGCGCCCGCCATAGCCAACGACCATGTTCTTAACTCTGCCACCGGACAGGATGTCCATTGTGGCTACTTCTTTGGCGACCCGTGTCGCATTGTGCATGGGAAGAACATACAGTGTGGGCGTTATTTCTACCTTTGTGGTTACCGCGGCTGCGGCCGAAAGCACAACTCGCATATCAAAACTTGGACCGTGAATTCGCTCACCGCAGGAAATGCTGTGGAAAGGTCCCTGGTCCACCGCTGCAAACCAATCCATATAATCTTCACGACACAGTCCAGCTTTCATATAAGGTAGGCAAATACCAATTTTCATAACTACATTCTCCGGGCTAGGATAAGGAGAACAGTGTCGATATAATCCCGTTCTCACGCCAAGCATGTTGGAGCACTATCTATTTTGCAAGTAACGAAAGCCCTATGAGAGCACAAAAATATCGATTCTACCTACTGGTATTTACTGTTGTGCTGAGCTGTGTTCCTTCCCTCGCCAGTGCTCAATCGATACCACTGGCAACTGAAAATTCGACACGTGTTGATTTTAGCGGTTATTGGGAGCTTGACCTGGGAAAGAGCGACAATATTCAGGCTCGTCTGGATACTCTGGTGCGAGAGTTGGTGGAGCGCGCCAGGCGGCAGGCAGAGGGTCGCCAGGATCGTGGCGGGGGTATGACTATCGGTGGGACAGGCTCAAACAGTGCACCTTCCATTATTGGGCTGGCAAAAATGGCAGACATGATTACCGCCTCCCAACTGCTGGAAGTTACTCAGGACGAAAACGATATATTAGTAAAACGCGAGAACAACTTTGCACTGACTTGCGAGTTCTACAAAGGGGCGTCTCAGACGCAGGAAAGTGTCTTTGGTACTGAAATCTGTGGTTGGAACTCGCATCAACTGCGATTTCGTATGTTTCTGCCCGATGGTTTGAGCATACAGCATGTACTGTCCTTAGGTAGTGCCGGGGATCGTTTGAATATCGCCACCACAGTTTACTCCGATCAGGTTTCCTATCCATTTACTCTCAATAGAGTCTACAATCGTTATGAGCCTGACCGAGGGGGCATTCGCTGTGAGATGACGCTCACCCGCGGTAAGGTCTGCACAACGGAGTCCAGATGAAAAAGCTCAGTCTTCTGCTGTTTTTGTTCCTGGGAGCCTGTGGATCCAGTGGTCAAAAATCTGTAGATCCCGCACAACAGGCAGCACTTGCCTGGCCTGTCCCATTGGGTGTCGTGAGATTAAATCAGGAAGAGGGTGTTGTTGAGTCCGCGCGCCTGGATCTGGGGATCATTGTATTTGATCCCGGTATTCCCAAGGACGCATCAACGCATAGTAAGCTCGGCGTCTTCCCAAAAATACGCGAAGTAGAAGCGCAATATTTGCCGGTAATTCTGCGCGATGCCCTCATTGCCTCTGACAACTGGGGCGTGGTGCGTGTGGTTCCCGAGGATGATGAAACCCTGGAACTGCGCGTTACAGGAAAAATTATTCACTCCGACGGTGAAGACCTGGTCTTACACATCAGGGCTATTGATGCGGCAGGTGGGGTGTGGCTGGACCGTAGCTATCACGACAGGACAAACGTCAGCGACTTTCCTGCTTTGGTCAACGGGGCTCCGGCACAAATCAGTGACGACCCGTTCGCCGATCTCTACCGGCAAATAGCCAACGACCTGGCGCAGGCCAAAGCTCAGTTTACTAGTGCGCAACTGGCAACCATTCGAAATGTTGCTCTACTTCGCTATGCCAGCAGTTTGTCGCCTGAGGCGTTTTCAGGTTTTTTGTCCAAAGGGCCTGAAGGTGAATATGTGTTGCAGCGCCTGCCCGCCGACGATGATCCTATGATGACCCGCGTGCAACGCATTCGAAATCAGGAATACTTGTTTATTGATACCGTAGATGAGCAGTATGCGGGTTTGTATGAAACAATGGCCCCTACTTATTATCTATGGCGTCAGTACGGCAGGGAAAGAGCAGTATTTAAAGCGGAGTATGAAGAGCGCGCCGCAAATCGCGATAGCTACGGAAGACGGGGCAGCTATATTGCGATGGAGCGCACTTATAACACGTTCAAGAACTCCAAAATCCAGGATCAGGACCTCCAAGAACTGGCCGGTGGTTTTAACAACGAAGTGGCACCCACAGTGATGGAAGTTAGCGGTAGAGTGTTCCGTTTGAATGGCGGTCTAAATGCCCAATATGTCGAGTGGAGAGAAATTCTACGCTCAATTTTTGTGCTAGAAACCGGCTTGCCAACCGATAAAAAGTAGATGCTGCCTGTGGTGGCAACACTGAGAGTAACGTCGTAGAGGTGCAATGATGTCAAATGAAAATGATTCTTCCGGTTCCGATTCTATATTGAGTTCCCTGATGAGACTAACCGGCCAGATGGCTGGCGGCACGCTGGACCTTGCGCGAAACACGGCTACGATGACTGCCATGTTTGGTGAAAGTTGGCTCAAGGGCGCACTGCTTAATACACTGGAGCCCGAGCGCCTGGAGGCCATGGCCGAGGCCGGGCGATTTTTGCGTGACGCGCGAGAAACCGCAGGCATGTCTTTAAAGGATCTAGCCGAAAACCTGGGTGTGTCAGACAATAGTGTTTTGGAGGATGTGGAAAGCGGCGATAGCATAATGCCGTTGGAGTTAATGCTGCGCAGCGCAGCACTGTTAGCGCGACACGACCCCATTCCTTTTCTGATCAAATTCATGCGTACTTACAATCCTGCGCTGGAGGAGAGGCTTGAAAAGTGGGGCGTATTAACGCTTCCTAAAAACTTTGAACGTGAACGTCGTTTTGTCAATATCTATCGCCAACACGATCAATTGCGAAACCTCAGCGACGATGAACACGCCCGCTTTATCGAGTATATGAATAGCTCTACCGAATTGGTCCTGAATGTGATGATGAAGGAAAAAGCGGCTGGCAATGGCGCGAAGCGTAAGAGTGCGGCTGCGACTGCTGCGAAACCCAAACGCAAGGCGAAAAGCACTGCAGCAAAAAAGAAAGCGCCGGCAAAAAAACGCCGTCCCTCCACTAAACCCTCTTCTGGAAGTACTACTTGAGTCAATCTATGCAACACGACTGGTTCGCCAGTTGCCCCAAGGGGCTGGAGTTATTGCTGGCCTCGGAGTTGACTGAGCTGGGGGCAGAGTCAACGCGTGAGACTGTGGCGGGAGTTTATTTCAACGGTGCGTTGGCTACCGGCTATCGTGCTTGTCTATGGTCGCGATTGGCCAATCGAATTTTGATGCCTCTGGGTCGGTTTGAAGTCGAGGATGCCGATAGTTTGTATCGCGCGTTGCAGAGCATAGACTGGGGAGAAGTGTTTTCACCGGATAAGACCTTTGCAGTTGATTTTTCCGGGCAGAATAGCGAAATTCGCAACACACAGTTTGGAGCCCAGCGCAGTAAAGATGCCATTGTGGATTGGTTTCAAACGGCTGTGGGTATGCGCCCCTCAGTGCAAAAACGCGATCCAGATATCCGCATAAATGTTCGCCTGGCCAAATCAAAGGTGATTGTTGCTGTAGATTTTTCCGGTGGCAGTTTGCACCGCCGCGGTTACCGTCAGGGTGCCGGAGAAGCGCCCTTAAAAGAGAATCTCGCCGCTGCCATTTTGTTACGCGCTGACTGGCCCACTATAGCGAGTCAGGGTGGTGCGCTCATTGACCCCATGTGCGGCTCCGCTACGTTGTTACTTGAAGCGGCGATGATGTCAGCAGACATCGCCCCGGCGTTGGCCAGGGAACGTTTTGGCTTCGAAGCCTGGAAAGGTCACAATGCCACTCAGTGGGAGGCGATTGTATCCGACGCGGCTGGTCGTGCCAGGCGGGGCAGGGAGGCAGAATTGCCAGAAATTCGAGGCTATGACGCCGACCCCGTCGTGGTGCGCAGAGCGCAGGAAAATATTGCAAAAATTGGGCTTGAGAAGGTTGTTCGAGTCAGTTGCAAGCCTTTGGCAGAGTTACAAAAGCCAAGCCATAAACCTATGCCCATAGGGTTGGTTCTATGTAATCCGCCCTATGGCGAGCGCCTGGGTGAGAAAGAAAGTCTGCGCTATCTCTATCGTCAATTAGGCGAGCTTATGCTGCGCGAGTTCAGTGGTTGGCAAGGGGCCGTATTTACGGGTGATGTAGAATTGGGTAAGGCTACCGGCCTGCGCAGCCACAAACGATATGCTTTGTATAACGGAGCGCTGCCTTCGAGTCTGTTGTTGTTCGATCTAGCCAACAACCAGTTGCGCGATGCATCGCCGCCTAAGTCTGGGGTCGGCAATGGCACTGCAGAGCTCAGCGAAGGCGCCGCAATGTTTGCTAATCGTATCCGAAAAAACAAGAAGCGCCTGGCCAAATGGGTGAAGCGAGAGCATATCGAATGTTATCGTTTATATGACGCTGACATGCCCGAATACGCGGTGGCAGTTGATGTCTACGGTGATAGCGCGCATGTGGCAGAATATATGGCGCCTAAAGATGTTGACCCCGATGCCGCAACACGGCGTATGGGAGAGGTCGTCGCTGCACTGCCAGAGGCGTTGGGGGTAGCTCCCGAGCTCATTAGTTACAAACGAAGACAGAAGCAACGTGGCCTGACACAGTACGAAAAAGAAGATAATCGTGGCGAGTTAATTTCAGTGCGCGAGGGGCCGGCCAAAATTTTGGTTAACCTACATGATTACCTTGATACTGGGTTGTTCCTCGACCATCGGCCGCTGCGTTTACGCATAGGCCGTGAAGCCAAAGACAAAGATTTCCTCAACCTGTTTTGTTATACCGGTGTCGCATCGGTACATGCCGCGCTGGGGGGCGCGCACACTACCACCAGTGTAGATATGTCTAACACCTACCTGGGTTGGCTGCGCAAAAATCTGGCTCATAATGGTCTGGGCGAAACCACCCATCACCGGGTGAAGGCCAATTGCATAACGTGGTTGGCTGAGGCGGAAAACACCTATGACTTAATCATGCTGGATCCGCCATCTTTCTCTAATTCAAAGAGTATGGAAGACACCTTCGATATCCAGAGGGACCATGTGAGTTTGGTTCGTTCCGCGATGAGTGTTTTAAGGCGCGACGGGGCTATGTATTTTTCCACTAATCGGCGTGGTTTTGTGCTTGATGAGGAATTGTCGATACAATACCTCTGCGTAGATATTAGTAGAGACACCCTGGACCCCGACTTTCAGCGCAACTCAAACATACACAAATGCTGGCGCATAACACATCGTTAGTTACGCTTAGGTTTCACGGCCGAGAAATAGGAAACTAGTGAAGTTTATTGCGCTATAAGGTTAGTGGCTGCAAACAAGAGCCGGGCATTGTTATTAACAGACGTCACTAAACCCCTGTATTTACTGCGTTTGTGCTTAGGTCCGATCATATAAAGCTATAAAAAATCTGTATCTATATGATATCTATAGAAAAAGACGTTATTTACTAAAAGCTTCAAAGCGACGTATAGCGAAGTACAGCGAAATAGTTTTGAGCACGGCCTCCAAGCTATCCCCAAAGTTATCCACACAATATTTTGTGGATAACTATACCAAAGAGCTCAGGGTGAGCTGTATTCCCCACAATGCCGTCTGCACATAACATCAATGAGTATTTTGGCATGACACAGCGGTGGGGCCTGTGTTCAAATTCAGCTCCAAGTTTGCTTTGAGTGATATTTAGTGCCTGCGCCCAACCCACTGCTTATTGTCTATCACAGCCAGAGTGGCAGCTGTGCAAAAATTGCCCATGCTGCATATCAGGGTGCGTGCTCAGAAGCCAGTGTCGCGGTGCGCGTGCTGCGCGCGTGGGATGCCTGTACGGCCGACCTGACGGGGGCTGGTGGTCTGCTTTTAGTTGCGGCTGAGAACTCGGGCGCCCTGAGCGGAGGTATGAAAGACTTTCTTGACCGCACGTTTTATCCAGCCATTGCCGCAGATCTAGTGCTGCCTTACGCATTGTTACTCAGCGCGGGGAATGATGGCAGAGGCGCAAAGCAGCAAGCCCAACGTATTCTTTCTGGTTATTCTTTTCCTGCGGCGACAGAGCCAGTAATATTGCGCGGCGAAGTTTGTCCCGCACACTTGGAGAAGGCGGGAGAGTTGGGTGCTGCATTTGTCGCCGGACTTGTTATGGGTATTTTTTAGAGGCATCAGTGAAGATGGATAATGTAGACGTGGAAGCAGTGCCGGCAGGCTTTGAGTTATTACCGGCGGGCTTGGGTTTCACCGATGCCATTGCGCCGTGCTATCGCAAAGTGGAGGGCAGTAAGGTCGCGATGGGACTGCGTGTAGAGCAGTCGCATTGCAATATGATGGGGATTTGCCATGGCGGTGTGCTCATGACTTTGGCTGATATTGCCGCAGCATCGGGTGTGAATCTTGCCCGCGGAAAAAAGTCCGGCAGTCCTACTCTCAACCTCAGCCTCGATTTCATTTCTGCCGGGCGCCTGGGGCAGTGGTTGGAGGCAGAGATTACGAATACCACGGTCAAGCGACGTTTCGGTTTTAGTAGCGGTGTTATCAGCAATAGTGAGGGTGTAGTGGCGCGCTTTAACGGCACCTTTTACTTGCCCGATCACAAAGGCATTTGGAAGGTCAAAGAGCGCACGGATGGTTTCCTGCCCGATTAGCTGTCGCCGGATTTCTGTAGGCATTCAATAAAGGCGCTGGACGCTCGTGAAAGGCTTCTGTCGCGGTGATACACCAGGCCAAGTGTTCGCTCAATCGCAATCTCGTCAACTTCAATTGAGGCCAATGAATCATCCTTCATGCTTCTGGGCAGTACTGTCCAGCCCAGTCCAACCGCAGTCATCATACGTATTGTTTCAAGATAGTTGGTAGCCAGTGAGATCTGAAGTTCCACCTGATGCTGCTCAAAAAGCGCTTTAATAATTTGTCCGGTGTAAGTATTAAGCCCTGGCAAAATGGCAGGCCAGACGCTGAGTTGTGCTAAAGTGGTGTTTTTGCTCTTTGCCAACGCGTGATCTCTGCCCACCAGAAAGTCCAACGGGTCGTGCCATACGGGCCGCGTGATCAGGCAGGGCTCAGCTGCTGGAGCCAGGGTGATAACCGCCAGCTCTACCTTACCTTGTAATACCAACTCGTAGGCCTGCTCTGAATCCATAAATTCGATGTCTATCTGTACTTCAGGACAATTCTGGCTGAAGTCGCTCAGCACCGGCGGTAGCCTATGCAGGCCAATGTGGTGGCTGGTGGCAAGACGCAATCGGCCGGACACTTCGCCGGAAAGATCTCGCACGGATTGCTCCGCGTCCAACAGCTCGCGGTGCACATTCCTGGCATGAGGCAGTAATGCCTCTCCGGCTTCTGTAAGGCTCACACTGCGACCAATTCTGTCGAACAATTGAGTACCCAGTTGTTGTTCCAACAGTGCGACACGTTTACTGACTGCCGGTTGGGTCAGGTGAAGTTTTTGCGCCGCGCCGGAAAAGGAGCCGGTCTCTGCCACTAGCGTAAATGCCCTTAAATTTTGAGTATCCATCTTACAGTCTCTTTCTTTTAGCTATTCCAAAAAGGAATCCAAACTATAAAAATAATAGATTGGAGTTATTGATTCGTCAAGCCTAGAATGGCACCTCAAATTAATAGGAGGTATCCCATGGCAGCGCAAACACTGTATGACAAATTGTGGCAGAGCCACCTGGTGGAGCAGCGCGAGGACGGCACTGCGCTTATTTACATCGACAGGCATTTGATTCACGAAGTGACATCACCCCAGGCGTTTGAGGGCCTGCGTCTTGCGGGGCGCACACCCTGGCGTAAGGATGCCAATCTGGCGGTGCCCGACCACAACGTACCCACCGAACGACAGGAGCGCTTGGGAGGCGTTGCAGGGATTGCGGATCCGATATCCCGATTGCAGGTGCAGACCCTGGACGACAATTGTTCAGACTTTGACATCGTGGAGTTTCAGATCAACGACCCCAGGCAGGGTATTGTGCATGTGGTTGGCCCAGAGCAGGGCGCAACCCTGCCCGGAATGACCGTTGTGTGCGGCGATTCCCACACCTCTACCCACGGAGCGCTTGGCTCTTTGGCGCACGGTATAGGCACATCCGAAGTTGAACATGTGCTGGTTACCCAGTGTCTGCTTCAGAGAAAGATGAAAAATATGATGGTACGCATCGACGGGGAGTTACAAAATGGAGTGACGGCAAAGGATGTGGTGCTCGCAGTTATCGGCGAAATAGGCACTGCCGGGGGCACGGGTTACGCCATAGAATTTGGTGGCCAGGTTATACGTGATATGAGCATTGAAGGTCGTATGACCGTGTGCAATATGTCGATTGAGGCCGGGGCTCGCATGGGCATGGTGGCAGTGGACCAGACAACACTCGATTATGTGAAAGGGCGTACCTATGCCCCCAGTGGAGAGCAGTGGAATGCTGCCGAGACCGTGTGGCGCACTTTGCACAGTGATGATGATGCGCAGTTCGATAGCACGGTTGTCTTGGAGGGAGCACAGATAAAACCACAAGTGACCTGGGGTACGTCTCCAGAGATGGTGTTGCCTGTGGATGGAGAGATTCCAACACCCGCTGATATTGAAAATAGTAGTCAGAAAGAGGCGACAGAGCGCGCACTTGTTTATATGGGGCTGGAAGGCGGTAGCAAGGTTTCAGATATCAGGCCGGACAAGGTTTTTATCGGCTCCTGCACAAATTCGCGTATCGAAGACCTGAGGTCTGCCGCGAAGGTTGTGCGCGGTAAGCATATTGCCGCGTCTATCAAAGAGGCGCTTGTAGTTCCTGGCTCTGGTGAAATCAAGCGTCAGGCTGAAAGTGAAGGCCTGGATAAAATATTTACCGCCGCGGGGTTTCTCTGGCGCGAACCGGGTTGCTCGATGTGCCTGGCTATGAATGCCGACAAGTTGTTGGAGGGCGAGCATTGCGCCTCCACTTCTAATCGGAACTTTGAGGGTAGGCAGGGTTTTGGCGGGCGCACGCATTTGGTGAGTCCGGCGATGGCCGCAGCCGCTGCGGTGGCGGGTCACTTTGTCGACGTTCGTGACTGGAATTATGAGGGGGAGTGAAGTCGCATGAAAAAATTTACCGTAGTTAAGGGCGTGCTCGCCCCGATGGACAGAGCCAACGTTGACACAGATTTGATTATTCCAAAGCAATTCCTTAAGTCGATACAACGCAGCGGCTTCGGACCCAATTTGTTTGACGCGCTGCGTTACACTGATATGGGAGAGCCGGGCCAGGATTGTAGTAATCGGCCGCTAAACCCGGATTTTAGTCTCAATCAGGCGCGCTACCGCAATGCATCAATTTTGCTTTCACGTGAAAATTTTGGTTGTGGCTCGAGTAGGGAGCACGCTCCGTGGGCGCTGGAAGATTATGGCTTCCGCTGTGTCATCGCCAGCAGCTTTGCCGACATTTTTTACAATAACTGTTTCAAGAACGGAATTTTGCCCGTAGCCTTGGACGCCAGTCTCATCGATAGCTTATTTTCTGCGGTCGATGCCGAGGAGGGCTACCAGTTGACAGTCGATCTCGAACGGCAGTTGGTTGTTAAGCCCGATGGAGAGGAAATAGCATTTGAAGTTGACGCATTTCGAAAGCATTGTTTATTGAACGGTCTGGACGAGATCGGCCTGACACTGCAAAGTGCGGACGCTATTAAAAAATATGAGCAGCAATGGAGAGAGAAATCTCCGTGGTTGTTTGACGTAATTCATTGATTTTAAGAGATAACAGACATGAGTGAGACCTATGATATTGCCGTGGTGGGCGCTACCGGAGCGGTAGGAGAGGCGATGATCGCCATTCTGGAAGAGCGAGATTTTCCAGTGGGCAATCTATATGCTTTGGCCAGCAGTCGTTCTGCTGGCACTACTATTCGCTTTAAAGGCAACTCGGTGCGTGTTACCGATTTGGCTGAGTTTGATTTTTCCCAGGCGCAGATAGGCCTGTTTTCCGCGGGTGGCAGCATTTCCGAGGAGTACGCTCCCAAGGCGGCCGCTGCAGGTTGTGTGGTTATTGACAATACATCGCATTTTCGTCGCGATGAAAGCATCCCCCTTGTGATCCCCGAGGTAAATCCCGAGGCACTGGCCCTCTACAGTACCCGTAATATTATCGCCAACCCCAATTGTTCTACCATCCAGATGCTGGTGGCGCTAAAGCCTATTTACGATGCGGTCGGAATTGAGCGGATTAATGTTGCTACTTACCAGGCGGTGTCCGGTAGTGGCAAAGAGGCCATACAGGAGTTAGCGGGCCAGACTGCGGCCCTGCTCAATGGTAAAGAGCCCGAGTGTGATGTCTATCCGAAACAGATAGCCTTTAATGCTTTACCACAAATTGATGTTTTTCAGGACAATGGCTACACGCGCGAAGAGATGAAAATGGTCTGGGAAACACAGAAAATCTTTGAAGACAGTAGCATCACAGTGAATCCAACCTGTGTTCGAATTCCTGTGTTTTTTGGGCATAGCGAGGCAGTGCACATCGAAACTGTCGACAAAATAACAGCCGAGCAAGCGCGGGAGTTGTTACTTAATGCGCCTGGGGTGACCGTAATTGATGAGCATAATGATGGCGGGTGGCCCACACCGGTGGGGGATGCGGTAGGTAAAGACGCAGTCTTTGTGGGGCGCATCCGGGAAGATATCTCCCATGACAGAGGTTTGGACCTCTGGGTAGTGTCAGATAATGTCAGAAAAGGCGCCGCGCTCAATAGTGTGCAAATTGCCGAATGCTTGATTAATACATATATATAAAAGATACTTGGGCATATGACTAAGTTAGGGGCCTGGTCGTTACTGATTGAAAAAAGAAGTGTAAGGCGTGACATTCAGATTGTTGCGTAATTACATGAAACTATTAAAGTAAATAATTAGTAACTTCCTGGATTAGTGGCCGCATCGAGTGTAGGTGCGGCTTACACGTAGCACGTAGAATAAGAAGGCAAGTATATGGCTCGTAGGATTGCTGCAGTTATATTTTCTCTGGGTTGTTTGCACGCTGGCGCAGTGTCTGCGCTCGGTTTGGGCGAACTCACTCTGGATTCATTCCTGAACGAACCTTTTAAGGCAAAGGTCGACCTTCTAAATATGGAGGGGCTCAGCGAGCATCAAATTCGTATTCGACTGGCTACCAGTGAAGACTTTGATCGCCTCGGTGTTGATCGAGCGTATTTCCTTACAAGCCTCACATTTGAGATTACGGTGGACGACGAGGGCAAAGGCCAGATTTTGCTGAACTCTGAAGGGCCGGTACTCGAGCCCTACCTCGACTTTATCCTCGAGGCACGTTGGCCCTCAGGTAGGCTCCTGCGTGAGTACACTGTACTGGTCGATCCTCCTGTATTTAAGGCGGAGCAATCAATTACTATCTCGGCCAGTGCAATAGCGGATCAATCAGATCCCGGCGGGGACGCTAAAAAAAAACCCCAAAGTAGTAGCGGTACCCAGGTAAAGCTGGGTAAGTCGAATTTGGCTGATGGCGAGATGCCTCAGCGCAATTTCGGTTCTGATGCATCACCTTCAGCTCAAGCGGGCGAGCGCTACCTCATTCGGCGCGATGAAACACTGTGGAAAATAGCACAGAGGTCAAAACCAGAAGGCACGTCAGTGCACCAGACGATGCTCGACATACAACGCTTAAATCCCAACGCCTTTATTGGTGGCAACATTAACCGCATAAAAGCGGGGTATGTTATCTACCTGCCAAGTTCAGGTGATATCAGTTCTGACGACACAAGTTCGGCTATGGCCGAAGTGCGCCAGCAAAACCAGGATTGGCGGGAGGGTGTGAGTCACAGTCAGTCAGCCGAAACAGGCGGTTCACTGCGAATTTCGACTGAGCCTCAAGCGGCAGCTGGGTCTGGTCAGGCAGCAGGCGACTCCCTGTCAGAAAGCGGTTCCGAGTCAGATATGACCAGCATGGAAGGCTTGGAGCGTGCAGAGCGCGACCGTGCAGAAGTTGAAGATCGCCTTGAGTCTATGGCTGATCAAGTCGATACCCTGGAACGCATTGTTAGCCTCAAAGATGATCAAATAGCCGCTTTGCAAAAAGCCCTGGCAGACGCCGGCGAAACAACCGAAGTACAAGCAGCTGAAGGGGAGCTTGTTGATTTACAGTCTCTGGAGTCGATGGCATTGGAGCCGGTCGAAGACAGTGTTGCTGAAAACGATCTGGCCGATGAAGCGGTGGTAGAAGCAGTAGAAGAAGTTACTGCGGCAGAGCCCATAGCAGAAGTTGTTGCAAGCGAAGTTCCCGCCGAAAAGCCTGCAGTGACCGCCGAGAAGAAAGAAAAGGGCGGTTTCTTCAGCACTATCATGTACATTTTGGGCGGTTTAGTCGTCCTGGCCGTCGCGGTCTGGGCGTTTTTACGTCGCCGTGGCGAGGAGGCCGAGGAAGCGTCAGCGAAGGACGATGTGTTCGCAAACGTTCAATTGAACACCGATAAGCAAGAAGTTGTTGCTGAACCTGAGTTAGAAGCCGCGCCGGAACCTGAGCCAGTCAAGAAAGAGCCTGCTGAACAAGCCGAGCCAGCACTCACACGTAGTAGCGGTTACGGTGAACGCAAGCACGATGAATATGCGTCTGACGCCGACTCAGGCGATGCACTGGCTGAAGCGGATATTTATATTGCTTACGGCCGTTTCCCTCAGGCTGTTGATCTCCTGAAGACAGCAATCGACAATGAACCTGCCAATGCTGACTACAAGCTCAAGCTGATGCAGGTCAGTAGTGAAATGGGTGATCAGGCAGAGGTGATGAAGCAATTTGCTGAAATCAAACGCCTGGGTGACGCGGCAAGTGTGCAAAGCGGTGAAGAAATCATTAGTGGCATCGATGATCCAGCGGGTGCGCCAGTTCCCCAGCCGGCATCAGATGCGGCGTCTGCTGCCGACCCTCTGGATTTGTCTGACGATCTGGATCTGGACCTACCTTCGCTCGATACTGACATCGAGGCAGGTGGTGCTGATGTTGACCTCGAAGAAGAGTTTGGGAGCCTTGAAATAGAGGGCTTTGACGGCGATGCGCCGGAGGATGAGCTCGACCTGAGCAAAGATTTCTCCGAAGGCAGCGCTGCTTTGGCCGGGGGCGCAGTCGAAGAAGATATGGTTTTTGCAACTGGAAGTGATGCCATGTCAACCAAGTTGGATCTCGCTCGAGCCTATCTTGATATGGGCGATCAGGACGGTGCCAGAGCCATTTTCGAAGAAGTACAGGCAGAGGGCAGCGACGAGCAAAAAGAAGAGGCACGGGTGCTGCTAGAGCGGCTTGACTAGCTCCTTTTTTCACACATTCCCCACGGACCCAATCCCCGCAGGAACTCGTATAGCCTGCGGTATTGAGTATAACGGTGGGTCGTACAGCGGCTGGCAAACTCAGAAAAATCATTCTGTGGTGACCGTTCAATCTGAGCTTGAGCGCGGCTTGGCTGCAATAGCGGCGCTGCCCGAGCCAGTGCGAGTTCACTGCGCAGGCCGAACCGACACCGGTGTACATGCTTGCGGCCAGGTCATTCATTTTGATGCTCCCGTTACACGCGGCTTGAAGGCGTGGGTACTGGGCACCAATACACACCTCCCCGATGCGATACGCGTAATATGGGCAAAACAGGTTCCAGCTGATTTTCATGCAAGGTTTTCAGCTTTATCCCGTCGCTACCGCTACATTATTGGCAACACTCGCGTGCGACCCGCGTTGCTAAATGGACAAGTTACCTGGCAGCGGCGACCATTGGATGCTGCGCTAATGCATGAGGAGGCGCAAAGTCTTTTGGGTGAACAAGATTTCAGCTCATTCAGGGCGGCCAGTTGCCAATCCAATACAGCCATGCGTAATATTTATTCAATTGATATAAGCCGCCGTGGTGAGCTCGTTGTCATAGATGTTCAGGCCAATGCCTTTTTACATCATATGGTACGTAATATAGCGGGTTCACTAATGGCCGTAGGCTCGGGCCAACAGCAAAAGGGTTGGCTTGCCGGGCTGCTCGCGATAAAAGATCGTAATCAGGCCGCAGATACTGCTTCCCCCGATGGATTGTATTTGTCGAAAGTGGATTACCCTGAAAAATTCTCCTTGCCGGTTACACCATTGGGGCCTCTTCTATTGTCCAATTGAAGACAGCTTAGTCGCTGATCTGGTATCATGTTCCATTGTATTTTCGATAGAAATTCTCAGCTGTGGCTCATACTCGAATAAAAATTTGCGGTATTACCAAACCGGAAGACGCGTTGAGTGCGATTTCCTCTGGCGCGGATGCTATCGGCTTGGTGTTTTACCCCGCAAGCCCCAGGGCGGTGACGGTAGAGCAGGCCGCTAGCATTATTGCAGTGGTGCCGCCCTTCGTATCTGTTGTTGCATTATTTGTTGACGAGACAGCATATCGGGTTAACCAGGTGCTGAGCTCACTTTCCATTGATGTCCTTCAGTTTCACGGCGATGAAAGCGCTAAATACTGCGAGCAATTCAATCGACCCTATATCAAAGCGGTGCGGGTACAGGCTGGCCTCGATCTAAGCGATGCTTGTCGAGCTCACACGGCGGCCAGAGGGGTTTTGTTGGATGCGTGGCAAGCGGGAGTGCCTGGTGGAACAGGTAAAACCTTCGACTGGCGTCTCGCCGCTCTGGAGCTGCCTTTACCCGTGGTGCTGGCAGGCGGATTGAACCCTGACAATGTCAGTGAAGCCATGGCGACACTGCAGCCAGCGGCAGTCGATGTTAGTGGTGGTGTTGAGTTGAGCCCCGGCGCCAAAGATTGTGTAAAAATTAAACAGTTTATTTCAGCGGTGAAAACTGCAGATCAACGTTAGATGGAATGCAACATGAGTAAAGACAGGTCAGACATAGATTATTCATCCCTTCCCGATGCACAAGGACGTTTTGGACAGTACGGCGGAAAGTTCGTTTCGGAGACGCTGATGGCGGCTCTCGCAGAGCTGGAAGAATTGTATTCGAGGCTCTCAGCAGACCCCGCTTTTCAGCGCGAGTTAGACGAAGATTTAGCTCACTATGTAGGGCGTCCATCGCCACTGTACGAAGCGAAGCGCTGGTCTGATCAAATTGGTGGAGCGCGCATTTTTTTAAAAAGGGAAGACCTCAATCACACTGGCGCGCACAAAGTTAACAACACCGTTGGACAGGCACTACTGGCAAAGTATATGGGTAAGCCCAGGGTTATCGCTGAAACCGGAGCGGGGCAGCACGGTGTAGCCTCGGCCACGATCGCTGCTAGACTGGGTTTGGAGTGTCAGGTGTATATGGGCGAAGAAGATATCAAACGCCAGGCTCTGAATGTCTACCGCATGCGCCTGTTGGGCGCGGACGTGATACCGGTTACCTCCGGTTCCAAAACGCTCAAAGATGCCATGAATGAGGCTATGCGTGACTGGGTGACCAACGTCGACTCAACCTACTACATCATTGGTACAGCGGCAGGGCCACACCCTTATCCCAAATTGGTTCGGGACTTCCAGAGTATCATTGGACGGGAAGCGCGAGCTCAATCCTTAGCCCAGACAGGTAAGCTGCCCGACGCACTGGTCGCTTGTGTAGGTGGTGGATCCAATGCAATTGGTTTGTTCCATCCCTTTTTAGAGGATGAATCTGTCGCGATGTACGGCGTTGAAGCCGGTGGACTGGGTGTAGCTACTGGCGAGCACGCAGCGCCACTTACTATGGGGACACCGGGCGTATTACACGGCAATCGCACCTACTTAATGCAGGATGAGGATGGGCAGATATTACACACCCACTCAATATCCGCCGGGCTGGATTATCCCGGGGTCGGCCCCGAGCACTCCTGGTTGAAGGATATAGGTCGGGTAGATTACGTGGATGCAGATGACGCCGAAGCGCTGCGTGCCTTTCACACACTTACTGAGGTTGAGGGGATTATGCCCGCGCTGGAGAGTAGCCATGCGTTAGCCTACGCAGAAAAACTGGCGGCCAGCATGGACAAAGACCAAATGATTATCGTCAATCTGTCTGGTCGTGGTGACAAAGATATACATACCGTCGCACAGCTCGATGGTATAGAAATATAGGGGAAGGGTAGTGAGTCGCATAGCAGATCGTTTTAAACAACTAAAAGAGCAGGGCCGTAAGGCCCTAATCCCTTACTTTGTAGCCGGTGACCCCTGCGCAGATATCGCGGTGCCATTGATGCATGGCCTGGTTGAAGCCGGAGCCGATATCATAGAGGTAGGTGTCGCCTTCTCTGACCCCATGGCCGAGGGTCCTGTGATTCAATTGGCGCACGAACGCGCTCTCGCCAATGGAATTAGTTTACGTAAAACGCTGGAGGTCGTTCGTCAGTTTCGCGAGAACGACCAGGACACGCCCGTGTTACTGATGGGCTATGCCAATCCAGTTGAGCATATGGGCTACGATGTTTTTGCCGATGCCGCTGCGAGTGCAGGTGTGGATGCGCTGCTCACGGTGGATATTCCTCCAGAAGAAGTAGACGCAGTAAACGTCGAGTTGAACCGCGTGGGTATAGATAATATTTTTCTCATCGCACCCAATACACCGGAGAATCGAATAGACACTATCGTGGAGCAAGCCAGTGGCTTTATATACTATGTCTCGCTCAAAGGTGTAACTGGCGCTGGAAATCTTGATACAGAGGAGGTCTCCAGACGAGCGCAGTTGATTCGCAGCCACACAAATCTGCCCCTTGCGGTGGGTTTTGGCATTAAGGATGCGGATTCTGCTAAGGCGGTCGCCGTGGTTGCCGATGGCGTGGTGGTGGGTAGTGCGCTGGTTAACGTTATGGCTGCCGCAATCGAATCAGGTGGATCCCCAGAAGCTGCAATTGTTGCGGCTAAGAGTCTGCTTGGCGATATCAGAGCGGGCATAGATTCGCTATCCTAATGCACAGCAGCGCGTCTATAATGATGCAAATACAGCGGGGGATGTCATGAGTTGGATTGATAAAATATTACCGTCAGGTGTACGTACAGGCGAGGGTGAGAAACGAGCCAGTGTACCCGAGGGGCTATGGAAGAAGTGCGTCAAATGTGAGGCAGTGCTCTATCGTCCCGATCTGGAACGCAATGACGATGTGTGTCCAAAATGCGATCATCACATGCGTATCGGTGCCCGTAGGCGTCTGGATGTTTTTCTGGATGAAGAGGGACGTGAAGAGGTTTTCACCGATATAGAACCTGTAGACAGGCTCAAATTTAAGGACAAGAAACGCTATCGGGATCGCCTCACGGCCGCCCAAAAGTCCACAGGAGAAAAAGACGCTCTCATTGCGATGCGTGGAACACTACAGGGCCTACCTGTGGTGGTTGTCGCCTTCGAATTCAAGTTTCATGGTGGATCAATGGGCTACGCGGTAGGTGAAAAATTTACCCGAGCTGCACAATTGTCTCTGGCTGAAAATATTCCCCTGGTGTGTTTTTCGGCGTCCGGCGGCGCCCGCATGCAAGAAGCCCTTATTTCATTAATGCAAATGGCCAAAACCAGCGCCGTGATAGAGCGCATGAAGCAACAGAGCGTGCCCTATATATCGGTGATGACAGACCCTATTTACGGTGGCGTATCAGCGTCCCTCGCGCTTTTGGGAGACATTAATGTTGCTGAACCCGATGCTCGTGCGGGTTTTGCAGGGCCAAACATAATTGAGCAGACAATACGGCAGAAATTACCCAAGGGTTTTCAGCGTAGTGAGTTTTTACTCGAACACGGTGCGATTGACATGATTGTTCACCGCAACGATATGCGTGACACGCTTGCTCGTATACTTTCCAAGCTGTCCCATCAAGCTCTGAATCATTCAGAGCAAGAGCAAGAGCAAGAGCAACGCGAAACTGAGGATGGGGCGGACGTCGAGGCAATTGAGGTGGATGAGTAAGACATCACTTAATGAGTGGTTGCAGCGTCTGGAGACGCTTCACCCAAGCGAGATAGATCTGGGTCTGGAGCGAGTGGCGTCAGTGGCAGAGACTATGCAGCTTTTACCGCCACCCCAGCCGGTAATCAGCGTGGCTGGAACTAATGGCAAAGGATCAACTGTTGCTGTTATGGAGGCGATACTGGTCGAAACTGGCTGTGTTAGCGGTGCTTGTACTTCCCCTCATCTGCTGAGTTTTAATGAGCGTATTCGCGTAGCAGGAGTGCCAGTAGACGACAGTGAGATCGTACAGGCATTTGAGCAGATCGAGTCCGCCAGAGGTGAGACATCTCTTACCTATTTTGAATTTTCGACATTGGCTGCACTGGTGGTTTTCCGCCAGCGCAATGTAGACGTAATTCTTCTGGAAGTTGGGCTCGGCGGACGTCTTGATGCGGTCAATATTGTCGACGCAGACGTAGCTGTCATTACCAGTATCGACATAGACCACCAGGATTGGCTGGGAGATAGCAGAGAGCAAATTTCCCTGGAAAAAGCCGGCATACTGCGTCGTGAACGGGCAGCGGTGATCGCAGAGAAAGATCCACCACTAGTGTTGCTGGAGCACATCGAGTCTCTTGGCTGTCAGGCATTATTCAGCGGTGTCGACTATCAGTTGATGGACGAGGGCAGTTCTTGGTCCGCTAGTTTACGCACGAGTAGTGGTGTAGAGCGGAAGCTACCGACTATCGCCTATGGTTCCGTCTTAGCCGATAATATTTGTGCGGGTCTGCAGGCTCTGTTGCTGATAAAACGGGATTTCACCGACAAACAATTACTGCGCGCATTAGAGGTTTTGTCTCCGCCGGGGCGGCGAGAACTGCAGAAATTTGCGGGCAAAGAGTATCTATTTGATGTGGCACACAATGTGGCATCACTTGATAAGCTACTTGAGTATATCGATGCGACTCCCTGCAAAGGGAGAACTATGGCCATTTTTTCTGCCATGGTGGATAAAGATTTTCGGGCAATGCTCGGGGCCTGTTCCGGGTACTTCGATGCCTGGTTTACTGCTAATCAGCCAGCTGTTCCGCGCGCTTTGGAGGCAGAAGTCGTTGCGCAATGCCTGCATGAGCAAGGTGAAAAAATGATTAGTGTGAGTAAGAATCTTCGTCAGGCCTTTCGCCGGGCACAGGGGCTAATGGTCGAAGGCGACAGACTGGTAATTTTTGGCTCGTTTTATACAGTGGCAGTGGTGTTACCACTGCTGGAAAAAGACCGCAGGAAAGGGCGCATCGCCACCCATGAATGAAATCCTCAAGCAGCGCCTTGTCGGCGCTCTTATACTGATTGCTCTCGGAGTCGTGTTCTGGCCGGTTATTTTTGTCGAGCCAGTCGACAAACCGTTGGGAGAAGCTGCGCAAGTGCCTGTCAGGCCCACTATAGACACCACTCCAATCGACACGCCCGGTAGGGGCGGCTTGCGGTCTTCGCCCACATGGCAAGCTGGTGAAGAGGCCGCTGGCGAAGCAAAAAAAGAGAGCGAAGCCGTTCCTGCTAAGGAGCTGGACCTGGCTGTTATTGATAGTCAGGTAGAAAAAGCACCAGTGCCGCAGAAACCTGTGGTCGAAAGTAAACCGGTTCTCCCACCTGTTACAAAGCAGGCGAAAACTCGCACTGAGGCGCCGGCTAAACCTGCAATAGATGCTGACGGAGTTCCCATAGGTTGGATATTACAGGTGGCCAGCGTGAGCAGTTCCGCCAAGGCTGAAGAGCTGCGCGCTGGTCTGGTCGATATGGGCTACAAGGCTTATGTTAAGAAAATCAAAAGGGAAAATGGCGTTCTTCTAAGAGTCTATGTGGGTCCCAAGTTTGAACGTGCTCGACTCGAAACCATGCAGCCCAAGGTCGATGCGCAGTTCAAGGTCAAATCGATGGTGCGGCGCTATATACCGTGAAGATCACCACTTTCTTTTGGTTTAGTCGCACCATGTGCTCTGTTAGACTTGCGCTCCAAAGGCCAGCTGTAATGGAGTATAAGGTTTAGTCGTGGATTGGACGCTCATGAACTGGGTTGATTGGGCTATTATTGCCGTATTGACTGTATCCACGCTCATTAGCTTATGGCGTGGCTTTGCGCGTGAAGCGCTTTCACTGCTGGGTTGGGTAGCGGCTTTTGTCCTTGCCAACCTTTTTGCTGATCGTCTGTCAGTCCAGCTTGTCCAATTTATAGACAATGAGCCGGCCCGTTATATGGCGGCGTTTGCGTTATTGTTTGTCGGCGTTTTGTTGCTCTTCAATCTATTGGGGATCGTAGTTCGCCAGTTAATTCGTTTAACAGGACTGAGCCCGCTGGATCGTTTGTTGGGTACGGTATTTGGTTTTGCCCGGGGGCTAATTATCCTACTGGTAGTAGTCTTCATACTCAGGCAGCTAATGCCTGCCAGTAATCAACAGGCGTTTAATCAGTCTCTGCTAATGCCACATTTAGATCTTTTAATGCAGTGGGTGCAGTCCACGTTCGGTACTATGGATATTCCCAGTGTGGTGAGTGATGCTGTACCAAATATTACTATTTAGGCCCTGGTGGTCAGTTCTTTGTGAGGTGTTTGCCTAATGTGCGGCCTGGTCGGATTAGTCGGTAGTTCCAATGTTGCCCCTGAAATTTACGATGCTTTGACAGTATTGCAGCATCGAGGTCAGGATGCTGCTGGTATTGTCACGTTCAAAGATGGCAATTTTAATCTTCGTAAAAGTGTGGGGTTGGTGCGGGATGTTTTTCGTCAGCATCATATGCAGCGCCTTGAGGGTTCCATAGGCATGGGACATGTGCGTTACCCAACCGCGGGAAGCACTGGCCCAGCCTTGGCACAACCCTTTTATGTGAACTCGCCCTACGGTATTGCTCTTGCGCACAATGGCAACCTCACCAATGCCGAACAATTGTCTCGAGAAGTTTTTCAGGACGACCTGCGCCACCTTAATACTGACTCTGATTCTGAGGTGTTACTGAACATCTTTGCTCACGAACTACAGAGCCTTGGCAAGTTGCATCCCGAAGCTGATGATATTTTCAAAACGGTTGAAGCGGTTAATCGTCGCTGTAAAGGCGGTTATGCAGCCATTGCTCTGCTGGTAGATTACGGCATCGTAGGCTTTCGGGACCCCTACGGTATACGACCGTTGGTCGTGGGAGAGCGTGAAGGCGATACAGGCACTGAGTACATGATTGCGTCGGAGAGTGTTGCTCTTGACCTATTGGGTTTTACTTTAATCAACGATGTCGCCCCTGGTGAAGCCGTGTATATAGACATGCATGGTGTTTTACATCGTCAGCAGTGTTCGAGCTCTGCACAGTTGCACCCCTGCATTTTTGAACATGTATACTTTGCCAGGCCTGATTCTTTGATGGATGGAGTGTCGGTCTACAAAACACGTATGCGTCAGGGCGAAGCTCTGGCCAGGAAGATTCTCAAGGAGCGACCCGATCACGATATTGATGTGATTATTCCGATACCGGATACCAGTCGTATCGCAGCCCAGTCTATGGCACATACACTGGGGATCAAGTTCCGCGAGGGCCTGATGAAAAACCGCTATATTGGTCGCACTTTTATCATGCCCGGTCAGAGCCAACGTAAAAAGTCGGTGCGTCAGAAGCTAAACCCGGTGCCGCTGGAATTCGAAGGTAAAAATGTCATGTTAGTGGATGACTCCATTGTGCGTGGAACTACCTGCCGCCAAATTATAGAAATGGCGAGAGAGGCGGGGGCCAAGAAAGTGTATTTTGCCTCGGCAGCGCCTCCTGTGCGTTATCCCAATGTGTATGGTATTGACATGCCCACAGCCAAGGAACTTATCGCTTTTGATCGAAGCGAAGATGAAATTGGCGAACTCATTGGTGCGGATTGGCTGGTGTTCCAGGACCTGGATGATCTTGTGCAGTGTTCTCTGGATGGTAATCCAAATATCGAGAGCTTTGACTGTGCTGTGTTTAATGGTGAGTATGTCACTGGAGATGTTGACGAAAACTACCTCGATCGCCTTGAATCGATGCGTAATGACGAGGCGCAGGGCGAGAGGCGTGCCGCCCAGAGTGAAGATGACGGCATGGGCTTGCATAACGATATTTAGTGACAACGAAAAGCCAGGAAACACCATAACAGTATGAGCAGGGAATTAGACGAGAACATTTTGGCGGCCACACAGCTTGATACATTAGCCGTGCGCGCGGGCATCTCACGTACTGCAGAGGGTGAGCACAGCGAACCCATTTTTATGACATCCAGCTATGTTTTCGACAGCGCTGCAGATGCCGCTGCTACCTTCGCAGGCGAACAGGAGGGGAACGTATACTCGCGTTATACCAATCCCACAGTACGTACTTTTGAACAGCGCCTGGCAGCACTTGAAGGCGCAGAGCAGGCCGTGGCTACTGCTTCTGGTATGTCTGCCATTCTCAGTACTTGTATGGCTTTGTTAAAAGCAGGTGACCATGTCGTCTGCTCCCGCAACGTGTTTGGCACAACCACCAACTTGTTTGGCAAATACTTGGCAAAGTTTGGTGTAGAGGTCAGTTTTGTCAGTTTGTTGGACATGGAACTATGGCGGGCCTCGATAAAACCCAACACAGCGATGCTGTTCCTGGAGACGCCCTCTAATCCTTTATGTGAAGTAGCAGACCTCGGCTTGTTGTCAAATCTGGCCAAGGAAAACGGATGCCTGCTTGTAGTCGATAACTGTTTTTGCACGCCGGCTTTGCAGACCCCGTTGGCATTGGGTGCCGATATCGTTGTGCATTCCGCTACCAAATATCTGGACGGGCAGGGTAGGTGTATGGGCGGCGCAGTGCTGGGCTCGGCGCAGTATATGACAGAATTGGTGACCTTTTTGCGAACCTGTGGCCCAACCATGAGTGCGTTCAATGCATGGGTGTTCCTGAAAGGTCTTGAAACGCTTCGACTCCGTATGGACGCGCATAGTAAATCAGCACTGGAAATAGCCAACTGGCTGGAGCAGAACCCCGCGGTGGAAAAGGTATTTTACTGTGGGCTTGAGTCACACGCAGGGTACGAGCTGGCGAGCAGCCAACAAAAAGCCTTTGGCGGAGTACTCTCCTTCCAGGTTAAGGGGGGGCGAGAACAGGCCTGGCGTTGTATCGACGGCACCAGAATTATGTCTCTGACGGCCAACCTGGGTGATGCGAAAACAACAATCGTTCATCCGGCAACTACAACCCATGGTCGTTTGGGTGACGAAGAACGCTTGGCGGCAGGCATCAGTGAATCCTTGATCAGAGTTGCAGTGGGCCTTGAGCATGTTGATGACCTGAAAGCCGATCTGCAGCGTGGCTTTGATGCCCTTTAAATTGTTGAGCCAATTTTTCGGGGAGTTTATTCGGTCTTATGTCTGATATGCGTGAGCTACAAGGCGCGCTCGAAGCCGCTGTATCAGAAGTTGGCAAAGTGGTGCTTGGAAAAGAACCGCAGATTAGGCTTGCGCTATGTTGCTTGTTTGCGCGGGGTCATTTGCTCATTGAAGACTTGCCGGGTATGGGTAAGACAACTTTGTCCCAGGCCCTGGCGAAGGTTCTGGGGCTGGATTACAAACGCGTACAATTTACCAGTGACTTGATGCCCGCTGATATTCTGGGCGTATCTATTTTTGACCGCAGAGAATCTGTTTTTAATTTTCATCCGGGTCCCATATTTACACAATTGTTGCTAGCCGATGAAATCAACCGTACTACTCCAAGAACACAGAGCGCTCTGCTCGAAGCGATGGCAGAGGGGCAGGTAACCATCGAAGGGGAAACTCGCGCGCTGCCGAATCCCTTTTTTGTTATCGCCACGCAAAACCCCATAGATCAGTCGGGCACTTACCCGTTGCCAGAATCTCAGCTTGATCGGTTTCTGATGCGCCTTGAGTTGGGTTATCCACATCCTCGCGCGGAACGAGAAATGTTCGAACGTCAGCACCACCTGGACACCGAACGCGTAAACCTGAAGCAGCGCATCGACGCTAGTCAGCTCGAGCAGATAAGGCAAGCTGTCACACAGGTACATGCTTCAGCTAGTGTACTGGACTATCTGCAGCGCTTGGTTGCCTATACCCGGCAGGCGCCGGAGTTTGCCGTGGGTCTTTCTCCTCGCGGTGCTCTGGCTATACTGCAATGTGCTAAAACGTGGGCCTTAATGAATAACCGTGGCCATCTGGTACCAGAGGATATTCAAATGGTATTGCCAGCAGTTACCGCGCACCGCTTGATTCCCGGCGGTGATTACGCCGGAGACAGCCTCGCCCTGGTCGTGCAAATGCAGAGTAATGTGGATGTCGTCCGGCCCTAAAGGCTTTGCATCGTGAAAGCCGCTTCCAAGCGAGGTTTTCAGCTTCAATTGCGCCAGCGTTTCCAAAAGTGGGTGTCAAACCGGATTCCTCCCGCGAGATCGGTGACTCTTAATCAAAAGCGAATTTTTATTTTTCCGTCTCGAGCTGGTTTTTTCTTTGGCCTGAGTCTTTTTGTTATGCTGATAGCGGCGATCAACTATCAGAACAATATGAGTTTTGCGCTGACCTTTTTGTTGGCGACACTATTTATTATCGCTGTACTTCACACCTTCGCCAATCTCTCTGGCCTGACTATTCACGCAGTACATGCACAGCCGGGCTTTCCAGGACATCAGTCCGAGTTCGAGATACTTATAGAGCGCACCCGGCGGCGCACGCACTATTCCCTGTACATAAAGTGGCCCACCAGTACCGATGCGCTTGTAAACCTCGTTGAAAACGACTCTGTGCGAGTTTCCCTGCATACCGCAGTGGGTAGTCGGGGTTGGTATAACCCGGGACGCCTTCTTATAGAGTCGACCTATCCACTGGGCTTATTACGCTGTTGGACCTGGGTAGATCTGGATTTGCATGCACTGGTTTACCCCCGGCCCGAGCCCTGCGGTCCCTTGCCCGGTCTTGCCACTGATAAACCCGACGGCAGTGCGATACTGGTTGCAGGGACCGATGACTTTCACGGCTTCAGGGACTACCAGCGAGGCGACCCGCTGCGACAGGTACACTGGAAGGGACTGGCCAAGGGGCAGCCGCTACAAACCAAGCAGTACGGGGCTTTCGCAGATAGTAGTGTCTGGTTGGACTGGGAGGCCTTTCCCGGCGTCGATCAAGAGCTAAGGCTGTCTTATTTATGCTACTGGGCGCTAGAATACGAGAGTCGTAATATCGAATTCGGTTTACGTCTTCCGGGCCTAATAATTGCGCCGGATGTTGGCTTGAAGCATCGCGAGAAGGTGCTCAAAGCGTTGGCCCTATATAACATCAGTGGAACTCAGGTTTGAAACCGGGGCAGCAAATACCGAGAAATGCGCTAGTGTGGAGCGTAATTGCCCAGTTCGCACTGGTTGCACCGCATCTGGCTCGTATCCCTGTTTGGGTGATAGGCGTTTATCTGTTTGCCGCGCTGTGGCGCAGCATGGTGTACCGGGGGAGGTGGTCGTTCCCTGGACGTATGCTTAAGCTCGCGCTAATTGTAACGAGTTTTATCAGCCTCTATCTTAGCTACGGTACGTTTCTGGGGCTGGAGCCAACCGTGGCACTGTTGCTCATCGGCTTTGCCCTGAAACTTATAGAGTTAGCGCAGCGCAAGGATGCCTATGTGCTGTTGTTTCTAGGTTATTTCGTCTGTGTGACCGAGTTTCTGTTTAGCCAGGACCTGCTGATTGTTTTTTACTCTATGTTCACCGTGTTACTTCTCACAACAGCCCTGTTGGCACTGCACCAACCTCAGCAGCACAAGTTTAACCCACGCACTATACGCCTGGCCGGTATTATGCTGCTGCAGGCTTTTCCCCTGATGGTGGTGTTATTTTTCTTGTTTCCTCGCATTGGCCCTTTGTGGACAGTGCCACTGAAGAGCCAGGCGGCGAAGACCGGGGTTAGTGATTTTATGCGTCCGGGTGATATATCCAGATTAAGCCAGTCAAGTGAAGTCGCATTTCGCGTGCAGTTTGAAGGGGCTATCCCTAATGCCTCGCAGTTATATTGGCGCGGTCTGGTTTTCAGCAAGCTGGAGGACGGCGCCTGGCGTAGTCTGGATTACTATGAAGTGCCAGCGACAGAACGCCGCCAGAAACAACCCGAGTTAGTGGGTGATGAAATTCGCTACGACATTATTATGGAGCCGACGCAACAGGGATGGTTGTATGGCCTTCGCCATGCCGAGTCAAATCGCTCCAAAGTTATGAGCACTGCCGATTTCAGGCTCTATTCTCCTGTTGTACTTGAAGATGAATATCATTATACCGTTGAGTCATGGCCCGATGCAGTGTTGGAGTCAGAGCTCAGTCAGTGGCGGCGTAAGACAGAGCTAGCAGTTCCGCGAGGGAGTAACCCAGAAACGCTAGCGCTGGCAAAGGAACTGCGGTTACAGCATAAAAATGATCGTGACTTGGTCAATGCCATCCTCAAAAAATTTAATGAAGAAGAGTATGTTTACACGCTGGAGCCTCCTCTTCTCGGGGAGCAGGCCATGGACGAATTTTTGTTCCAAACCCGTCGAGGTTTTTGTGAGCACTATGCGTACGCATTTACACTGTTGGCGCGCGCCGCCGGCATTCCCGCACGTGTTGTCGCAGGCTATCAGGGTGGTGAAGTAAACCCGGTCAACAAAACGATCATTGTGCATCAGTTTGATGCTCACGCCTGGACAGAGGTTTGGTTGGAGGGTGAGGGCTGGGTGCGAGTAGACCCAACAGCCGCTGTGTCGCCAGATCGAATTGAATGGGGACTTGAACGAGCGGTTGCTACCGAGGGAAGTTTTCTCTCGGATTCGCCATTGTCACTTTTAAACTTTCGCTCTGTAGTATGGGTGAATAACTTACGTTTGCGATATGACGCACTGACCTGGCAGTGGCAGAGTTGGATTGTAGGTTACGACGCTGAGACACAATATACTGTCTTGCAAAACTGGTTCGGTGAAATAAGCGCACGAAAGTTTGTCATCGTGCTGCTGGGCAGTTGGGCCATTGTGCTGATACCCGTGGGAATATGGCTTCTTACAAAGCGTCCGGTTAAAGCCATTTCCAAGTTAGATAAATATTATCTGACGTATTGTGACAAGCTCGGTAAACGGGGGCTCAGCAGAGCCATGGGCGAAACCCCGGGTAATTATGCCGTGCGAGCGAAGCGTAAATTCCCCGGTAGTGCCAGTGAAATTGATCGTATCAATGGTCTGTACGCCCAGTTGTCCTACCAGGATAAAACGCCAGAGAGCGGTACTCAGCTGTTAACCGAGTTTAAACGGGGTGTGCAACGATTAAAAATCTGAGAAATTTTTTGACTCCTGCACAAGCACGGTTCTATTAAGCCGTCCGGATTACTTCAGGTAATTTATCCACGTTTCCATATGCATCATAACTCTACGTATTACGTGCGTGGCTGCAGCGGACTTTGTGTAAATGGCAGCGGTGCCGACTGCACCGCCTGGAATCAGGGGGAAAATTAAATCATTATCTTCAAAAATTAGTTGTACTCCATAGGGGAGGGCCGGGTCCGTGGCTGCTGGCACCTGGGGAATTATGCCGGTAGCCTGCAGTTGTGCGGCTGAGTTTATTGCTATTATGTCACCCACAGTGGCTTGGAAGACTTGCCCTGGATATACCTGTAGTACCACATCGGCCCGCTGGCCCTTCTTGATGTGACGTAGCCGAGATTGGGGAATACCAACTACAAGCTTACGTTGCCCTTCTTCAACAAACGCAACCCAGCTGCGCACAGCCAAAGAGCCCACGCGCTGTCCCGGACGTAGCAATAGTGCTACAACTTCGCCTTTGTTTGGTGCCCGAACTACTGTCTTTTCCAGCTCCCATGTGGCATTTGTGAGTTGGGCCTTGTAAACGTTTACTTCGGCGGCATAGATGTCGACGTCAACCTGTCGTCCAAGATTTCTGGCCATAAGATCTTCAGCCCGAGCCAGATTGGTCTCAGCCAGTCTCAGTTGGGCAGTGATCTGCTGCACGTTAGCTTCGAACTGGGCGGGATCAATTTTGAATAACACATCACCTTTTTCCAATTTTTGCAGCGGTTTTATAGGTACTTCGACGACTTCTCCGCTGACGTTGGGAATGATTTCGATGACGCTCTGATACATCCGTACGGCACCCGCAGGTGCGCCCCATTGCATAGGTACGAATAGAACAAAGAATAATGCCACCATCCATAGTACGGGAGAGATTTTCCAGAAGGTGTTCAATTTTACGATGCCGATTTTTACGGCGAGAAATAGGGCGGCTATGTAGAGTAGCGTGAGGAAAACAATCATGCGTTAGCCTCCTGGACGGGGCTGGACTCACCCTCCGTTTCAACCGTGTCCGATGACAGCTTTCCATCAAGGGTTGCCGCAGGATTGGTATATGCCCAGATAAATGCAATGGGAGATAGTATGCCCATAGTTATAGCACCGCACCAACCACACACGCTGATAGCCTCTGCTTGAGGGTGATTGCGCTCTCTAGCGATCTTGCCTGGAAACATGCCGAGCATTGCCCAGATCCCCAGCCCTGAGCCAATCATTACAGTCAGTACGATGAGGGCAAAAACATCTAAACCTGTCATAGTTAGCTACTCCACAGTTCTCTGGTACAAAGGGACACGTATAATGATAATCAGTTTACATTAACTGAGGTTTCGAAAACGAGAATTTATAAAGCAAAAAATGATCTAACGAAAAATTGTCTAGTTACATGCCGTTCTATACCAGGTCTCATTGCTATACGGCTCCAGGGGGTTTGCTTTTCTAACGTGAAAACATTTGTCTCCAAACTGGATCCACTCGGTCCAACTGCCTGCGTCGTATGTAGCAGAACTGGACAATTCGCCTGCGGCGGTGGTGAAGTTTTTGATTCCCGGGTTTTTTTGTAGAGCATCAAGTAAAGTCTGATTCATCACTACAGCTCCATTCACCGTAGTTTGGTCGCTTGACGGCTCTGGCAGATCCTGTAGAAAACGTCTCATCTCTAGTGTTGTAGTTGGGGCCTTGAGCGTACTTATCTTCGAGTCGTTTTGAGTGTGACGTTTTGGATCCACAGCCTGCAACTTCGTTGAGCCAGCGCTCGATATCGGCTCTGCGAGATCGGGTACAGATTCTTCGGCACTACCACTGCTTACCTTCACTGTCTGAAGAATTTGCACAGTGTTGAGCGTTACATTGAGCGAGCTGGGGTAGGGGCTTACCGGGATTAAATTTACTGGAGTAGTTTTATTTTGGAAGTACAGCAGGCCGAATACATGGGCAAGCAGAGATGCAAACAATGCATAGGTCAGGATGCGGTGGGTCTCGCTTGAGCTTTGTTTTGCGTCAATGTGCAAGGAGGCCCTCTTTCGTTATTTATAAGGTGCTAATAACTAAAGACAACGGTGTATGCGGGTAGTTCCGAAAGGAAACGGTTAGCGAGGGAGAATACAGGTATGGCTTTTCTATGCGGTGTACTCAGCCGATGGGGGGAATGACTCTTTGGGGAAGCGAGACCTAAGCAGGCCCCGCATCCGCAAGAACAGCCACCAACAAAGCTGGTTCGCTGCCGGTATTAACCCACGCATGATTAGTGCCGCGTTGCACGACAACATCGCCAGGTTTTAATCCCCTTGCCTCACCAGCATCCAATAACAAATCGACTTCACCGGATATCAGGATGATGTAGTCCACGCTTGAGGTTTTGTGCATAGCGGGGTGCCTGCGTGTGTCCACACGGCAATGAGATGCACCGACTGCGTCAAAGCCAAATGCAGCAGCAGCTTCTTTCTCGTCAGCAGATGCCTGTGGATTTTCGACAGGAACAGTAAACCAGCGGACCTTTGCTGCCCCAGCGGGAGGGCAAAGCGTGGGGCTCGCCCCGGATATCACATCGGAAAACGCGGTATTGTCAACGGGTATGCTTTCTGTAAGCCATATTTCGTGGAGACTTGAGCCATTGGCGCCAATTTCCTGAGCGGGTCCAGCATCGATTTCTACGATCGACTCGCCGTTCTCGTTGTGTCCGGTAACAATGCGACGAAGTTGCTGAGCCATAGTTTTGACCTTAATACTAAAACAAAAACCCCGCCGAAGCGGGGGTCGTAGTGGAGGCGGCTATCAACCGACCTTTACTTCATCTATTTGCACAGCGGCGATCCGCTTACCTTCTTCTGCACTGGCCTGAAATTCTGCTATCTGGTCGAAGTTGAGATAGCGATAGATGTCATCGGCCATCGAGTCCAAATTTTCTGCATACTGCATGTACTCTTCCGGGGTTGGTAGCTTACCCAAAATTGCACCCACTGAAGCCAGCTCAGCTGAAGTCAGATAAACATTCGCTCCATCGCCAAGGCGGTTGGGAAAGTTTCGAGTCGAAGTAGACAAAACAGTGGAGTTGGCTGCAACGCGGGCCTGGTTACCCATGCATAGTGAGCAACCTGGCATCTCGGTGCGCGCGCCTGCGGCACCAAAGATATTGTAGTAGCCTTCCTCCATCAGTTGGTGCTCGTCCATGCGAGTTGGGGGGACTATCCACATGCGCGTGGAAATACCGCCCTTATGCTGCTCAAGCAGCTTACCGGCGGCGCGGAAGTGACCGATATTGGTCATGCAGCTGCCAATAAAGACTTCATCGACTTTGTCTCCTGCAACGTCGGACAGCAGTCTGGCATCGTCCGGATCGTTGGGGCAGCAGACGATTGGCTCGGTTACTTCGGCCAAATCAATTTCGATAATTTCAGTGTACTCGGCATCAGCGTCTGCTTTCATCAGAGTGGGGTTTGCGAGCCAATCTTCCATCTTGCGTGCGCGGCGCTCCAGTGTGCGTGAATCGCCATAACCGTTGGCGATCATGGAACGCAGCAGTACAACATTGGAACGCAGGTACTCGGCGACAGAGTCTTCGTCCATGGCAATGGTGCAACCCGCGGCTGAGCGCTCAGCTGAGGCATCAGACAGTTCAAATGCCTGTTCCAGGGTTAGGTCGCTCAAGCCTTCAATTTCTAGTATGCGGCCAGAGAAGATGTTTTTCTTGCCCTTCTTCTCAACGGTTAGCAAGCCCTGTTTTATCGCGTAGTAGGGAATGGCGTGAACCAAATCGCGCAGTGTAATACCAGGCTGCATTTCACCTTTGAAGCGAACCAGTACTGACTCAGGCATGTCCAGTGGCATGACCCCGGTAGCGGCCGCGAATGCAACCAAGCCAGAGCCCGCTGGAAATGAGATGCCCATAGGGAAGCGTGTGTGGGAGTCGCCGCCTGTGCCCACAGTGTCGGGCAGCAACATACGGTTTAGCCACGAGTGGATAATACCATCGCCCGGGCGTAGTGAGACACCACCTCGGGTCATGATGAAATCGGGCAGAGAGTGTTGCGTGTCTATGTCGACAGGCTTGGGGTAGGCTGCTGTGTGACAGAAAGACTGCATGGTTAAATCGGCTGAGAAGCCCAGGCAAGCGAGATCTTTTAGTTCGTCCCGGGTCATGGGGCCGGTGGTGTCCTGAGAGCCGACCGTTGTCATTAGTGGTTCGCAGTAAGTTCCAGCGCGTATGCCTTCTGTGCCGCAGGCCTTGCCGACCATTTTTTGTGCCAGGGTATACCCCTTGTTGCTCTCAACTGGAGCAGTCGGCTTGCGGAACAGCTCAGATTCTTCCAGGCCCAGTGCTTCGCGAGCTCTGCTTGTGAGGCCACGGCCAATGATCAGGTTGATGCGGCCGCCGGCGCGTACTTCGTCCAACAATACATCCGATTTAAGTTCGAACTCAGACAGGGTTTCACCGGACTCAGAGAGAATTTTTCCGTCATAGGGACGAATTTCTATCACATCACCCATGCCGATTTTATCCACAGGAGCTTCGAAAACCAGAGCACCGGCATCTTCCATAGTGTTATAAAAAATAGGCGCGACATTATTGCCAATGCAAATTCCGCCACCCTTTTTGTTGGGAACGCCGTCTATGTCATCACCAAAAAACCACAGTACGGAATTGGTGGCTGATTTACGTGAGGAACCTGTGCCGACTACGTCGCCAACAAAGGCTACGGGCAGGCCTTTGGCTATTACATCTTCCACTTGTTTCATCGGGCCTGTAACACCGTGCTCTTCAGGCTCCAGGCCATCGCGTGTCATTTTGTACATAGCCAGTGCGTGTAATGGGATGTCCGGGCGTGACCATGCGTCGGGGGCAGGGGACAGGTCATCGGTATTGGTCTCGCCGGTAACTTTAAATACGGCAACCTTAATGGAGTCAGCAACGGCTGGCACGGAAGTAAACCATTCGGCGTCCGCCCAGGATTGCATAACTGCCTGCGCGTTGGCGTTGCCATTTGAAGCGAGTTCGGACACATCGTGAAACGCTTCAAACATTAGCAGTGTGTGTTTTAGCTCTGTCGCGGCCAGTTCGCCAAGATCGGCGTCGGACAGCTGTGCAATGAGTGTCTCGATGTTGTAGCCACCATGCATATTGCCTAGCAGTTTGATAGCGGCACTTTTATCGATAAGAGGGCTGTTAGCCTCGCCCGCAACGATCGCAGAGAGAAAGCCGGCTTTTACGTAGGCTGCTTCATCGACGCCGGGTGGCACTCTAGTGCTGATCAATTCCAGCAGGAACTCTTCTTCTCCAGCTGGTGGGGTTTTAAGTAGCTCGACTAACTCGGCTACCTGGTCGGCGCTGAGGGGCTTGGGTGGAATAGTCTGGCTGGCGCGTTCTGCGACATGTTCGCGATAGGCTTCAAGCATGGTGGAGCTCCTTGTCATGATGGCGAGAATTCGGTAAGAGTGTCGGCCCGTGCTGATGTCTTTGATTCACTCAGCAAGCCGCTAAAATACGCGGCGAAGTATAGCGTAAACCGCGTTTAAGATAAATAAATCAAGCGCTTATATCGTGCATTCACGCAAGTGATATCGTAAAATCGCCGCCGTGAGCAAGCCTTCCAAAAACCCTGTTAAAACCCCCTGCATCGGTGTGTGTTCTACCGGTATTGGCGATACCGTGTGTCGCGGGTGTAAGCGCTTTACGCATGAGGTTATCAATTGGAACAGCTATAACCCGTCACAGAAGCAGATAGTTGATGAGCGCCTCAGCGGATTTTTGTCTCAGTGTGTCAGTAATAGATTGAGAATATGTGACAGTAAATTGCTGAACTGGCAACTACAGGTGCAGCAAATTCCTCATGTACCGTCACACGGTGACTACTGTGGGGTTTTTAGTCTACTGAAAGCTGGTGCCGGGCAAATAGAAGATCCAGCCAGTTATGGCTTCGAAGTCAACCTCGATTTCAGGCACATGGGGCTAGAGAAGCTGCGTGACGCCATAGATGTAGAGTTCTTCGCCTTGTCCCAGGCGCACTATGACCGCTATATTTTAATGCCCGATTTATTTGGAGAGCCCGATAAGTGAACGCTGCCTCGAAACCTCAAGTTGTTGATATATCGCATATCCTGGAATTCCTCTACTGCGAAACCCCCCAGGCTTGGGTGCAGTGGGCTATGGAGAACCCGGAGATATTACTGGTAGACCATGCCAACTGTGAACATGCAGCCGCTCAAACAGCCATGACCATGATGAAGCGTTACAGGGCCGGTATACCGGGTGTGGCTAAAAATGAAAAAAAGGCAGCGGACGCGGCGCAAAACCTAATGTATCACTACGTCGAGCACAATGACCTTTTGCATATGCTATCGCGTCTGGCCCGTGAGGAGCTACGCCATTTCGAGCAGGTCATCGCGATTATGAAAAAGCGGGCTATTCGATATCCGCGATTACCAGCCAGCCGTTACGCGGGTGAATTGCGAGGCTGCGTGCGCAAAAATGAGCCGGATCGTTTATTGGACACCTTATTGTGTGGAGCTGTTATCGAAGCTCGCTCCTGTGAGCGTTTTGCCGCTTTACTGCCGGTGCTGGATGACGACCTGTCAGCCTTTTATGGGTCTTTACTTAAGTCTGAGTCGCGCCACTTTATGGATTACCTGAAGTTGGCGAGAAAGCTGGGAAGCGACGAGGAGGTAGAGCAGAGGCTTGAGGTGTTGTTGTTGAAAGAGCAAGAATTGATCTGTAGTGGCGACCCCGAGTTCCGTTTTCATAGTGGAATTCCGCTGACTAGCTAGCCTATAAGTTAAATTATAAAGTCCCGGTATCTACTTGAATTATATCGCTATTTGTTTTTTTAAATCGAGCTAGAGACAACGGCAGCTTGAGGAAGTGTGGGCGCTCTTCGAACGAGAGCGCCCATCGGTAGACTATTCTTCGATAGTCACTGATTCGATGATAATGTCTTCTGCGGGCACATCCTGATGCCCTCCGCGACTGGTTGTGGAAACAGCGCGAATCTTGTCGAGAACATCATTGCCGTCGGTTACCTTACCAAATACCGCGTATCCCCATCCCTGCATGTTTTTTCCAGAGTGATTGAGGAAATCATTGTCTTTTACATTGATGAAAAATTGCGCAGTGGCAGAGTGGGGGTCAGTTGTACGTGCCATAGCAATTGTGCCGTGGTCGTTCTTTAGCCCGTTGTCGGCTTCATTCTCAACCGGATCACCGGATGACTTCTGGCTCATGTCGGCTTCAAAGCCACCGCCCTGAATCATGAAATTATCGATTACCCGGTGAAAAATAGTGCCGTCATAAAACCCTTCTTCGGCGTACTTGAGAAAATTTGCAACTGTTTTCGGCGCTTTCTCGGCATCTAGCTCAAGCTTTATGTCACCAAAGGTGGTACGAATAATAACCATGGAGTCGTCCTTGTTAGTCCAGTAGAGCGTTAGAAGTGTTATTCACCGCGTAGACGAAAAACAGGGCAATCATACGGGCTTTTATTTTTTTGCGCTAGGTCGAATGCTAAACAGTGGCTATAATACGCGCCCATTTTGAACCCTATAGCTCGAGAAGCCATGGAAACCAAACCAGCCAATAATTTCCTGCGATTAAAAATCGCGGAAGAAATCAAATCCGGTGTCGCCACCGAAGTAGTAACGCGCTTCCCGCCGGAGCCCAACGGGTATCTGCATATCGGGCACGCCAGCTCTATCTGCCTTAATTTTGGTTTGGCAGAAACCTTCGGTGGGCGCTGCAACTTGCGCTTCGATGATACCAATCCGGAGAAAGAGAGCCAGGAATACATCGATGCTATACAGGAAGATATAAAATGGCTGGGTTTTGACTGGGCAGGTGAGGTTCGGTTTGCCTCCTCGTATTTCCAGCAATTTTACGAATGGGCTGTGGTGCTGGTTGAGCAGGGGGATGCCTATGTGTGTGACCTCAATGCAGAGCAGGCCAGAGAATATCGCGGGACACTGACCGAAGCCGGTGAGAACAGCCCATTTCGAGACCGGAGTCCCGAAGAGAACCTCAAACTGCTGTCGCTTATGCGTGCCGGGGAGTTTGCCGAGGGCGAAAAAGTACTGCGGGCAAAGATAGACATGGCGTCGCCCAATATGAATTTGCGGGACCCTATTCTTTACCGCATCAGAAAAGTGAGTCACCACCAGACGGGCGACGAGTGGCCTATTTACCCCACCTATGATTTCGCCCATGGGCAGGAAGACGCTATAGAGGGCGTTACGCACTCGATTTGCACGCTGGAGTTCGAGGGGCACAGACCGCTTTATAACTGGTTGCTCGAGCATCTGCCAGTGCCAAGTACGCCACGGCAGTTTGAGTTCGGTGGCCTCAATCTAAGCTATACCATCACCAGTAAGCGCAAGCTTAAACAGTTAGTGGATGAAGATGTCGTTGGTGGTTGGGATGATCCGCGTATGCCGACGGTTTCTGGTATGCGTCGCCGAGGATACACCGCACGCGCCATTCGCCGCTTCTGTGAAATGATCGGTGTATCGCGCAGTGAAGGCGTTGTAGATGTTGCTATGCTGGAACACGCCATACGCGATGACCTGAATGAAAATGCGCCCAGAGCGATGTGTGTATTGAACCCATTGAAGGTGGTGTTAACCAACTACGCTGAAGATCAGCTGGAGCAGCTCAATGCGCCCTGTCATCCCAGCCGTGAAGAGCTTGGCACGCGCACTCTGCCATTCTCTCGAGAATTGTATATAGATGCAGAAGATTTTCGTGAGGAAGCCAATAAAAAGTTCAAACGCCTGGTAATCGGCAAGCGCGTAAGGCTGCGCAATGCCTATGTCATTGAGGCTGATGAGGCAATTAAGGACGCCGCGGGTAATATTGTTGAAGTTCGGGCGAGATTTATTGAAAACACGCTTGGAGAAAATCCGGAGGATGGCATTAAGCCTAAGGGTGTTATCCAGTGGGTCTCTGCCGCCGGTGGTAAGCGGGCGAAGGTAAAGCTCTATGACCGATTATTCAGTGATGAAGGCCCGGATAGGGGAGAGAATAATTTCCTCGATCACATTAACGCAGATTCCTTGAGTGTCGTTGAAGATGCCTGGATTGAACCTTCTTTGATCAAAGCTGCACCGGAGCAAATTTTCCAGTTCGAGCGAGAGGGCTATTTCGTTGCAGACAGGGTAGAGCATAGCGAAGCGGCACCGATTTTTAACAAAACCATTGGTTTGCGAGATACCTGGAACAGTTAAGCCGCTGCAATATACAGTTTGGTTTTTTTATACATAACATTGAGTAACGAAAAGGTATGACACTTTCAATTTACAATACATTGACGGGTAAGAAGGAAGTCTTCAAGCCATTGGTTCCCGACGCGGTAACGATGTATGTCTGTGGTCCCACGGTCTACAATTTTGCTCACATAGGAAATGCCCGACCAGTTGTGGTTTTCGATGTTCTGTTCCGTTTATTACAAACTCGATATGCCACGGTAACCTATGCGCGCAACATCACCGATGTGGATGACAAGATCATAGCGGCTGCGCGAGAGAAAAACTGTTCAATCGATGCCATTACCGATGAGTTTACCCTCAAGTATCGAGAAGATATGGCCCAGCTTAATGCCTTGCCGCCGACGCTGGAGCCCCACGCCACCGATAACATTGAGCCGATGATAGCGCTCACACAAACCCTGATTGAAAAGGGGCATGCTTACGAGTCACAGGGGCACGTGCTGTTTGCTGTGGAGTCCATGGAGGACTATGGCAAGCTCTCTGGTCGCTCGCTGGATGACATGCTGGCTGGTGCACGTGTTGCCGTTGCGGATTATAAACGCCACCCCGGTGATTTTGTGCTGTGGAAGCCCGCTAGCGATGAAGACCCGGGCTGGGAAACGCCCTGGGGCCGGGCCAGACCTGGCTGGCATCTGGAGTGCTCAGCGATGATTCGTGCTCACCTTGGCGATACGATAGATATACACGGGGGCGGGCGCGACCTTATATTTCCGCATCATGAAAATGAAATTGCCCAGAGTCGCTGCGCTCACGGTGGTGATTATGTGCATTACTGGATGCACAACGCATATCTGGATATAGACGGCGAAAAGATGTCCAAATCGCTGGGCAACTTCCGCACGGTTCGCGACCTGCTGCAAAGCTATCGCGGTGAGGTATTGCGCTTTGCTTTGTTGTCTGCGCACTACCGATCGCCTCTCAATTTTTCTGTTGAACTGTTGGAGCAGGCTGAAGCGACTTTATCGGGCTTGTATGGCACTTTGCGGGAAGTTGCAAATGTGGAGCCGTCTAGCAACATAGATTTCTCTGCTGAGCCTTTCTATGCCGCGCTTAATGACGATCTCAATACGCCGCTAGCGATCGCCGAAATTCATGCTCTGTCAAAAGAGTTGAATAAGGCCGATGATGGCGCGAAGCCTTTGCTGAAGGCGAAAATTTTGGCGGTGGGAAATCTGCTGGGAATTTTGCAGCAGGATCCACTGGCCTGGTTACACGGTGGTGTAGGTGAAAATGAAGTTTCAGCGCAGGATGTTGAAGCACTCATCATGGAGCGCCAGCAAGCCAAGCTGGACAAAGATTACGGACGTGCGGATGAGATTCGCCAGAACCTGTTGGCTCAAGGTGTTGTTCTGGAGGATAGTCGAGAAGGCACCAAATGGCGGCGCGGCACTGATTAGGTGTGGCCGGCCAGGTGGGGCCGCCTAGGTGTGGCCGGCCAGGGTGCGGCCGGCTAGGTGAAGCCCGTGAGTGCTAGCTGAGACTCTTTTCGCCCGATTTGACGCTTTGTTCTATCAGGGTGTTGATGGTCATTGGGCCAACTCCGCCGGGAACTGGCGTATAGGCACTGGCTTTTTCCGTCAGTGCGGACAGCTCAATGTCGCCTACGCCGCCGGGGTGATAGCCCGCATCAATTACTACAGCGCCTTCCTTGACCCAGTCGGCTTTAATGAACTCAGGTCTACCTACCGCTCCCACTAGGATGTCAGCCAGCCCCACTAAGCTAGGTAAATCTTTTGTGCGCGAGTGGCAAATAGTGACCGTTGCATGTTTTTGCAGCAGCATTTGCGCCATGGGCTTGCCAAGAATCGGGCTGCGGCCAACCACCACGGCATGTTTTCCCTCGATATCTATGTTGTAGTGCGCCAGGAGGCGCATAATGCCCTGTGGAGTGGCACAGCCGTAGGCGTCTTCGCCCATGGACATACGGCCAAATCCCAGGCAGGTAACGCCGTCTACATCCTTACTTAGCGCTATGGCGTCGAAACAGGCGCGTTCATCAATTTGGGCGGGCACAGGGTGCTGCAATAGAATTCCATGCACATCCGGGTTGTTATTCAGCTGATCTATTTTGGCCAGCAGCTCATCGGTGGTGGTGGAGGAGGGCATCTCTACTTTCATGGAGCCCATCCCAACACGCTCACAGGCATTGCCCTTCATTTTCACGTAAGTGGCGGAGGCCGGGTCGTCCCCTACCAATATAGTGGCCAGGATGGGGGTTTTACCGCCTGACTTTGCTTTCAGTTGCTCAACGCGAGCCAGAAGCTCTGCCTCAGTTTGCTTGGCGACGGCTTTTCCGTCCAGAATAAGTGCTGACATGATAATGGCTTCTCTGTGGAGTCAATTTTGTTTGGTTGAAACGATCACCCGATTTAAGCGCCGCATTGTCCCACGCAGTTCAGTCCGGTGGAAGAGGCATAAGGTAAGCCCAGAGGTAGTTTTTCTGGATCAGTCACCACATCTGGTTTTTGCTAGCCTGAAGCGCCAACAAAATCATCAATTACCGTTGACGCTTTGTCGACGTATGAGTATTATGCGCCCTCCTGAAAACGGGTCGGCAATAAAATTGCCATTGATAATCGGGGTATAGCGCAGTCTGGTAGCGCGCCTGCTTTGGGAGCAGGATGTCGGGAGTTCGAATCTCTCTACCCCGACCAACTTTTCAAAATCTGGAATCGTTGGTCGCCCTTACTCAGCACCGCTTCAATGGTGGCCGTAGCTCATCAGGTAGAGCCCCGGATTGTGACTCCGGAGGTGGCGGGTTCAAGACCCGTCGGCCACCCCATTTCTCCAGCCCCACCTAATTCAGTACTTCTAGCTGGCTAGCAAACCCTTTTAGGTCTGTCTCCAGAGCTGCATTGAGCAGGCGTCAAAGTGCTAAACGTGAGTGTTCGATATAAAAAAAGTCATTCTGCTGTAATCCCCCATAGAAGAATCAGGCACATTTGGGTAATATGCGCCCCATGCGCCTATAGCTCAGCTGGATAGAGCATCGCCCTTCTAAGGCGAGGGTCCGAGGTTCGAATCCTCGTGGGCGCGCCATATCCCATCCCATAGTGGTATCGGTGCTGGGTCTGCTGCCACACATCCTTTACCAGGATATCCTTTTCTACGGCATGGCATCGTTAATGGCATTCGGCTTATTAGGTACGTAGCCCGCAGACATTGGGTGTTGTGCCAGTGCTGTACGCACTCTTTTTACGAATAATACTCCAAGAACCGGCTTGAAACGAAACCTCATTCGGCCAGGGTGTGTAAAACACGCTTTGGTTGCTTTTTCATGAGGGCGATGTAACGTCCGAACTGTTCTGTATATGTTCAGGTGGTCCACGATCCAATATGATCCAAAGATCAAAGCCATGTACGATCGCGTGTCGGGTTAAGGAGGTACATGAAAGCAATTGTTTACAAACGCTACGGTGCTCCAGATGTTCTGCAAGTTGATGAGGTAGAAAAACCGCTGCCCCTCGACAACGAGGTATTGATAAAAATTGTCGCTGCAGAGGCCACCAAGTCCGACTGTGAGATGCGGAGCTTCAAGTTTGCCGTGAAATGGTTTTGGCTACCGCTGCGAATCGGGCTGGGGATAAAAAAGCCAAAGCGAGAGATACTGGGAGGCTATTTTGCAGGGGAAGTTGAATCCTTCGGCAAAGATGTATCCAGGTTCAACACGGGAGATCAGGTTTTTGGTTCGGCCCAACTGCGGATGGGCAGCTACGGTGAATACCTGTGTCTGCCAGACAACTACACTATCGTACCCAAACCAAAAAATTTGAGTTTTGCAGAAGCGGCTGCCGTGCCTCTGGGAGGATTTAATGCACTCCACTACATGCGAAAGGCAAATATCAAACACGGAGATAAGGTTCTGGTCAACGGTGCCGGTGCAAGCATAGGGACCTTTGCAGTACAGATTGCCAAGTCCATGGGCGCGATCGTGACGGCCGTTGACAGTAGCATTAAGGAAGAGATGTTACGTCGCATCGGGGCCGATTATTTCGTCGACTACAGCATAGAAGATTTTACAAAGAGTGGTCAAAGCTATGACGTCATTTTCAGTATGGTTGCTAACACCTCCTACTCCAGTTGCATTGCTGCACTAAGGCCCGGTGGACGCTACCTGATGGCGAATCCGCGACTGTTCGACATGCTAAGGTCTGTATTTACACCTCTATTAACCGATAAAACGGTGACGTTTACGTTTGCCCGAGAAACGGAAGAAGAGCTCCTCGCGCTCAAGATGATGATTGAGGCGGGGGATATAAAGCCTGTCGTTGATCAGGTTTACCCGATGGAGCGTGCGGCTGAGGCGCACCGCAAAGTTGAGGCTGAACAGCGCTTGGGCGTTGTCGTATTATCCAATTTCCAGCAACAACCCAATCAAATGTCGAAGTGAACGCACCAGTGAAGGGTGTTTGGCCGCTTCGTGCAACTCGGCCATGTCGGCCTGATCAAACCACACGCCACCGCGCATAACGCCAGCGGGATGCTCAACAACACTAACATCAGTAAGCGGATTGCCGCTCACAAGAATTAAGTCCGCTTCGTAGCCCACTAGAATCTGTCCAATTTTATCGCCTAATCCAAGAAGTCGCGCCGGGTGCACTGTTGCACTTTTCAAGGCTTCAATAGGTGACAGCCCCGCTCGCACAAACAGCTCTAGTTCCCGTGTTACCGAAGAGCCGGGCAGTGTAGCCATGACGCCTGAGTCGGTACCGACTGTGAGAACCACACCCTCCTCATGAAAGATTTTCACACAGCTGCGATAAAATTCGGCTAGCTGGATCTCATTATCTCTTTCATAGGCAGCCCAAAAATCAAATGATCCTTGGTCAAACAAGAGAGCCAGTGGATTAAACATCTCCATTTCATCGCGGTGGAGATTAGCGCCCTTGGTTCGTGTCAGTTCGGTGAGATTATGATGGACAATCAAGGTCGGGTCGACGGCCAGTCCAGCGGCCGCGATCTTCTTTGCGAGCAGGCGAGCCCTATCCTCATCCATGTCCTGGTCGAGGGCGTGCCAGACGATGGACTCCATATGCTCAAGGTCGACAAGCTTATCGTCAAGTAATAGATCGAACGAAGCTTTTGCCATGGGGTCATTTTGCGCAGGCTTGCCCTCCACCGGATGACCAAAAACCGGCATATGCAGTCTTTGCGCCTCCTCAAGAATTGCCGCATAGCTGTCCAGGCCTAGATTTGAGTAGACCTTGATAGACCCATACCCCTGCTCATATTGCCTGCGCACAACGGCCCGCGCCTCGTCGGGACCATCCACCATCACCTGTAGAATACTGGCATTCCTCCCGTCTCGCTCATTAATAATCGGCCCACTGGTTAGAAACCGTGGCCCCAAAATAGTGGTGGTCTCGAGGCGGCGTTGCAGCTCCAGATGAAAAGGCATGCCACCGGCATTGCGCACCGTTGTCACACCATGGGACAGGAAGGCGGCCAGTTCAGTCTCATCATAAAGGTGCACATGCATATCAATCAGGCCGGGGAGCAAGGTTTTTCCGCGCCCGTCAATAAGCTCTGCATTATCCGGAATGACAATACTGTCGTGGGGGCCCACTGCGCTGATCACACCTTCCTCAATCACGACGGTCCAGTCTTCGATAGCCTGATTCTGTTCCATAGTCAAAACACTGGCACCGCGAATGGCATAGCTTGTCACTACATCCGGGGCAGGTTGCAGTGGCGCTGGCATACTCCTGTCAACGAGCACAAGTACAGCAATGAGTAGGCAGCAAAACACCGTTACCAAAGCCAGTATTCCCTTCATGATTTTGCGTGCAAGAACCACTTGTCTCTCCATTACCATTAGTCTTATTTATTCTTAGCAAACTCCAACATCACATACACCACGTCCGTCACGTGCCTGAAGCCATCGTGGTTTTCCTACAAGCAGTTGAAACGCAGGCGATAATCCGTAGGATTGACACCCGTTTGACGATAAAAGGCACGCCTAAAGGCATCGGCAGACTGAAACCCGGTATCAACCGAGATTTGTTCTATGGTCATATTTTTCGATGTCAGCAGGTCTTGAGCGACATCAATGCGAATTCGTTCGACCGCACGAGCCGGTGATTCGCCAAAAGTCTGCTTGAAGATACGGCGAAACTGTCGCTCGCTCAGAAATACTCTTGAAGCCAATCGCGCAATACCAAGGTCTTCCTTAAGATTATTCGCTATCCACGCCACAAGATCGCCAAAACGGTTTTTCGATTTTGTCTGCAGTTTCAACAATGAGGAATACTGATCCTGGCCTCCCGGTCGTTTGAGGAACACCACAAGCTCTCTGGCAGCCCTTGAGGCAATATTGACACTCATGTCTTCTTCAATCAAAGCGAGTGCCATATCGATGCCGGCCGTCACTCCAGCCGAGGTAATAGTTTTCCCGTCCCGAATATAAAGAGCATCGGGCTCCAGTTTGATATCTGGAAACTCTTGTTCGGCCTCGTCAATGTGATTCCAATGGGTCGTGACGAGGCGACCATCCAATACGCCCGTTCTAGCAAGGATGAACAGCCCTGTGCACACGCTGCCAATACGGTTCACCCGTATGGCTTGTTGCTGGACCCACTCAATAACATTTTCTGAGATATTGTCTCGCCTGGACCCCGATCCACCAGGAATAATCAAGGTATGCAATTTTGGGCAGTTCTGGATATCTGTGTGAACGCCGATTGAAATACCACTTTCCGTGGTAATTGGCCTGTTAGTTTCACCGACTACTAAGGTTTCATATCTCAAATCTCCAGCGCCGCAAAATAGGTTAGCCGCGCAGAACGCTTCCTGTGGTCCAAACAGATCCAGCGCCTGTAGCCCGTCATAAACCAGGAATCCAACTTTCAATGTTCTATCGATTGTCATTTCACAAGAATAGACCTATGCGCTTTAGACTGAAAGGTCATTAGTACGACATTTTCGGACACTTTCGGTTTACCCTATTTGTATGGCCGAGCTAGTACCGAGGCTAACTCTGTAATACGCTATCCGTGTTACTGGCCGATCCAGCCGCGATAATAAATAGAAACCATAAAAGGGTGATGTAGTGCAATCAGAACGAATTGGAAAAATCCTTCTCTATCCCGTCGTTTTGGCGATGCTAGCCGCAAATTCATTAAGTGCTATTGCGGTGCAGGACGAAGCTGAAGTAGCGCCTCAGCCAGCCTGGCAAAGTCTTTCCTCAACACAGCGAAAGGACGTTCTGGCTTTCGCCGAGAGCTACAAATCTTTTATGAGTCGGGCCAAGACCGAGCTCAGCTTTGTCACCGAAGCGGTTCAAATAGTGGAAAAAGCAGGTTTCGTGGCGCTTGCGCAGAACAGCAAGCTAAAGCCGGGTGCGCGCTATTACGACATTAACAGAGATCGAACGATCACGCTTGTGGTTATGGGCAGCAAACCGCTAACCGAAGGTTTCCGGGTAGTGGGCGCGCACATAGATTCTCCAAGGCTGGAACTGAAAGGCCGGCCCATCTACGAAAGTGAAGGCTTCGCGCTTTTTCAAACCTATAGACATGGCGGGATAAAAAATTATCAGTGGGTTAATTTACCGCTGGCCCTGGTTGGCCACGTAGACAAAAAAGACGGAACCCGGGTTTCCATTTCAATTGGTCTGGACCCCAAAGATCCGGTGCTGCTCATCCCGGACTTATCGCCGCACGTGGACCAGGATTTTCGAGAACGCTTGAATCGAGATGTTATCTCTGGCGAGGAACTGGACCCGATAATCGCCTCTCACCCCGGTGAGCAGTCGTCGGCTTCCGAGGCGGTGTTGGCTTACTTGCGCGATCAATACGATATTGAAGAAGCTGACCTGGTGTCGGCCGAGCTGGCGCTTGTGCCCGCCATGCCGCCCAGAGATGTGGGCCTGGATAGAAGCCTGATGGCGATATATGGCCAGGACGATAAATTGTCCTCCTATGCGGCCATGCGTGCACTCATGGATCAACGCAAACCGCAGCATACCGCTATAGCCTTCTTGGTGGATAACGAAGAGGTGGGTAATGTGAACAATACCGGTGCCGCCTCCACTTACCTGGTTGATCTGATGGCGGAGCTGGTGCAGCGCCAGCGCGGTGACAATTATAGTGCTCGTGATTTGCGAACAACGCTTCGCAATACCAAAGTGGTCTCATCCGATGTCAATCCGGGTGTTCACCCGGTGTGGCCGCAAGTATGGGAGGCGGGTAACGCACCGCGTTTGGGTTTCGGGGTTAATCTCAAATTGTACGGTGGCGGCTTCAATGCTAACTCTGAGTTTATTGCATGGACCAGAGCCTACCTGGATGAAGCCGAGGTAGCCTGGCAGACGGCCACATACAAGGGGCGTGCCTCGGGCGGTACGATTGGCAATACGCTGTCGCGGGACAATATGGAAGTCATCGATTACGGTGTTCCTGTGCTATCTATTCACTCCAGTTACTCGCTCAGCTCAAAGGTGGATATTCATATGCTGTATCGAGCAATGAATGCTTTTTACCAATATCGAGATTGAGTTTTGTGTAGCGCTCGTTCTGCATACGCGCGCCCAAGGAGTCATTGACCTATGGCCAGAAGCCAGGGTACGGGGTTAATTCTACGATTTCACTACGCCACATAGAAGCGAGGGCGATCTTGCCCGAAGCAGGGTCTACCGCTATGCCCCTGAACGCGTGATGCGGTGTAGCTTTATTTTCCAAACCCTCCGTTGAATCCATACCGCGATAGATTACAGCCGAAATAGAACTGCTGCGATCAGGGTCTGCAATATATTCGCGCCAGCTTGAAAGGTCGATATAGCCAATTTTTGATGCGTCAGCACTTACCTGCACCGCGACTTCATTCGATAGCGTGAACCAGAGACGGTCTGTAACTGGATCGATCTCAATGGAATGCAACCTGACCTGGTTAGTCGTGTACGGCACATGTATCTCGTCAAAAGAGGCACTGGCCTTATCAAACCTGAGTATGTGCTGAGTTGAGTACTCAGCAAAATATACGGCATCATGGTCCACTCTCAGGCTCCATGGAAATCCACCGAATCCGGGAATGCCGCTGAAGGTTTCGTGATGTGTGTCAGGGATTTGATAAAGCTTGAACGGATTCTCACGGTTTGGATCCAGATTACCCAAGTACTTGCCGTGGGCATCGGTGAACCATATAGTACCGTTTGACTCATCTGTAGCCAGATGTGCCACCTTAATTCCAGCGGGGAGTGTGTCCAGCAAATACCTCTGCATACAGCCGTCCTGCTCAGGCGTTCTTCCAAAGCTACAGTACTGCAAACTTTGATTGGCCAGCGCAGTAGGGTCATCAAAATTTAGCAGATTAACGCACGCATCCGGGGTTGGGATGAAAGACGATATGGATGATGGCAGATCACTAAAAAAACCTCTTATCTCAGCAATCCAGATACGATTTCTGGTGGCGGTTAGACCAATGACCTGATTGTTTCCCGCGCCATTTACATTATCTGTCGGCACGTTGTAAATACACAAGCGGTCATCATAGAAGGTGGCCGGAGAGTCGGTAAGTGCAGCATCGAAGGAGATGATACGCGAGTGGTTCTTCACTATCCCTGCAGTGTTGTCTAGCAAGCCACCGCCTTGTGTAAACCAGATTTTTCCGTCTATTTGGGTCACGTGTTCTGCAAGAGAGGATATGGATGTTGTCGTTACCCGATTCACCCCCAATTGCAGTGCGAATGGCTGTACGACGTAAAATGCCTTGGGCATCGAAAGTGGGTTTCGCGCCAACGGTACGGTTAATGATTCAACATCGCCTCCGGGCTTTACATGCTCTATGTTGTTTGAGAATTCGTTCAAAAGCCATATCCCCCCCGAGTCGTCATAGACGACGTCCAACCCAATACCTTTGCCAATAACGGTGTGTGAAAACATGGATTCAAAATCGAGGGTGTAGTCACGCTCGAGAATCCATTCCACCGGAGAATCAACCAGGATATGCAGGCGGTCGCTGGCTGCTTTGATTATAGCGGCTATAAAGTCTCCGGCCTCAACACTCTGGCCGTTTTTCAAATTTCCAAAGTACACATTACCATTCGTTGGCGCGTAAATGGATTGAGAGTCGGAGCCATCTTTAGGTCGTATCGTGGCTATAAGGTCGCCTTGAAGATAGTAACCCGAAGGCATCTGCTCTAGCAGGCCATTTTGCGTAGCTCTATTGGCATCCTGTCTATTGGAGCAGGTTTTTGTTGCCCAGATACATGACACGAGTTCAATCATATGTTCGCCCGGTGTCAGTAGCGCGCTGTCAATGATGTAGCTGGAATCCGTCGTTGCCACCAATTGCACTCCACCAATGGCAGGAAGCAGTGTAGGTGACGTTAGTAACCACACGTCACCAGAGCGACTTGTAAACGTGACCTCCAGATCGTCAGCGCCTGAGGATAGACTAATAAGCTTATTGCCATCAAAATGGTCCGAGCCAATATAAAAACCCACTCTCTTTGGCGGGCTGCAAAAACTTCTGCTACTGCCAGTCGGAATATGGCAATCGCGAATACCGTATGTCAGTTCACCGGGGTCTTTAAGTTCGGACGCTGCTACCGTGTAACTGGCTTCTGGTCCGGTTCGCGGATAGCGGATTGAACCCCATAAATAATCCCCTGGTCCTTGCAACTCAACCCACGCTTGTTCGGTGTTTTCTGCAGGCCAACGATTCCCTGGATCTACCTCCCAGGAGAAAGTACGACTTGTAGAGCCCAGTTGATCGACCATTCCGCCACCGAGCACTGACAAGGGAGCAAGGGGCCCCTGAATTTCAATAGATACAGGAACGTGGATTCGGCTCTCTTTCGATGGGCTCTCAACCATTAACTGCCAACGGTAGTGTCCACCTTCACCGACTCGAAACGAGGTGGTACAGCTGTTAGCGATTCTGGAACTACAAGAGGCTGCTTCGATACCCACGTCATTGTATTGAGGGCCAAAGTCATCGTATATGTAAACAAAAGGTCCTGAATTGACCACGCGCCACTCGAGTGTCACCAGGTTCCCGGAAGTTTGTATGGCACGAAAACAGGGGTTGGCGGGGAGCACCTTGGCTAAGGGATCGACAGGAGAACACTCCCAGGCCGGTTCTGGCTCCGTACCGATAGCGATAAATGCCAAGGCTGCCAGCACCGCTGTCAGTGATATGCACAGCAGTATATGGTTTTTATAAAATTGATGAGGCGATCCAAGCCCTTTAAGTCCAGAGTATTGCTTCATAGCTCAGGACTACCAAGTGGGCAGTGACACAACGCGCAGTAATTTATAGCGTTGACTTTCGTGCCCCCCTTCCTATTAGCGCTGCCAGAAGTATGTGCATATGAGTTTGCCAATCCAGTCGCAATTGCCCAACCAAAGAAAATATTTCTCATCGTGCGCCTTCTGTAGTTTGGTAGTCGGTTGGCACAACAGCTAACATCCTACTGCTTGTAAAAAAGATACCAATAATGGGGTGCAATAACACTACCGATGCAGTTAGTGTCGCATCGCAAGTTCACGTCATATGATCTGGATCAAAATAACCAACGGAATAGGTGCAACGATGGCGCGGGGTATGGGCGGTAGTTGTATGCCACCTTACTGTGCTGTTATTACTTTGCGGCCTTGTAATTTGAGCATGCCTGCCAGATTAGGCTTGAGTCTATCCAGACGCTAGATGGCAAGCTGCAAATTGGGTATTTCCCAGTTCACGTAAAACAGGTTTTTCCGCCTTACACCGCGCCTCAGCGCGTGGGCAGCGGGGATGGAAATGGCAACCCGTGGGTGGATTGATCGCTGAGGGCACGTCCCCCTGGATAATTATTCTTTGTGCTCTACGCTGCGGATCAGGTACCGGGATTGCGGCGATTAAGCTTTGCGTATAGGGGTGTTTCGCATCTCGATAGATGATTTCGCTGTCGGCTGTCTCGACTATGTTTCCCAGATACATCACAGCGACCCGGTCGGAGATATGCTTTACGACAGCGAGATCGTGTGCGATAAATAAATAGGAAAGGTTGAATTCGCTTTGCAGGTCTACCAACAGGTTGAGTATCTGACTCTGAATTGAAACATCCAGGGCAGACACAGGTTCGTCGCATATCACCAGTTTTGGATTGAGTGCAATGGCGCGGGCAATTCCAATTCGCTGGCGCTGACCGCCGGAGAATTCAAAGGGGTAGCGAGTGGCAGAACGTGCGGGTAACCCCACAGTGTTTAGTAACTCGGCCACTCGTTTGCTGCGAAAGGCGCTGTCACCTATGCCTTGTACTATAAAAGGTTCAGCCAGAATATCTCCTACAGTATGGCGAGCATTAAGCGACTCCATCGGGTCCTGGAATATCATCTGGATATTTTGGCGAAAAGGACGCAGTGCCCGCGCGGACATATGCGTGATGTCTTCGCCCTGAAAACGAATGGTTCCTGCGCTGGGCTTGTATAAGCGTGCAATGCATCGCCCCAGAGTAGACTTGCCGCAACCGGATTCACCTACCAGTCCCAGCGTTTCCCCGGGGTTGATCTGTAGGGATACGCCGTCAACCGCCCGGTTAAACGTTTTGGCGCGCAGCATTAATCCCTCTCGCACAGGGAAATACATGTTCAAATTGTCGACCTGTAATAGTGGGTTGGTCATAGCTGAGGCCATCGTGTACAGCTCACGGTGTGATTTTCGCTGACCAGCTGCGACTGCGGTACGCTCTGTGTGCAAACGTTGCTGGCGTGGCTACAGCGATTGGAAAATCGACAGCCGGGCGGCAGGTCTCGCAAGCCGGGTACCATCCCTTCAATTATTGGCAAGCGTGACTTGGGAGGGGTTTCCAGTCGTGGAATGGACGACAGCAAACCCTGGGTATAAGGATGAGCGGGGTGCTCAAACAAATCGATGACGTTTGCGCTCTCGGCGACCTTGCCGGCATACATAACAACCACCTTATTGCAGGTCTCTGCGATAACGCCCAGATCGTGGGTGATCATAATAACCGACATTCCCATTTCGGCCTGCAAATCTTTTATCAACTCGAGAATCTGTGCCTGTATGGTGACATCCAGTGCGGTAGTGGGTTCGTCTGCGATTAACAATGCAGGCTTACATACAAGCGCTATAGCAATAACCACGCGTTGACGCATGCCGCCTGACAGTTGGTGCGGGTATTCCCCCATGCGGATGTCGGGCGAGGGTATGCCCACTCGATCGAGTATTTTGACGGCTTCAACTGTGGCCTGCTGTGCGCTGAGTGATTGGTGCAGCATCAGCCCCTCAGTAAGCTGCTTACCGATGCGGTGCACAGGGTTCAGGGCAGTCATCGGTTCCTGAAAAATCATACCTATGTCATTGCCGCGTATTGCTTCCATCTCCGGGATGGCTAAGCCAGCCAGATTTTGTCCTTTGAAAAGAACCTCACCGCTGACAATACGTCCTATGGGCTGTGGAAGAAGGCGCATAATAGACAGTGCCGTCACACTTTTACCGCAGCCTGATTCGCCTACTATGCCCAGGGTGTCACCGGGCTCTATACTGAAACTGACCTCATCAAGGGCGCGAACAACACCTTCGTCGGTATCGAATTCAGTGACCAGTTTGTTGACTTCAAGTAGAGACATGGGTGGCTACACCTTACTCAGCCCACTGATCGTAGATCGTAATTGAGGTCTCAAACTTTTCGCCGGCTTTTTTTGCGTCCAATGTTTGTTGCTTCGCAGCGGTATCGATCCATTCCACGAACAGCTCACCCGGCCCGGAGGCGTGTTTGTAGGAAAACTCTTCAGGATAATGCAGCCAACGCCAGTAACCGAGTCGAAAGAAACCCTGATAAAACCCCGGGACGAATGAAGCGTAGTCATGGTGTAACTCGATCATCCTATGGGCCAGTTCTATCATCTCCTGCTTATCTTCAGAAGCCCGGTACTGCTCAATGAGTTGGTCCATTTCCGGTATAGCAAAGGACTCCAGATTATTAGTCTGGGTTTTGAGTTTACGCTGCGGATTGATACTGCCGTCTTCGAGAAAAGCGGTGTCGTAAGCGTTAAAAGAGTGGTAGTGCTCCCAGAAGCGTGGATACATTTCAAGAAAACGGCCAAAAGCAACAAAGGAAATGTCGTGTTTCTTTTCCTGTGTTTTCTTCCAGCTTGCGGTGCCATCGAGAACCTCTATACGAAATTCCAGGCCTGCCTTGGCAGCCTCCTGCTTTAGAATCGTCAAAACGTCTTTCATACTGGCGTAGCCGGTAGACAGGGTGAAAGATAGTCGTTCACCCGTGGCATTGATCAAAATACCATCTGGACCTCGCTGGCTGAAGCCGGCCGCTGCAAAGTATTGCAATGCCTGTTCGATTTCAAATGCCCGACCTTTGAGAGTGGGGTGGGAGAACTCTCCAAATCCATCGTTGGAATCATGCAAACGTGAACTGTCGCCGCGGAAAAATTGGTCAATCACAAGCTGCCAATTCGTAGCGTGTGCGATGCCCTGGCGCAGTTCAAGATTGTCCAACAGGGGTCTGGCAGTATTGATCCATAGACCAAAAGGTGGGCGAGGGCGCTGGTTGTAAAACACAGCCTTTTTGATGTAACCGGCCTCTACATCCGGGGCGTTATCCGATAGCTTTTCATACCAGTATTCGGCAAGACCTAGCCCGAACTGGTCGATATCACCACGTTTGAACGCTTCGAAAGCCTTGGCGGTATCGCGGATCACGTTGAACTGCACCCTATCCATATTGAATCGATGGCGGTAAAACTTTAGATCTTTCGCCCACCAGTTTTCCAGTCGAGTGAGGGCGATAGAACGGCCTTTGCGAATATCTTCCGCTTTGATGATATAGGGGCCTGGTGTTGGCTCGAACTGCCACTGGTAGCGATCGCTAAAATCTTCACCCATTTCCTTGTAGTGGTGTCTTGGAATGGGGCGAACCGACGTGGCGAAGTACGTCATGTCGGGTTTAGCCTGGGGTAGGCTGATAGAAATCATGTGGTCGCTGTAGCGGGTAATATTGGTGAAGCGTGTGCTGTAGTTACTGTTGTACCAGGGATCTGAAATATAGGGCGACCGATAGAACCAGAACATAAACATATAGTCGTCGGCTGTAATAGGTGTACCGTCCGAATAAGTGGCGCGTGGATCCAGTTTCATATAAACCGTTTTATTTGGCTTATCCACGGCCCAGGCTTGTGCCAGGCCCGGGTACATTTCTCCTGTTTGTGGGTGTGGCTTAGCCAGAGTCATGCCAACATCGTCTAGCAAGTAGGCCCTGAAAGAACCGTTGGAATCTGGCCCTGCCGTGCGCAGAGTGCGGGGAAAGTCCTGCATGCGTCGGTATCGAGCTCCCCCTTTTGTGGCTTTGGGTGAGCCGATCTCTGGTTGTTCTGCACCGTCTTCCCATATCAGGTTTGGCGGTATATCCGTCTCAGTTTTGAATCCAAAAAAATCGGGATTTGCAGCGTAGAAGGCAGTAACTTCTGTCATGACATCTTTGCTGGGTTCTTGCGACTTCGGTTCACTGGAGTCGCCGCAACCGGCGAGCAACAGTACAGATAAACAGCCTGCCCAAAAAGTGTTTCTCGATACCTGCATTACCCTGTCCTCTTTTTCTATTTACTGGTAGATGGAAAATATTTTTGGATCGAAAGATTCACGTATTGCCTCACCTATGAAAGTGACCAGTGTAAGCAGTGCAACCAATGTGCTGAATGCCGAAATGACGATCCATGGAGCAGTACGTAAATTGGCGGTACCCTGTTTTAATAATTCACCCAGGCTTGAGGTGGGTACGGGTAGGCCAAAGCCGAGAAAGTCCAATGCTGTAATCGAAGAGATAGCACCCACAATAGTGAAAGGCATAAAAGTAACTAATGTCGACAAAATATTTGGCATGATATGTCGAAAAATAATTCGAGAGTTTGAGGCGCCGATGATGCGAGCAGCCGCAATATAGTCACGAGATTTTTCTTTGTAGGTTTCTGTGCGCATGTAGTAGGTCATGCCCGTCCAGGAAAACAACACCATTACGATAAGCAGGATAGCGATGCGCAGTGGCAGAGATACACTGCCCGGGATTACCGAAAATACGATGATCACCATATAAAGAAAGGGAATGTTAGACCATATCTCGATGATACGCTGGAACACCAGGTCGAATACGCCTCCGAAATATCCCATAGCACAGCCTATGGATATGCCGATGAGATAAACGCTGGCCATAAAAACCAGAGAGAATAATAGAGCGATACGGGTGCCGTAGAACAACCTTGCCAAAATATCCCGACTCGTTGTGTCAGTGCCCAGGTAATGCTGCATTTCAGTTGAGGGTGGTAGCGGCGTAAAAATACCGCCGGGTGCGTGGTTTTCATAAGGGTTGTAGGGCACCAATGGCATCAATACCCAGTTGTCTCCCCCTTGAGAGGCGAATTGGTGCTTTAACTCGCGGTAGTTGGTCTCGTAGGAATAATCCAGGCCGAAGTCTGTGCCCGGGTGAAACGCCGCGTAAGTAGGGAAGTAGAGTTCACCCTCAAAGCTGACAATCAGTGCCCGGCTATTGACCAGTAATTCACCAAAGATCAACAGTACTAACAGTCCCGCCAGGGCGAGGAAACTATAATAGCCACGTTTGATCTGGCGGAAGCGCTGCAGTTTTTTGACTGTCTGGGGGTTAAAGTGAAACACGTGCTACTGGAACCTGATGCGTGGATCGACCAAAGCAACCAGAATATCCGAGATGATGTTACCGATTAGTAACAGCAGGCTGGACAGTAAGATTACACCCATGACTACCGGGTAGTCCCGATCCAGAATAGATGACAGCCCCAACAAGCCGAAGCCATCGATATCGAAAATTGTTTCAATGAGAAATGACCCGGACACCAGTAGGGTGATGTTTTGTCCGAATGTAGTGGCGATAGGTATCAGCGAATTACGCATTGCATGGTGTGTTACCGCACGACGAAAGGATACGCCTTTGGCGATGGCGGTGCGAATGTAATCTGCAGCGAGATTGTCCATAAGGTGGTTTTTAAGCAGTAGTGTCACCAGGGCAAAACTGCCGACCAGATAGCAGGCCAGAGGCAGGGCGGAGTGCTGTAGCAAGTCCATTATTTGGCCTGCCAAATCTTTTTCCTCAAAGTTATAACTGACAAAACCACCCATGGGAAACCACTCGAGGCGCACAGAGAACGCCAAAATTAATAGCGACCCAAGCGCATAACCGGGAATGGCGTAGCCGATAAAAATTAATATAGAGGTAACATTGTCGACGACTGTGCGATGTTTTATGGCTTTGAGTACGCCCAGGGGAATACAGACAATATAGGTGATAACCAGCGTCATCAATCCATAATAGAGGGACACGGGAAAGCGTTGTTTGATGACGTCCCACACGGGTTCGTTGTAGCGATATGAATCTCCCAGGTTGCCTGTAAGCACCTTGCCCACCCAGATGAAATAGCTTTGAACCACCGGTTTATCAAAACCGTAGTAGGCGCGCAGCTTTTGTAGTTGTTCGTCGGAGATGGCCATGCTCTGGCCAGACATCTGTGTGCTCACACTTCCGTTTGCACTGGCTTGCTGGGCTTCCATGATCGCCCGTTCCAGGGGGCCACCAGGCACCAGGCGTGTTATGGCGAACACCAGAAGTGTCACCCCAAATAGGGTCGGAGGTATCAGTAATAAGCGTCTTAGGAAGTAATCGCGCACAGCGGACTCAGTTTGCCTAACACGCCGCAGAGCTTATCGCGCGCAATATCATTAAGGGCGGCATGTTTCGAATGTCGCGTATGCGCCATTAATAATCCGAGTCAGACATTTGGGCGTAGCCTTTCTTATAGTTTTGCCTAAGTATACGTACAGCGGTGTTTCACAGTCCACTCTTGGTTTGTATGATTTCATCCGACCCGGCGGGCAGTGAAAAGGCGGTGCCATCCACACCAATTGTGTAATCACTGTAGATCTTATCAGCGCCGTTGAGGAACAGGATGTCCTGGCCGGGGAAAACCAATGGCGGGACGATGTGGTAGTACAGCAGGTGACCTACATCGGCGTCCCGGGCGATTTCAGCCGCTTCGACAGGGCTGGTGTGATAATCCAATACATCATGGGTAACTTTGGCCATTACCTGATTTCCGGCTGTTCTTGCGGCTTCGCTCATCATCATCAAAAGATTTGGCGCTAGCGCTTCATGCACCAGAAGATCAACCCCTTGCGCAAATTTTTCTACATTAGCTAGCTTGACGGTGTCTCCACTTATTAGCAGAGAACGACCCTTGTAGGTAAAACGATATCCGACAGCTGGTTTGATAGGGAAGTGATCAACGGCCAGTGCTTCGACTCTCAGGTCGCCATCGTCTATTAGCGTCTGGAGTTCGCCTAGCGCCGGCTGTGGAAATGGGTTGGCTATCATACCTGTGCCACTTAGCGGGGCAACGCTATTGCCGTGATGGGCGTTTCGATAGCCGGCATCAAGTGTGTAAGCCGTATTGAAGCCATCGACTACACGCTGTACACCCTCTGGACCATACACAGGTAGAGGCGCGGTATTGGCGGTACTTACCCAGCGAACCATCGCCAGTTCGCCCAGGCCATCGATATGGTCAGAGTGGAAATGAGTCAGCAGCACCGCTTCAATGCGCCCCGATGGGTAGCCCATTCTGCCCAGGTTTCGTACGCCGTCAGTTCCAGCGTCTACGATAAAAACCCTCTGGCCAGCGACAACAGCAACACAGGGTCCTGAGGCTTTGGGTGCCGGCATGGGGCCGCCTGCGCCGCACAGTGCGAGATGCAGACCGTCCTCCAGCTTTGCGACCGCATCAGTTGCCATGCGCTTCTCCAGCCCCTTGGCCATGATACGTTCGACGATGACAGATCTCTGGCTGAAAACTACAGTGCCAAGCAGGGCAAGGATTGCTAATGCGATAAGTGTTTTTTTCATGATGCTGGCTCCCTGTCTAAGCGGGATATATTTACATACTGGCACTGTTAATGGCAATTAATGCGCGGTTTTTAGAGGGCGTGCATTTCGCGATCTGATATCCTGTACAAATGACACGCTTTGTTTTTTCATTTATTTCTATGCCGAAGATTACTAGCAACAGCAATCGCCGGGAAATGCTATTCCTGACCCTGTTATGCCTGAGTTTCACGGCAAGCGCAGAAAGTCCGCAGTGGAAATATACGGACGGCGGTTTGTCTTTGAAAAACGATGACACTGGCAGCTACCTTACACTGGGACTTCGCATGCAGGCCCGCTATAGCTCTATTGAAGAGGAGCCCCGGGGACTGGAGGACTTCGCCGAGGTTCTTAAATCGGGAAGTGATATTAATCGACTGCGTTATAAAGTATGGGCCGGGGTCAAACACGATTTTACCTTCTATCACGAATATGATCTGCGCGATTCTAGGCTATTGGATCTTCGCACTACATGGATTTCACAGCCCAGCTTCAAGCTTCGACTGGGGCAGTGGAAGCCCGAATATAACCGCGAACGTATAGATTCCTCTGGCAAGCAGCAGTTCTCAGAGCGCTCCATCGCCACTTACTGGTTCACCATAGACAGGCAGTGGGGGGCTATGGCATCGGGCCGCGTTAGCCCGGGTGGTCAGATGGATTCTTCATGGTGGGCCGGAGTTTTAGGGGGGAATGGCCGTAGTCAGGAAAGCGATGGCGGTCGCCCTATGGGGCTAGCGCGCTGGCAATGGAACTACTCAGGGGAAGTTTTGCCTTTCTCACAAAGCGCCCTGAAGCGTTATGTTGTTCCCCGTGGATCCTTTGCGCTGGCAGTGGTCTCTAATGATAGCAAATATACACGTTATTCCAGCGACGGCGGCGGGCAGTTGCCGGGGTATTCCGAGGGCGAGGATAATCAGTATCGTATTATGCAGGGCATGCAGGAGTGGGCGTGGCAAGGCGGCGGACTGAGTTTCCAACAAGAACTTCACTGCAAATCTGTGCGCGATCGACTCTATGGTGGAACCCGTAATCTAGTAGGTGGATATGCGCAGATGGGCTGGTTTCCCGCCCAGCGTTGGCATTCGATTTCACCGAAGTTGGAGTTTGCGCTTCGAGCTGCCTATGTAAGCCCCGACGATGAGTTCAATTCGAAAAATGGTGAATTTACTCTGGGTGGGAACTGGTTTTTTTACGGACACCGCAACAAGCTGACTGTAGACATGTCCTATCTGACTATCGAAGAGCAGGGCGTAGATAAATCGGATAGCCGGTTTCGCGTACAATGGGATATTTCACTTTAAGCTGTTTATGCCGAGACATTATCACCTTAGAATACCTTTTTAGCTGAGATTAGAAACTGAACGTCATCGACGTACTGGTCTTTAACCAGCGGAAAAGCGAGATCTATATGAACTACGCTGCCTTTTTGTGTGCGGCTGGAATTGAAACGTAGGCCCAGGCCCATATTGGCTAATGTGTCGCCATTCGAACCGTTGTCCCGATTCCTGAACCAGGCGCGACCCGCATCGAAGAACACAGCGCCTCCAACTCGCACCAGCCTAAACGGGTGCCAGTCTGAGTAGTATCTTTGTTCCATATTGAAAACGAAGGAGCGATCACCAATCTGATAGTTGCGGTCATAGCCCCTCAGGCCATTTTCTCCGCCCAGAACTAATTGCTTGTCTGTTGTGAGTCCGTCCGTATAGTCGACTCGCAGCTGCCCAAATAGCGCCCATTTTTCTGATTGTTTCATGTGATAACGTGTGTTTGCGCTCCACCACAGGTTCTCAAATTCCTCTTCTTCAAAGCTGTAGTATCCGGTTAACGTCGTGCTGGCCAGCCACAAGTGCTCGGGTAGCGCTAGCAACGTATTGGAGTACTGCGCGTTCATCACTAACTGATCCTGGCTAGCACCTAAGCTTTCATCCGACCAGCCAAGAGTCCACTCGTAGCTTTCACCGACGTATAAGTCTTCCGTCCGGCCGAGATAATTGATGTTTTTGACTTTGCTGTACTTATCCTCTGTGGATTGATAGCCAATAAATGGATAGGAATAGTCCCGGCTGGGCGGGAGTTGCAACGGAGGAATGTTGGAGTCGCTGTAATCGAAGCTATTCTGTTCGCGATGGTAGCCGAATAATAAGCGTTCAACGCGGTGCTGTTCGCGTGCATCCAGTGCTGTGCCGCCGAACACCCGAATATGTTCTCCCTCGTGATCAAATTCTGCAAATTCCTCTCCGCGAAACCAGTTCTTCTCCTCCAGTTCATACTGCTGAAGATACAGCCCTGCAGAATATTTCTCATAGACCGAGAAAAAAGGGCGGACAAGCAAGAGGTTCCTGTCATAACCATCGTCGTTTTCGTTAAACCCCAGGTGCATTTTCCAGCGACTGCCCAGTACGGCGGGATCATCGTAGATGAACAATACCCCGGAGCGCTCTTCATTTCCCACGGCCTTCAGAGCGACCTCTTTACCGCTTCCGAGGAAATTGCGCTCACTCACACCCAGGGCATAGCTGTTTTCTCCGCCACTGCGGGAAAAAGAAATGGCGGGAGAAAAAGTCCAGGTGTCCCGGGTTATAACTTCTATATCAACAACCTTGCCACATACCCGCCAGGGCCTGACGGTAGCGTCATAAATAAATTGAAGTTGGCGCAGAATACGTTCGGATTCGTCTAGTCTCGCGAGATTATATTCATCGCCCTCGGTTACCAATAACTGACTAAAAACAACAGATTCACGAGTGGTGGGGTGGAACTTGTTTGCCAGCCGATATAGCCACTTATCTTCAGCGGGGTCTTGCAAATCAAAAACTGATAGTCTGCGCAGGCGAATACTTCCAATGATCGATCCGGCGGGAATGTCCTTGGTCAGGGCGTCGTGTTCAAGAGAGTGAGTAAATTGAAACTCATCGGAATGGGTCCGTACGCTTGCCTGGCTACAAATCGGGAGTTCATTTTCAGCCAACGCCTGTGAAAAGGGCAGGCCGCAGATAAGAAAAACAGCAAGAACAGCCACAATAAGCTGTGCAGTGGTGGTGTTCATTTCAGGTGCTTACTGATCTTTCGACGGCTGAGCCCATGCTGTCCTCGTTTTGGTAAAATATGCTTTTTCTAGCATACGGAATACTCTCATGAATATAAGCATTATTCTTGAGAAATAACTGTTTATC
>JADGEN010000300.1 GCA_016744355.1 Halieaceae bacterium
TGCCACATGAGGTCGCACATTTTGTCGTCGACCAGGTTTACGGCCTGCACAGGGTAAAGCCGCATGGACTGGAGTGGCAGGGCGTGATGGCAGAATTTGGCGCCGATGCGGGGGTGACCTTTGACCTGAATCTCGATGGCATACCGCAACGTCGACAAACGCGGCATCGCTACCAATGTCCCTGCCAGACGCACAATGTGTCTGCTACGCGTCACAACAGGGTGCAGCGGCGCAACTGTGCTTATCATTGTGTGCGCTGCAGGGGGAAGTTAGTTTATACGCCCTAGAGTCCTTTGCGGTAGGAGTAGGGTGTGACGCCCGTCCAGCCTTTAAAGGCGCGTATGAAAGCACTGGATTCTGAAAACCCCGCTCGGTGGGCAATCTCTTCAATACTCAGGCCCTGTTTGCCCAGAAAGTGCAGGGCGGTGTCGCGGCGCAGCTGGTTTTTTATTTCCTTAAAATTTGTACCCTCGCTGGAAAGTCTGCGTCTTAAGGTTTGTGGGTGTACATCCAGTTGATTGGCGACTTCGTTCAGCTCGGGCATTTGCTCCAACTTGTAACGGATAATACCCTTTACACGGGCGGTCCAACTGTTTCGTTCGTAACCCTGGGTCAGCATTATGA
>JADGEN010000301.1 GCA_016744355.1 Halieaceae bacterium
GCTCTGCTAACAAGCCGTTTAACGTTTTACTAGGTCGCATTACCTGCTTAACGGTCTCGCGGTTTGCATGATAATAACCATCCAGCGCCGCGGGCACACCTTGTACAGCTTTTAGCTCATTGATAACCGCCTGCTCACTGGCCGCTAAGTCCTTAGCCATTTGCACAAATTGCGCGGCTAATGCGGGGTCATCTTGCTGTGCCGCCACTTCTTGCGCCCAATACATGCCAAGATAAAAATGACTACCGCGATTATCCAGCTCGCCCGTTTTACGTGAAGGTGATTTATTATTCTCTAATAACTTTTCTGTCGCCTTATCTAAGCAAGTTGCCAAAATAGTCGCTGCAGAATTATTGTTCTTAACACCTAGATCTTCAAGTGAGACCGCTAGCGCCAGAAATTCTCCCAGCGAGTCCCAACGCAGATGATTTTCTTCAACAACTTGTTGCACGTGCTTTGGCGCAGAGCCACCCGCGCCGGTTTCATACATACCGCCACCTGCCAGCATTGGCACTATCGACAGCATTTTTGCCGATGTGCCAAGCTCTAAAATAGGGAACAAATCTGTAAGGTAATCACGCAAGACGTTACCC
>JADGEN010000302.1:0-252 GCA_016744355.1 Halieaceae bacterium
GTATGAATCATGGATACTTCCTTTAATGATTTTACTCTCGGTTCCTATGGTAGTTGCTGGTGCAGTCGCAGGTCTCAACTGGTCTGGAATTCCATTAAACACTTTTGCACAAGTCGGTCTTGTTTTACTCGTAGCCCTTGCTGCAAAAAATGCCATTCTTATCGTTGAGTTTGCAAAAGAGCAACGTGAGAGTGGTGTCAGTATAATAGATGCGGCAATAAACGCAGGTAGTCTGCGTTTTAGAGCGATTAT
>JADGEN010000302.1:262-590 GCA_016744355.1 Halieaceae bacterium
TGCAACATTCATCTCTACTCTTTTTGTACCAGTTCTCTATGTTCTTCTTGAATCTATGCGGGAAAAGTTTGTGAGCGTAGAAGATGAAATTTCCAGAAGGGAGTCGATATAATGAAATTGCAACTACTTAAATACAGCCTCTCACTACTCTTAGCACTAAGTTTAAATGCTAAAGATACTTATACAGTTGATGAGCTAATTTTAGAAGCACTAAAAAACTCTCCTGATTTAAAGATAAGTGCATCCGACTACAGTGCTTCAAAAGAGCGTTTGAGTGTTGCTAGGTCTGGTTATCTACCACGTGTTGATTTACAGGTTGGTGTGGGAC
>JADGEN010000303.1 GCA_016744355.1 Halieaceae bacterium
GCTTGAGCTCGTCCTCAATATTTACCGGAACAATTTCTTTTGCTATTTCACCCATGTACTACGGTTTCCTTAAAGCAATTTGAACGCAATGACGCATATTTAAGTGAAGAAAGGGATGGGCTGGTAGCGCCTGGCAGGACCGTCAACAGCATGAATGCTGTTGCCGAGCCTCCATGGATGGATTCACGGCGTGTCCTGCCAGGCGCTACCAGCCCAGCCCGGGACAGTGCCTAAATAATTGCCATTACATTCGCTTAAATATGAACCGCGGATTATACGGAAAATGAGCCTTTGCCGCCACGTTTTTACAGCATTCTGGCTATTTGCAGGTATACTTCCGCGCAAAGCAGATAAACAGTTACCCATCACAGGATTTCGCGCGTCATGAGCTCATTGCCTGAATTTGTGGATACCCTGATTCACCCGGGGTGGATCATTCCCGTGATACCCGAGGGCGATGTACTCACCGGCTTTAGCATCGCTTTGCGGGACGACGAAATTGTGGCCATTCTTCCCACTGAGGAAACCACCTACATCACAGCCCGCGACAGCTACACTCTGCCCGAGCACGCTGTGATACCC
>JADGEN010000304.1 GCA_016744355.1 Halieaceae bacterium
AAACAGGGGAGGGCATCGGCGAGTTGGAGCAGCTGCTCGCAAGGCAAGATCTGGCCGTAGGCACCAGGCCCGCAGCGGGCGTTAGCGACCCCAATATTATCGGCCGTGACGACAATGCTTTTCGTAACGACGCCGAACAGCTGTCTCGTAAATTTGGGCCCAAGGGTGATTTACTGCTAAAAACGCATTCGCGTGCTGATGCATTCTTCCTCAGCTCGGTAACAGGCGGAATCAGCTTTCTTCTCATCATGTATTTTATATTCCAGTCAATTTTCAGCTGGGCCGCGCCCATTATGGACGCTGTGGAAAATTCTCTGCTGTGGCTGTCTTCGCTTATTTTGCCGCACGTGAGCAACACGGTTGTATACGATTTTCTCGACGGCGCTATCTTTGGCGGCTTGGGAGCTTTTTTGATTTTTGTGCCGCAGATATTTGTGCTGACCCTAATGGTGGGCATGCTGGAAGACTCCGGTTATCTTTCCAGGGCAGCTGTAATTTGCCACCGTCCGTTGCGCGCTTTCGGCCTGACCGGCAAGAGTTTTATTCCCATGCTGTCTGGTGTGGCATGTGCT
>JADGEN010000305.1:0-259 GCA_016744355.1 Halieaceae bacterium
CCTCCTACTCAGTGAAATCCTCTTGACGGGTTCCAGAGGGTTGTGTATTTTGCTTTTGATAGTCGGGTCCTGTACAATTAGAGATCATGAACTCCGCCAGGCCTGGAAGGGAGCAACGGTAATGAACCCTCTGATGTGTTACAGACCGCCCGGCTATCATTTCTTTATAACAGTTCAACAGCGCCGCACCTTCGTTCGTTTGTGCCTTATTGCAAAGTGAACTATTGTGCCAAGACAAAAACAAACAAACCTGCAACAC
>JADGEN010000305.1:269-563 GCA_016744355.1 Halieaceae bacterium
ATTTATCACAGACCACCCGGCCTTCAGCTCTGTTAAACAGTTATTGTTGCTTTTTTTTTGTTTGGATTTGTTTCTTATCTCGTTTTTCTTTTGGATTGGCTCTCTCTTATGTCCTATTTGGTTCTTGCCAGGAAATCACGCCCCAGGACTTTACTCAAGTTGTTGGTCAAATTCCGGTTGTCAAAACTCTGCGCAATAGTCTTGTCCGTAAAAGAGTTGCCCACGCTATCCTTTTTTCCGGTGTTCGTGGAGTTGGCAAAACAACTATTGCCCGTATTATGGCAAAGGCTATTA
>JADGEN010000306.1 GCA_016744355.1 Halieaceae bacterium
CTTGTACAGGGCGCGAAAGCCGTCGTAGGTCTGCTCGTTCTGACGCCAGCCCACGCCGCCTATAAAGCGCTGGCTGCCGTGAAGTATGCGTTGTCTGCCGTAGGCGCCTGAGGCATCACCCACCGCGTATTTCACCCATGCCTGATTGACTTCAGTACCCTCCGGGTCCGCAACAACAGGGTACTCGACATTGCCATTGGCGGTTGAGTTGTAATCGTCATCGCCGATTGCAGTGACATCGTCAAATTCGGTAAGGAAGGAAAATCCCTTGTATTGCGCAGACGTAAAGGTGAGCCGGGAACGCAGTGTGGACGCCTTGGCATTGCGGCTCTTGGCGTCGTCATCCACATATTCGTAGCGGTAGCGGAAATTAAAGGAGGTCTTACCGTCCGTGAACATGCTGGTGAAATCGGTGGGCGAACTTTTCTGGGCGAAAGCCGGCACTGCACTGACGCCCATAACCGCCACTGCCAATAGGGAACGGGTTGTTGTGTTGCGTACTACCATTTTGTTGCTCCTGTAAAACGACAGAAGCCCGGGCGCGCCGGTCCCGAAAGGGG
>JADGEN010000307.1 GCA_016744355.1 Halieaceae bacterium
TTCTAAAACCCTCCTTTGGAAATATAAAACTCTTAAATGAAGATGTTTACAATATTAGTGAATCTAATTTAATAAAACTACGACGATATAAAATAGGTATGATATTTCAATCTCACTATCTTTTTAAAGGTATGAACGGATTAAAGAATATAGAAATAGCTAGAATTTTATCCAATACTCCTCAAGATACAAAACTTTTAGAAAAGCTAGAGATAGATAAAGTGGTATCTCAAAAAGTATCAGATTTATCAGGTGGACAACAACAAAGAGTTTCAATTGCAAGAGTATTAAACAAGCAACCAAATATTATTTTTGCCGATGAACCCACAGGTAATCTTGATAAAACAACTGCACGACTTGTAATGAAAGTCTTATTAGAGTATATAAGTAGTGATAATAGAGGATTAGTTCTTGTTACTCATGATGAAGAGATAGCTAATATGTGTGATAAAATATATAGATTAGAAGATAAAAAATTATTAGAAATTAAATGAAATCACGATTTCAAAACTTTTATCACCACAACAACAAACTATCAATAGAAGAGTCTATTGAATAC
>JADGEN010000308.1:0-282 GCA_016744355.1 Halieaceae bacterium
GCACTTACCTGACCTGTCCCCCAAATCCTAGGCCGTGCCTGACGGCTCCAAAGTTCTGAGGTATCGGTCGATAAAGCCGAATTTGAGCGAGCAATAGCGGGGGCTGGATTTGAACCAACGACCTCCGGGTTATGAGGGACCGAGAGGGGAAATCCGCAAACTTCTGTGTACGCTGGAACTAGCGTAAACTCAAGCAGATACAGCATCTGCTTAGACGTTACCATGCTACCCCAATTGACCATGTTTTGCACAAAATAGGTGACGCTTTAGGTAACATATTTT
>JADGEN010000308.1:292-557 GCA_016744355.1 Halieaceae bacterium
TTTGAACCAACCATCAAGATAATCATCGAGCCGTGCCCCGTGATTGCCCATCGCCAAACGCCTGGGCAATCACGGGGCACGGCGGGTGTGTTTTTCAGATGATTTAATTTGTTTTCATTTGCAATTTTATGAAACACCCGCTATCCTACTCCCAACAAGGAGTCGTCATGGCAAAAAAGAAGACACAAAAGAAAGCACCGGCTGAAAAGACCACAACATATAGCACACGGCTAAACGAAGATCAGCGCATTCACTTGGAACAAGC
>JADGEN010000309.1 GCA_016744355.1 Halieaceae bacterium
ATCCAGTCGTTCCTTGGTTATCTCGCCCATGATCCGTATTCCCAACCCTGGTCCAGGGAACGGCTGGCGATGAATTGCCTCTTCAGGCAATCCCAGTTCAAGCCCAAGTTCACGCACTTCATCTTTAAACAATTCGCGCAGCGGTTCAATCAACTCAAGTTTCATCACCTCGGGCAACCCACCAACATTGTGGTGCGATTTAATCGGTGCCTCGCCTCTGAAAGAAACCGACTCAATAACATCAGGATACAGTGTTCCCTGGGCGAGATAGTCAACATCACCAATTTTTCCCGCTTCATCTTCAAAGATTTTTATAAATCCAAGCCCAATTTTCTTGCGCTTTATTTCGGGATCATCAATTCCAGCAAGCTCCGAAAGAAAGAAATCAGTTGCATCAACATCGATAACGTTAAGCTTGCTTTTCTCTTTGAAAAACTTAAGGATCGATCGGGACTCACCGGTACGCATAAGTCCGTTATTGACGTATATACAGGTCAGCTGATCGCCAATCGCACGATGCACCATCGCCGCAGTTACCGAGGA
>JADGEN010000030.1 GCA_016744355.1 Halieaceae bacterium
TAAACATGGATATCATCGATACAATTAAGCAGCAAATTGAGAACAACAACGTACTCCTTTATATGAAGGGTTCTCCAAACCAGCCCCAGTGCGGATTTTCTGCCCGTACAGTGCAGGCTCTGATGGCCTGCGGAGAGCGCTTTGCCTATGTGGACATTTTGTCCGACCCGGAGGTGCGCGCTAATTTACCGAAATATGCCAACTGGCCTACTTTTCCCCAGTTGTGGGTAGGCGGTGAGCTGATTGGCGGCTGCGATATTATCACTGAGATGCATGAGAACGGCGAGTTGCAAACGCTGATCAAAGAATCTGCAAGCGCGGCGCCTGACCAGGCTTGATGTTTGGCTTACACGGTGCGTGAGCACCTTTTTTACACTTACTAAATTGGAGAAAAACTATGGGCGTTTTAGTTGGCAAGCAAGCACCGGATTTTGATGTGGCGGCTGTATTGGGTAATGGAGAAATCGTAGATTCCTATAAGCGGTCTGAAGCAATGGCCGGAAAATATGGCATGGTTTTCTTTTATCCGTTGGATTTTACCTTTGTGTGCCCATCGGAACTGATAGCCCTGGATCATCGCATGGACAAATTTCGTGAATTAGGCGTAGAGGTGGTGGCAGTATCAATCGACTCACAGTTTACGCACAACGCGTGGCGCAACACGCCAGTGGACAAAGGTGGTATTGGTCCGGTCACCTACACCATGGCTGCCGATGTAAACCATGACATCTGCCGTTCTTATGACGTAGAAACTGACGGCGGTGTTGCTTTCCGTGGCGCTTTCATCATCGACAAGGCGGGCGATGTACGCTCTCAGGTGGTCAATGACCTGCCGTTGGGGCGCAATATTGACGAACTTATTCGCCTGGTTGAGGCGCTGCAGTTCACCGATGAGCATGGTGAAGTATGCCCGGCTGGCTGGAACAAAGGCGACAAGGGTATGGATGCATCACCTGATGGCGTTGCAGCGTATTTGTCAGAAAATTCTGGCGCGCTGTAGTAACCATTTGTTTGAATACCAGTCCCGCATTTTCGCGGGACTCTCATTCTCATGTCACACACACCACCACTTCTGCATAGCACATCCATTTTCGTGTTCGGGTATAATCGCGGATCACACAAGTCAAGCTGGTTAATATGGACATCAGTCAATACATGGAGGCGCTGGGGCGCTCAGCACGTGAGGCATCCCGGTTAGTCGCCGCTTCTTCTACGGCTGTCAGAAACAGCGCGCTGCTGGCATCGCGTGACGCCCTGGATAACGCTAGAGCTGAATTGGCCGATGCCAATGCGCAGGATCTAGAGCGCGGCCGGGCCAATGGCCTGTCGGCGCCTTTGATGGATAGGCTGGAACTCACTCCGGCTCGCATTGATTCCATGCTGGAGGGCTTGTCGCAAGTAGCGGCACTGGCCGATCCCGTGGGCAGCATCAGCGACCTCAAATACATGCCCAGTGGCATTCAGGTGGGCCGCATGCAGGTTCCTTTGGGTGTTATCGGCATCATTTATGAGTCCAGGCCCAATGTTACCGTTGATGCGGCTAGCCTGTGTCTCAAATCTGGCAATGCCACGATTCTCCGCGGAGGCTCTGAAGCGCTGGCGTCCAACTGTGCGATAGCGGCCTGCCTGAAACAGGGGCTGCGCAGCGCCGGGCTGCCAGAGGCGGCGGTGCAGGTTGTTGACACTCGCGATCGAGCCGCAGTGGGTAAATTGATCACTATGCCCGAGTACGTAGACGTCATTATTCCCCGTGGTGGAAAGAGTTTGATTGAGCGCATCAGTGCCGATGCGAGAGTGCCTGTCATAAAGCACCTCGATGGCGTTTGTCATGTGTTTATCGACGACAGCGCAGACGAAGAAATGGCATTAAACATAGCGATCAATTCAAAAACACAGCGATACGGTACCTGTAACACCATGGAGACCTTGTTGGTGGCACAGGCCAGAGCAGCGCAGGTGTTACCCAGATTGGCCGCCCGTTATGGGGAGCTGGGTGTTGAGCTGCGTGGTTGCTCGCAAACCCGCGAAGTGTTGCCTGAGATTACGCATGCCACAGAGCAGGACTGGTATGAAGAATACCTGGGGCCTATTTTGTCAGTGAAAGTGGTTGCGGGATTGGATGACGCCATAGCTCACATCAACACCTATAGCTCCCAACACACCGATACCATTGTGACCAGTGATCACGGCCACGCTATGCGGTTTCTGCGTGAAGTAGATTCAAGCTCAGTTATGATTAATGCCTCCACCCGCTTTGCCGACGGTTTTGAATTCGGCCTGGGTGCTGAGATCGGTATCTCCACCGATAAATTACATGCGCGTGGGCCGGTTGGTTTGGAGGGGCTCACCTCAAGAAAATATGTAGTGTTTGGCGAGGGGCAGGTGCGCCGTTGAGCAGTACGCAATTAAGCGCTGTCGGAGTCTTTGGCGGCACCTTTGATCCCATACACTATGGCCATTTGCGCTCCGCTCTGGAGCTATGTGAACGGTTGCACCTGAGCCAGTTGCGCCTGATGCCATGCGCTGTTCCCTCGCATAGGGCGATGCCTCATTGCAGCGCACAGCAGCGCGCGGCCATGGTTGAATTGGCAGTGAAGGGAGAGTCCCGGCTGATGTACGACGGTCGGGAATTACAGCGTAACGGACCGTCCTACACCATAGACAGTCTGATGGAGCTTAGGTCGGAGCTGGGAGAAAGCGTCAGTTTGAATCTGGTGATGGGTTGTGATGCGGTATTAGGTATCAACAGCTGGCATCGATGGGAAGAAATACTGGATTGGGCACATGTACTGGTTATCGCTCGCCCGGGTTGGCAGTTGCCAGAGCAGGGTGAAGTGTCGCAGTGGCTGGCACAGCATGCACTGGATGAACCGCATGGCCTGGTCGAGAAGGCATCGGGCAGCGTCTATATCGAGCAATTGCGCCCCCTGGCTATTTCGTCCACTGAAATTCGAAACCTGCTGGCGAGCGGGCAGTCGGTGAGATATCTGATGCCCGAGCCGGTGTTAGACTATATTGAAGAGCATGGGCTCTACGAAATCAAAAAAAGGGAAAGGACATGACACGGGAAATATCACATGGTGGATAAAGCTGCGCCTATGAAATCTGCACAGGTGGCCAGTCTGGCCGAGGAGGCTCTGGGTGACTTGAAGGCCATCAACGTGGTCACAATGGATGTGTCCGAGCTTACTGATGTGATGGACTATATGGTGGTTGCCAGTGGCAGTTCTTCTCGCCACGTCAAATCACTGGCAAATAATGTATCGGTTGAGCTGAAGAAAAATGGCATCCATATTATTGGTATAGAAGGTGAAAAAACCGGTGACTGGGTGTTGGTTGATCTGGGTGACGTGGTAGTGCACGTGATGATGCCTGATGCGCGTGATTTATACGACTTGGAACGCCTGTGGACCGCCCACTCTTCCCAGCGTGACAGTGACTCGGCTACTAGCGAAGAACTGGATTAAAGTGCGCCTCAGCATTATCGCGGTTGGTACCAAAATGCCCGCCTGGGTTGAACAGGGTGTGCAGGATTACACGGTGAGAATGCCCAGAGAGCTTAAAGTCCAATGGCGTGAAATCCCCTTGGCGAAGCGCGGCAAAGACAACAATGCCGAGGCCTTGTGCAGGCGTGAAGGAGAGCAAATCCTCAAGTTCATTCCCGCTGGCGACAAGGTTATAGCGCTGGATGTAAACGGCAAAAGTTGGTCCACTGAAGAACTTGCACAGCAACTGGGTGATTGGCAAATGTCTGGCGACAATTACAGTTTGCTGATTGGCGGTCCTGATGGGCTTTCACCGCAGTGTCTGGCACGGGCAGATGGGCGCTGGTCTTTGAGCAATTTAACCCTGCCTCACCCCCTTGTACGTGTTTTATTAGCCGAACAGCTGTATCGGGCTTGGACAATTACCGTCAACCACCCGTATCATCGCGTTTAGATAGTTAGGCCAGGCTCAGCCGAACCATGCCCCACTCGATAGCGATAAAAGACCAGAACCGTGAGGTGCGAATCTACGGTGCGCGAACCGTGCTGGCTATTCTCATTGTGCTGGGGTGTTTGGGCATTGTTCTGATGCGCTACTTCAGCTTGCAGATAACAGATTACGAAGTCTACAAGGTGCAGTCCGAGCGCAACCGGGTGCAACTGCAGTCTTTGCCACCCAAGCGGGGGCTTATTTTCGACCGCAATGGCGTTCTGTTGGCAGACAACCGACCCAGTTATGTTTTGTCTATCGTGAGTGAACGGGTCGAAGACCTGGAGGCTACCCTCACGGAAATCCAAACGCTGCTGCCAATCTCACAATCCGATTTGGATAATTTTCGCAAAAAAAGAAAGTGGAGTCGGGCTTATGAAGCCGTGCCGCTGCGTTTTCGTCTGACAGAAGAGGAGCGAGCACGCCTGGCTGTCAACCGCTACCGCATGCCCGGAGTGGTTGTGGACGCCCGCTTATTACGGCATTACCCCCATGGTGAGTTGTTTTCTCACGCTCTGGGCTACGTCGGTCGCATTAATGAGCGCGAAAGTTACGATCTGGACGAGGAGGACTACCGCGGTACATTCCATGTGGGCAAGGTCGGGGTGGAAAAATACTATGAGGATATTCTACATGGTGATGCCGGTTTCCAGAACGTAGAGGCCGATGCTCACGGCCGGGTGTTGCGTGTGCTTGAGCGACACAATCCCACGCCGGGCACGGATCTCACTTTGCATCTGGATATTGCTGTACAGCAGGCCGCCTTTGATGCACTGGGTGATAGGCGGGGGGCAGTGGTGGCTATCGACCCCCTAACAGGAGGTGTGTTGGCGCTTGTTTCAACGCCGGGTTTTGATACCAATTTGTTCGTCAATGGCATCAGCTCGGTGGATTATAGTGCGTTGCGTGATTCCCCGGATGTGCCTTTATTTAATCGCGCTGTGCAAGGCCAGTATCCTCCCGGGTCCACCATAAAACCGATGATGTCCATGGCCGGATTGCAATCCGGGTTGGTGACACCAGAAACCACAGTGCCCGACCCGGGGTGGTATCGCCTGCCTGGTGATTCACACCGCTACCGCGATTGGATATTGCGTATTCGCGGTACAGGCCATGCGCCCGAGGTTGATATGCATATGGCTATACGCGAGTCTTGTGACACTTATTTTTATGACTTGGCACGCAAGCTGACAATAGACCGGATGTATGACTATCTTCACCCCTTTGGTTTTGGTGAACGTACCGGCCTGGATACCACCAGTGAGCGCCGTGGTGTATTGCCCTCAACCCGCTGGAAGAGGGAGGCGAGGGCCCAGCCCTGGTATCCCGGAGAGACAATCAGTGCGGGGATCGGGCAGGGTTATATGCTCAGTACGCCCATACAGCTAGCCATGGCAACCAGTGTTATTGCAACGCGGGGTGTTCGCCATCCGCCGCGATTTGTCAGGTCAATCAACGATGAGCTTATCGTCATTCCCCCGCTAGAGCCTATTGTCACCGAAGATGCCTACTGGGACGCCATTTATGGCGGAATGCGCGCGGTTGTGCATGAGAACAAGGGGACTGCCAAGGCGCTCGCAAAAGGTATACAGTATGAAATGGGTGGAAAAACCGGCACAGCGCAGGTGATTGGTATCGCTCAAGGTGAGATCTATAAAGAGGACGAAGTCGATGAACGGCATCGTCATCACGGCTTGTTCATTGCTATTGCGCCCTTGGAGGCACCCACAATCGCAGTGGCTATTATTGTTGAAAACGGTGGCGGCAGCAGTGCGGCTTCACCTATTGCGCGCAAAGTAATCGATACCTGGTTGTTAGGAGATGCCGGCTGATGGGCGATTACGTCAGGCAACTGCCACAGGGGTCTTCCGACATGGCCCGGGCTCCCAGCTTGGCCATGCGCTTTCATATCGACGTGCCGTTACTGCTTCTGCTGATGGCATTAACAAGCTACGGTCTGTTTGTGCTCTACAGTGCATCGGGCGGAGAAATGAGTGCGGTTATACGTCAGGGGCGTTTTTTCCTCATAGCCTATGTACTGATGATTGCTGCCGCACAGGTGAGCCTGCAGCGCTTTGCTCGCTGGGCACCCTGGTTATATGCGATGGGTATTGCAGCGCTGGTGGCTGTAGCTTTTGTTGGGGTAGGGGCCAAAGGTGCGCAGCGTTGGCTGGAAATTGCTGGTTTTCGCTTCCAACCCTCTGAAATCATGAAGCTCACCGTGCCGCTCACTCTAGCTTGGTATCTGGCAGATCGTACTTTGCCGCCCCAGCTGAGGTATTTGCTGGGCTCGCTCGCGTTATTAGGTGTGCCAGCATTCCTGATACTTCGCCAGCCCGACCTCGGAACCGCTTTGTTGATCGCAGCCAGCGGATTGTTTGTGCTATTTATGGCGGGTATCGGCTGGCGCTACATTTTTGGCGCAGTGGTAGCTGCTGTTTCTTCGGCTTGGCCGGCCTGGCAATTTGTACTAAAGGATTATCAGAAGCAGCGTATTCTCACCATGTTCAATCCTGATAGTGACAAATTGGGCGCGGGCTGGAATATTATTCAATCAAAAACGGCGATAGGCTCAGGTGGTTGGTCGGGCAAGGGTTGGATGCATGGCACACAATCACACTTGGACTTTTTGCCAGAGAGCCACACAGATTTTATTATAGCGGTTCTGGCAGAAGAGTTCGGCCTGCGTGGTGTCCTCATTTTATTGGGGCTCTATTTACTCATATTATTGCGCGGTTTCTGGATTGGGGTACAGGCTCAGACCAGTTTTGGCAGAATGATTGCCGGGAGCCTTACCTTGACGTTTTTTGTTTATATCTTTGTTAATATGGGCATGGTTGCAGGCTTATTGCCTGTGGTGGGTGTGCCTTTGCCTCTGGTGAGTGCAGGTGGTACTTCACTGGTGACCCTGATGGCGGGGTTTGGCATACTAATGGCAGTGAGCACTGAGCGTCGAATGGTGACTGTGTGAGTTGGTTCGGCAGCGCTTTTTACTTTTTACTTCAGAATAAAAATGAGTTTCTCTTATGTCAGTAGTCCTGAAAATTGGTGTAGCCCTGATGGGTATCTGGTCTGCATTTGTCGTGGCAGGGGAGCTGGCTCCCAGTGCGAACTATGCGGCAAATCCGGCAACACTAACTCTCATTGATGAGCTCGTGCAGGAGGAGGGCTTTGATCGAACTGAGCTGATAACCCTGTTTGCCAAGGTAGAAGGTAAAGAGTCAATCCTAAAGGCCATGTCTCGCCCAGCGGAGAAGACAAAGGCGTGGTACGAATATCGGAAAATCTTTGTCACCGATAAGCGGGAGAGGGAAGGTGTAGAATTTTTCGCTAAGCACAAACAAACCTTTCTGCGCGCCGAACAGCAGTTTGGGGTCCCTGCGGAGATCATTCTATCGATCATGGGGGTGGAGACTTACTACGGACGAATTACGGGGAGTTATCGCGTGATGGACGCCCTGTCCACCTTGGCGTTTGACTATCCAAAACGGTCCACCTTTTTCACTAAGGAACTTAAGAGTTATCTTATATTGAGTCGTGAGCAGGGCGTTGAGCCTCTCGATATTAAAGGTTCCTACGCCGGCGCTATGGGCTATGGGCAGTTCATGCCAAGTAGCTACCGCGCTTATGCGATCGATTTTGATGACGATGACAAAATTGATATCTGGAACAACCCGGTAGATGCCATAGGCAGCGTGGCGAATTACTTCAAGCAACACGGCTGGAAGCCAGGCGAAGCGGTGATTGTGGGCGCTAAGGTAGAAGGTATGGTGCCCGAAAACTTATTCAATGACGGCCTTAAGCCGAAAAGGACGCTGGACGATTACGCACAAGCCGGCATTTCTGTAGCGCAGCCACCTGAGCCACCACTGGACTCTAATGCGTCAGCCACCGCCATCAAGTTTGAAGTGGAGGAAGGCCATGAGTATTGGCTTGGTTTACACAATTTTTATGTGATCACGCGCTACAATCACAGCTCCATGTACGCCATGAGCGTCTACCAATTGAGTCAGTTGTTGGCGGCGCAGATAGAGGAATGAGGTCTTTCGCTAAAATTGGATGCTTGTTGCTGTTGAGTCTGGCGCTGATTGCCTGTGCTCCCTCGAGTAAACAAGCTGACTCCGAGCTTAGCGACAGCGCGCCCCTGCAGTCTATCAAGGCTAGTGAGGTAAAAGATGCTGTGCCCAGGGCAGACCCGATTTTAGCCGCTGGCAATAAAAGCCCCTACACGGTGCGGGGAGTCGAGTACGAGATATTAAAAGATGCCCGGAATTACCGTGAGCAGGGCATTGCCTCCTGGTACGGCGCTAAGTTCAATGGCCGAAAGACGTCTAACGGTGAAATTTACGATTTGTATAAGGCTACTGCAGCGCACAAAACTCTGCCAATTCCCAGCTATGCTTTGGTGACCAATCTGGACAATGGGCGCAACGTTGTGGTGCGGGTGAATGATCGCGGGCCTTTTCACGCCGACCGCATCATTGATCTGTCCTATGGAGCCGCGGTGAAGCTGGGTTATATGAAGAAGGGCACGGCGCGGGTTGAAGTCACAATTTTGAATATTGCCGGTGTGGATGATCGTCGTGAAGCAGTAGGAGGCAGTTACCGTTATTTGCAACTGGGAGCCTTTGGCGCAGAGGCTTCGGCGCAGCAACTGCGTTCCAGGCTGCAGCCGCTGGTATCCACTGACGTAGCAGTCAGCACTGTGCAGTCTGGTGAAAAAATACTATACAGGGTGAGGCTGGGGCCGGTAGCAAACGCAGAAGAGTTGTTGCAGCTGCAGGAGTTACTACAGGCCAATGGCTACGACAGTGCCCAGGCTTTGCCCTAGAAGCTCCGAACTAAGCCGTATCCTGCTTTCGCTCTTGCGGCGCATAGGTTAAAATTTGCCCCGGTTCGCCCATCCTTTTTTATGGTTCCCAATGCTATGACGCGCCTATTTCTTGTTTTACTGTTTACTGTATTTTCGCTCCCGGCCAACAGCGTCAGTATTGTGCCCTCGCCTCCTCAGGTCGCAGCCAAGGCTTACATCCTGATCGATGCCAACAGTGGAGTGGTGCTGGCAGAGCAAAATGCAGATATAGCCTTACCACCGGCCAGCCTCACCAAGCTGATGACGGCTTATGTTCTTTCGGGAGAAATCTCTGCAGGCCGGGTAAGTGATAGCGATATGGTGGTTGTCAGTAAAAACTCCTGGTCGCAAAATCCACTGTTTAACGGTTCCTCTTTGATGTGGATCGAGCCCGGAATGGATGTTTCTATCAGTGACCTTAAACGCGGCATTGTTATCTCTTCAGGTAATGACGCAACCGTTGCCGTCGCTGAGCACCTCGCCGGAAATGTCTCGGCTTTCGCAGACATGATGAATGGTACCGCAGAATCGCTGGGCATGGATGGCACCAATTATGTCAACCCGCACGGGCTTCCAGACCCCAACCATGTAACAACTGCCCGCGACCTCGCCACCCTGTCAATCTCGCTGATACAGAAGTATCCGGAAGAGTACGCGGTGTATAAGGAGCGCGAATTCACCTATAACGATATTCGTCAATACAACCGCAACACCCTGTTGGCAGAAGATCCCTCTGTGGATGGCTTGAAAACCGGCTACACCAAAGCGGCGGGCTATGGCATGGTTACATCGGCAAAACGTCGTGACATGCGCCTGGTGGCAGTGGTTCTGGGCACCAAGAGTGCCAATTCACGTAAGAGCGAATCCCGCAGCCTGCTCAATTATGGCTTTCGGTTTTTCGAGACACTGACTTATTTTTCAACAATGGAAGAGCTGGAGAAGCCGCGCATCTGGAAGGGGCAGCAAGATTACGTCTCAGTAGGTGTGCGCGATAGCGTTGTATTGACTCTGCAGCGGGGGAAGAAAAAAAGCCTCAGTACTGTGGTCGAAATAGACAAGGAAATTTCTGCCCCCGTGGCATTGGGTGACAAACTCGGAACAGTCAAGCTTATGCTGAATGGGGACGTGGTCGAAGAAGTGCCTCTGGTGGCGCTGGAGGCTATAGAGCCCGGAAGCTTTTTTGCCCGGCTGTGGGATTTGATTCTCATGTGGATATCCAGCTTGTTCAGTGCCTAATCGAGCCTAAGGGGAGATATTTACGTGTCCCAGCCAGAACCCCCAAAGATAGAGTTCCCCTGCGAATACCCCGTTAAAGTGTTGGGGCTTAATACCGACGACTTTGAGTCCGTTATTGTCGAAGTGTTTCACCGCCACGCGCCGGGATTCGATACCGATACCGTGCTTATAAAAATGAGCAGTAAAGGTACGTTCAACTCGCTTAACATCACCATCACCGCTACAGGCCCCGAGCAACTCGATGCCTTGCATAAAGACCTGCTGGCCACGGGGCTGGTAAAAATGGTTATTTGAGTCAATGCCAGCCGTGGAGCTAGACATGCTCGATAAGGATAGCTCCGACTCCGGCATTGTTATTCGCAAGCTCGGCACGGTCGACTATGAAACCACGCTGGCGCAAATGAAGGCTTTCACCGATTCCCGCACCAGGGATTCAGCAGACGAACTGTGGCTGTTACAACACCCCGGGGTGTTCACCCAAGGGCAGGCTGGCAAGGCTGAGCACGTATTGGCGCCGGGAGATATTCCGGTAGTACAAGCCGATCGCGGAGGGCAGGTCACCTACCACGGTCCCGGACAGTGGGTGCTTTACTTGCTGATAAATATCAAGCGCCACAAGCTCGGTGTGAGAGCGCTGGTCGATTTAATTGAAAATAGCCTGATTCAATTGTTGGCAGAGTACGGCATAGAGGCAGCTGCCCGGCCGGATGCTCCTGGTGTCTACGTTGCCGGTGATAAAATAGCGGCACTGGGGCTACGCGTGCGCAAGGGCTGCAGTTATCACGGTCTGGCGCTTAACGTAGATTTAGACCTGGAACCGTTTGCGCGTATTAACCCCTGCGGCTTTGAGGGCTTACAGGTTACTTCCATGAAAAACTGTCTGGCCGATAAGTCCCCGGAGATGGATGAGGTGGGGCAGCGCCTGTTGGAAATAGTCAGCGAGCACTTAAAGTAGCGCTTTTATCAGGGCCTCTCACGTCTGTGGGTGCTGCATCAGCTGGTAGCGCAAAAACGACTTCGCTCAAGCATAGCTAGAGCTGGCTCTCAATAGGTAGCAGACTGTAGAAACCGGCACTGAAGCGGCGCCACCAGCTGCTCTCGGGTTCTTTGTTTACGATCACATCACCTTCCACCGTGCTAGCGCGCCACTGCAAGGAGCCGTCCGGCTTTAACTCGACCAGGTAGGCCGCACCGCGCAGCGACCGTTGCGCCGCGTTAGCCAAATCTCTGGCAAGTTCCGGAGCGTGGGCGATAAGCCCCATCTCGGTATTGATTTCGATCGATCGAGGATCAACATTCAGCGACCCCACAAACAACCACTGCCGGTCGACCAGAATCGCTTTGGTATGCAATGTGGTAATTACATCGGAGTCTGCACGCCCGCCGCTGGCGCTGACCTCCACTAGCGTCACACCACCGCGCAGCAGGGTTTTTCTATACCGTTTGTAGCCTGAATGCACGGCGACATGGTTGGTCGAGGCCAAAGAGTTAGTCAGTATCACCACGTTTACACCCCGTTGGGAGATCTTTACCAGTGCCTCTGCCAAGCCCTTGCTGGGAATAAAGTACGGGGAAAACACCAGAATCTCTGATTTGGCCGAGGCGAGAAGGTCGCCCAACGAGTCCGCGAGAGTCTGGAACTCCCGCGACACCGGGTTGACCAGTTTGTCCGGGTTATCCGATACCACGTGAACCTCGGCGTAGTAGGGGGTCAGGCGACGATCCAGCAGGCCTTGAATAATACCACCGCCTACAAGTTCATCCACGGGGTGGGCCTGCTGCCAGGAGTTAATCTCCGCGCGTGCCTCTTGCAAGTCGCTTTTGTTCGTCGCTGGCTTGAACGCTTCCATAGGCACTGTCAGTTTGTGGTTCCAGAAGAGGTCGAAACTGTCACTAACCTCGGGAATCAGACCGCCGAAGGCCAGCACCTCGAAGTCCCAGAAATCTACCTTGGGATTCATTTCAAAGTACTCGCCGGCGATATTACGCCCGCCAATAATCGTGACCAAGCCGTCCACGGTTAGCGACTTGTTGTGCATGCGCCGGTTTGCACGTTTGAAATCCGCCAGATAATTCAGTGATGAAATACCCTTGCGTGAGAGCGGGTTAAACAATCTGACTTGTATGTTTTCATGGGCATTGAGCAAGGCAAGGCCTTCATCGCCAGCCGTGGTAAAGATGTCATCGAGTAGTACGCGAACGCGTACACCGCGATCTGCGGCTCGCAACAGCGCACCCGAGAACCCCACTCCAGCAGCATCGGGTTTGATCAGAAAATATTGAGCGTCTATCGTTACCTGAGCGCGATTGATTATATCAAGGCGAACCTGGTAGGCATCAGTTCCGTTCCCTAAGGGGTACACGGCGGTGTGTTCCTTCTGCCCCTGTAACCAGGATTCGTCCAGTTGTAAGAGTGAACCTGTGGTTGCGGCCTTCTCCTGATACGAGGCCTCGCGGGGGTGGTCGAAGGGCACACTGGTACACGCTGTAATCAACAACAACGCCAGACCAATCCCGAGACGCTGTAAAGGTCTGCTGGAAGCATATTTTTTTTGCATCATCAATATTTCCGTATAGTCACTCTCGATTGGCAGTGTAATGGATCGTAACTTGACGCTCACCCTTTACAGGAAAATGTGCGAAACTTTGTTCTGCTGTTTTTATTTTTCCATACACGCGAGGGCGAATCATGATGAGTTTGTTTGAACTGGATTTTTGGCAAAGGCACCAACGCATACTGGGCATTGTTGCCATCGTGATTGGGCTCGGTGCTTGGGCAATGGAGTTTTCCGGCGCAGTCTACATTTGCCCATATTGCAGAGTTCAACGCACAGTTATCGTCATACTGGGGGTTATCATGGTGTTGCCAATAGCCAATCATTGGATATTGAAATACCTCGCCTCGGTAATTGGATTCATGGGAGCAGTTGTTGCCGCCAACCAGAACTTCATGGGGTGGGCAAAAATGTCGAAAGGAGAGTTCGCTTTTAACGAGCAGTTATATATTGACCCTTTTCTGCTGTCGGGAGCCGCGATGTTTATCATTATCGGCCAAGTGTGGTTGATACTGACCAAGGAAAAAGCCACTGCTCAGCTACCGTAAAATTCCCCTTTACTGCTTAGGAGCCTGAGAACGTTTATTCAGGTAAGATAGCGTGCTTTTGGCCAGTAGGGTCAAAGTTCAGGCTGACAAACAAGTACTAGTGGGATCCGAACCGTGAGTGACAGCAATTTATCCAATGAAATAGGCAAGAGACGCACCTTTGCGATTATTTCCCACCCTGATGCGGGTAAAACCACAATAACCGAAAAGCTATTGTTGCTGGGCAGTGCCATACAGGTAGCGGGCAGTGTGAAAGGCAAGAAGGGCCCCAAGGCCACTTCCGACTGGATGAGCCTGGAGCAGGAGCGAGGCATTTCGGTGACTTCCTCAGTCATGCAGTTTCCCTACCACGATTGCACGGTGAACCTGCTCGACACGCCAGGCCACGAAGATTTCTCCGAGGATACCTACCGTACGCTTACCGCTGTCGATTCTGCACTGATGATTATCGATGGTGCCAAGGGCGTAGAGGCCAGAACTATCAAGCTGATGAATGTGTGTCGTCTGCGCGATACGCCCATTTTCAGTTTTGTGAACAAGATGGATAGGGATATTCGAGATCCCATCGATCTGTTGGACGAAATCGAATCGGTATTGAACCTTAAGGTCGCGCCCATTAACTGGCCCATTGGCATGGGCGGAGACTTTAAAGGCGTTTACAACCTCTACACTGACGTAATCCATAAATTTACCCCGGGCCAGAATAGCGTTCTGTCGGCAGACGATCGTATTGTGGGCTTGGACAGCGAGGAAGCGCGCTCTTTGTTGGGCGATGAATATGACGATTATGTGGATGAAGTAGAGCTGGTACGTGGTGCCAGCCACGAGTTTTCGCAGGAGGCATTTTTGGCGGGCAAGTTGAGTCCTGCTTTTTTTGGTACAGCCCTGGGCAATTTTGGGGTGCGGGAAATGCTCGATGATTTCGTGCAGTGGGCGCCGCCGCCACTTGATCGCGCAACAGTTGATCGCACCGTAGACGCAGGCGAAGAAAGATTTTCTGGCTTCGTGTTCAAAATTCAAGCGAATATGGATCCACGACATCGAGATCGAATCGCCTTTATGCGGGTGTGTTCTGGCCGCTACAGCAAGGGCATGAAAATGCGCCATGTGCGCCTGGCCAAGGACATTAAAATTGCCGATGCAGTGACCTTCAAGGCCGGTGAGCGCAACCTGGTTGAAGAGGCGGTTTCAGGCGATATCATCGGCCTGCACAATCACGGCACCATTCAAATCGGCGATACATTCACTACAGGGGAAGAACTGCAGTTTACCGGCATTCCCCACTTTGCTCCCGAATTGTTCCGCCGTATTCGCCTGTCTGATCCGTTGAAGGCAAAGCAATTACAGAAAGGCCTGCAGCAGTTATCAGAGGAGGGGTCTACCCAGGTATTTTCGCCCTTGAACTCTCCCGACCTGATTGTGGGGGCTGTAGGTCAACTGCAGTTTGACGTAGTGGTTTACCGCTTGAAGGACGAGTACAAAGTTGATGCACACTATGAGCCTGTGAGTGTTTACACTGCCCGCTGGATCAGTTGTGACGATGCCCGAAAGCTGGAAGAGTTTCGCAAGAAGGCAGCGGACCATCTATCCATAGACGGTGGCGGCCACCTAACCTATCTCGCTCCCACGCGAGTGAACCTTGCACTGATGGAGGAGAGGTGGCCCGATCTCGATTTCCGCGCTACCCGGGAGCATTAAGCCAGCAGCTTCTTTATATCCTTTTCTATAGCCGCCGGTTTGGTGGCTGAGGAGTAACGCTTCAACACTTTTCCGGATGAGTCCACCAGAAACTTGGTGAAATTCCATTTGATCGCTTTTGTACCCAGGGCTCCCGGGGCTTCTTTTTTAAGGTGCTCGTACAGCGGGTCGGCGTCGCCGCCGTTGACCTCAATTTTACCAAACATCGGAAAGCTCACGCCATAGTTTAGCTGACAGAACTCGGTTATCTCATCATTGCTGCCGGGGTCCTGGCTGGCGAACTGGTTACAGGGGAAGCCGAGAATTTCCAGCCCCTCGTCTTTATACTTTTCATACAACTCCTCCAGGCCTTCGAACTGAGGCGTGAAGCCGCACTTGGAGGCGGTGTTGACGATCAATAACACCTTGTTGTCGTAATCGCGCAGGGGTTTGTCCTTACCTGCGGTTGTTTGGCAAACAAAATCAAATACGCTGGTGGTCATAGTCGCTCCCTGAATATAGAAGAATTAGCATCGTTAAACTTGATTGATAGTCGATTCTCGCACATGGTACGCACTGGCGAAAGCAACTACAGGATTAAGTAAAAACAAATGACTGGCGCAGTATTTACCCAAGGTTCAACCATGCGCCATGTATTAGTGATGACAGGTGCGAGCACGGTGGGTTTGCTGGCCATGTTTGGCGTGGACATGGTGGATATGTTTTTCCTCACCATGTTGGGCGAGCAGGAGCTGGCTGCGGCCGTGGGTTTTGCAGGAACCCTGTTGTATTTCTTGGTGGCTGTGAGCATTGGTCTACAGATCGCCATGGGTGCTCTGGTGGCACGTTCCGTGGGTGCCAGAGCGCGAGATGAGGCGGGACGGGTCTGTACCAGTTCACTTATCTTTAATACGCTGGTCTCGGCACTGATTTGCTTTTGCGCCTGGTTTTACCTGCGGGATTTACTCGCTTTGTTGGGCGCTAAAGGTCTAACTCTGGACTATGCGACGTCCTACGCGCGTATTCTACTGCCCAGTATGCCTGTGATGGTGCTGGGCATGAGTGCCGCTGCGGGTATTCGGGCAGTCGGGGATGCTCGCCGTTCCATGTGGGCCACTGTAGCAGGCTCGGTGGTTAACGGTGTGCTGGATCCCATCTTGATTTTCACTTTCGATTTGGGGCTGGAAGGTGCGGCCTGGGCATCGGTTGTTTCCCGGGTGGTGGTTCTTGTGGTGGCCTGGTATGCGCTGTTTTCTGTTCACAAGCTGCCGGGGGCAGTGACTTTCGAGGAATTTATACAAAACCTTCGTGCCATCTTGCGAATAGCCATTCCAGCTGTACTGACCAATCTGGCGACCCCCATTGGTGCAAGCTTCGTACTGATGACAATGGCTCAGTTTGGCGATGGTGCCGTTGCGGGTGCGGCTATCATGGGCAGGATTACACCGCTGGCGTTTGCTGCTGTGTTTTCCTTATCCAGTGCGGTGGGGCCCATTATCGGTCAGAACGCCGGAGCCGGACTTTATGACCGGGTTCGATCTACGCTATTTGATGCCGTGCTGTTTGGTGGGGCGTACGTTGTGGTGGTGTGGGGGCTGCTGTGGTTGAGTGCCGATTACATCGTTGAGATATTTTCCGCCGGGCCTGATGCGGCAGAATTGATCCTGTTTTACTGTCACTGGCTGGTGCCTGCCTTTATGTTCAATGGCACTTTGTTCATTGCCAATGCCAGCTTTAACAACCTGCACTATCCCCATTGGGCCACGGGTTTCAATTTTGCCAAAATGGCGCTTGGGACAATCCCCGCAGTCTATTTCGGGGCATCGTGGTATGGGGCGCGCGGAGTTATGGCCGGTGAAGCTGTTAGCTCAATATTATTCGGTGTGCTGGCATTTCTGGCTGCGTTTTCGCTAGTGCGTCGTCTTGCAGGAAACTATACTGAAGCGGCACGTGCCAACGTCGCGCTCTCAGACTAATCAGTATAGGCAGTTGTCCATAATAATCTCGGAGAGTTTTATGATTCGCCCAGCTAAAGCCCTGTTCTTGCTTTTTCTACTTTTGTCATGCCTGGTCAGTCAAGCCGCTGAGCCAGTCGTTCCGGAGACCGTGTTGGCCGAACTGGGCCTGAGAGAATATTCGGTGGCCTCCAGAGATCTTCCAGGCTGGAAAGTACCTGGGAAGATTGTCGTGCGCACGCTAAATCCGAAGCAGGCGGAATCATTAAGCAGCGCCCTGCCAGGCATTGAGGTGGTGGGTGTGCAGAACCTGGAGCAGGCGAGTGCGGAAATTGCCGATGCCGATGTGTTGCTCGGTTTCTGTGATGAGACGCTGTTGCAGCAAGGCAAAAAATTGCGTTGGTTACAGGTCTACTGGGCCGGTGTTGAAAATTGTGTGGGCTTGGAAAAAATTCAAAGCGGCGAAGTTATCATGACTAATGGCCAGCGTATCGGCTCGCCGGCACTGGCCGAGCACTCCATCGCCATGATGATGATGCTTATGCGTGGCCTGGACGTTCACTACACGAAACAAAAGGAAGGCGTGTGGCAGCGTGATGTGGGCAACCCCGAGAACACATTCATCGAATTGTCCGGGCGCACTGTACTGGTATTGGGTCTGGGTGGAATCGGTACGCAGGCGGCCAAAAGAGCCCACGCGCTGGGAATGCGGGTGCTGGCCACGCGGGGTAGCCGTCGTGAAGGGCCTGACTACATCGAATATGTGGGTTTGTCGGATGAAACTAACACACTGGCCAAACAGGCTGATGTAGTGATAAACACGCTACCTCTTACAGAGCGAACTCGAGGGATGCTGGATTCCGCGTTCTTTCAGAGTATGAAACCAAGTGCCTATTATATTAGTGTCGGTCGCGGTGCGACCACTGTTACAGGCGACCTGGTCGCCGCGCTTGAAAAAGGAGAGATTGCAGGAGTCGGCCTGGACGTGGTCGATCCGGAGCCTCTACCTGCGGGGCACCCTCTATGGTCTATGCCAAGGGTGATTATTACGCCGCACGCTGCGGGTCGTTCTGATCGTAGTATCCAGCGCTTGTTTATCTTGGTTGGGGAAAACCTGAAACGTTACGTGGCGGGAGATGCTCTGCTATCGGTGGTCGATCCAAAGCGGGGTTATTGAGGAAGCAGCTGACTGCGTAGCTCATCGGGTTGATTGCGATACTCATTCAAGGCTGTGTGTAACCAGGCACCGGATTCATGTACCTCTCCACTACAGTTAACTGTGTACTTCTTGCCAGTCCATGAGCTTTCACTGGCCAGGCGGTCAATAAATTGCTCCGCCGTACTGAAGTAGCGCTTTCCCCGTTTGTATTTCAGGCGTAAATGATCGGCCGCTGCTTCCGGGCTGCTTTCACTACCGTTACGTATAAAGGTGCAGCCGCTGTTTTCGACAAAACTTAATAGATATTGTATTTCCGCTTCCTGATCCGCCGGTAGGTCTGCGGCGGAAGCAACAGTGGTCAGGCCGAAAAAAGCTAGGGCGAGGATTGCGCGGTGCAATCTGAGCACTGGGGCACCTCTACTGTAATCATCAGTGGGTTGTGGTCCGAGGACTCTACTTCTACAGTGCTGGAAGCCAGAAGGTTTAAACCACGCAGGTAGACGTGATCCAAGGGCATGTTCCAAAAGCGGGTACGTTCATCGGGGCTAAAAGAAACCGGGGACAACTGGTGGCTGTGCATGAATGTTTCCAGCGACTTTGTGCGGTCATCGCTCCAGGTATTAAAGTCTCCGGCTACAATGAGCGGCCCAAGGTGTTGGCTAAGGAGAGGGGCTAAAGCGGCTACCTGTGCATCAAACTCTTCCAGGCCCATCGAAAAATTCACGGCGTGTAAGTTAATCACCAGCAACCTTTGTTCCAGGCCATTGATAGGGTATTCAGTGATGTTTGTGGCCTTGGGTGTACCCAGCCAAGGCTCCCACGCGGTGAAATTGCATTGCAGGCTGGGTTCGACAGAGCTCAATGTCAGCACACCGGTTGCATGTTTCTCCGTGGTATAGCCCGCTGCAAACGCCTGATACAGGGGCTGTGGCAAAGCGGTAGCTATACCCGCCTGCACGGAGGCTTCCTGGATAAGCAGTAAGTCGCTGCGACCCCCAAGGCTGTTGAGATCGGCATCCCATCCCGGGTTGCCTGACTTCTCGATGTTCCATACCAGCACGTTTAGCTTTTGATTCAACCCGGTGTGATCTGCCGTGATAGGCATAGCCAGAGATTGGCTGCAGCCTTGTGTTTCGATGTCTGTGCTGGCCCACATAGGGGAGGCCAGCAGGAGTGAAAAAACGAGGGTTGAAAATCGACCTACGCCTTTGAAAAAGGCGTGCGTAGGCCTATAACTTTTCGAGGTAAGTCTGGTATTCGAGGGTCGTAATGCGTCGGCGGAATTCGGCAATTTCCTGTTCCTTGGTCAGAGCATATATGCGTTGCAGCTCACCGCCAAGATTGGCTTTGATGAACTCTGATTCACTAAATACTTTGACCGCATCCTGTATATACACGGGTAGCGAGTCTTTTTCCTGAGAATAACCATCACCGGAGATAGGTTTACCGGGGTCCATGCCCTGTTTGATACCCTCAAGCATGGACGATAATAACACAGCAAACAGTAGATAGGGGTTGGCATCGGCTCCGGCTACCCGGTGCTCCAGACGTCTGGCGGAGTTATTTCCGGCAGGTACTCGAACCGCAACGGTGCGGTTTTCGTAGCCCCAACTGGGGAAGGTAGGGGCATGGCACCCTGGCTGAAAACGCCGGTAGGCGTTGAAGGTGGGGGCAAAAATGGCGGTTGAGTCGGGCATGTACGTGAGACAGCCTGCAATGGCGTGACGCAGCAAATCTGTGCCATTTTCAGTGCCATCGTTGAAGATATTATTGCCCTGATCATCCAGCACGCTGCAGTGCACGTGCATGCCATTGCCTGCTTCTTCCTCGAAAGGCTTGGCCATAAAGCTGGCAATGAGGCCGTGCTTGGCCGCGACGCCTTTTATCAGTCGTTTCATCTGGATGATTTGCTTGGCTGCCAATACGGGGCTGTCCACATGTTGCATATTGATTTCGTATTGTGAAGGAGCTGACTCCTTAACCATGCCATCGAAGGGCAGGTCCTGTAATTCGCAGGCCACCCGTATGTCCTCAATCATCTCAAAATGACTGTTGAGTACGTCCAGTCCGTAGGTGTTGCCGCCCACTGGTGAGCTTCCCGCGGGGGAGGGGCAGGTGTGTTGTGGCGTGCTGTTATCCCAGGTGACCAGACTGAACTCCAGCTCGGCTGCCACCACGGGTTTCCAGCCTGTTTCTTGAAACCGCGCCACCACCTGCTTTAGTACGTGGCGAGGGTCGCCCATGTAAGGCGCGCCATCGGCGTCGAACATGGACAGCATAATTTGGCCATGTTGTCCGCTGGCAGCCCACGGGGTAGGTAGTAGGGAGCCTTCTACGGGTCGGCAGATACCGTCCGCATCACCGGAGGCAAACACCAGTTCTTCCACATCCCGGCCCCAGATATCCAGGCTGAGTGCCGTTTTTGGCAGCTTGAGTTCGCCATCAAAAATTTTGCCAAGCTTATGACGCGGCAGCCACTTGCCACGCATCACGCCGTTGCAATCGGGGAGGAGTGCTTCAATTGTAGTAATCTCGGGGTGAGCCCTAAGGAACCAATCGGCTTCAACCGACATGTATTTCACCGTACCCTGGACTGTAAAACAGAACTATCATGATTTTGGCACTCAAGTTCAATACCCCAGCTGGGGCAAGCTCTGTGGTTATGCGGCTGGTATCAAACCGGTCCCATGTAAATTGCAAGTGGGTCACCTCCTGCGGCCTCACCAACACAGGACATGGAGTTGATGAAAAGGGAGAATAAATCTGTCTGTGAACTGACGTCCAGCTTGCGATAAATGCTTTTTCTGTGTCGGCGTACAGTCTCAAGGGCTATTTCGAGACGCTCTGCAGAAACATTAGTGCCATAACCTCTGAGCATAAGCTCCAGCACGCTTTTTTCCCGTGGAGAAAGTAAAGAAGAGCCAAAGGTCTCGAAGGCTCGATTGATCTGGTGGTCAATGCCTGGCTGGATCAGGTAGGTCGCGGAGAACTCACCCAGTTCGCTGTGACGCTTAAGCAATTCAGACACTGGTTCGGCCAGCAGGTAAAGGCGCTCGTATTCTTCGTCGCTGAACGGGCCTCGCCCGGGCAGACGCATCATACTGAAATTAATAACGTTGCCTGCGTGTAGCTTAGCCAGATAGATTGCTTCGTCGACTGTTCCGGTACCGGAGTAATAATCGCGGTAATAGTCCGAACTCTGTAATTTTCCCGAGGTAACACGGGACAGGCGATAGATTTTGGAGCGGGGTCTGTCCATGGATGTTTGGAAAAAAGGGTCTTCTCTGAATGGCCCGCCCAGATAGCTATCGATTTGATCGGCAATCGCGTCGTCTGGAATTTCATGATAGAGAACCCGCGGGGGCAGATCGTTGTGGTATAGCCAAAACTGGGGGTAGTCGATTTTTACCTGACCGTTAATAGCGCTTACAAGTGCTGCAAAAAATTCATCGCTACCCAGAGCTCCGATTGCCCTGGAGATATCCCTGTTCCACTTGCTCAACTGGTCTTTTTCGTTCATAGCGCCCCGAAAATAGTGCTTTTTTATTCTGCCCCATATTGGGCACGGCGATAACGCTTGTCAATTTTTGTGCGAAATAAGTGGCTGTTCATTTTATGCGGGGAGTCGGGCTATACTCATGGCCTTCTTACCAGCGAGGATTTGCCTTGAAAGGGCTGCCAGCCAACATCGACGCCTATAACGAAGCGGTCCCCATGGCTTTCACCCGGGCTCTTTTAGTTCAGGCTCGCGCGTTTGATAAAGACGTCGATGAAATATTGCAGGCTGCGCGATTCCCCTTCGACCCCATTACGGGTGATACACAAACAGTGTTTGTGTCCCGTGAGCAATATAGCCGATTGTGCCTGGAGCTTTTTCGGGTGCTGGGAGATGAATCCGGCGGGGTTATGCCTGGCGGTCGAACCCCCCCGGGTACGACCCGTTTGCTCGCGCTGAGTATGCTCGGCAGTGCAAATTTACACATCGCACTGCGCAGGGCCATGGAATTTAATGTGTGCTGTCGGGTGCCGCAAGGCGCGGAGATTCACAATGAATTACAAGTTGACGAAGCGAGCAAGGAAGCGACGCTCAGCTACCTTTGCAGCGAGGATGCCAGTGAAGACCAGCACAGCGTGCTGTGTAGTGTGTCGATGTGGCTGCGGTTTTGCGGTTGGTTGATTGGTCAGCATATCGATGTCAGCCATGCCACTTCGGCGGGTCCGAAACCGGATTTCACTGCGGGCATTCGCCACTTTTTCCCCTGTCCTGTGGGCTATGACCAACCGTGTAACACAGTCACCTTTAGTGCCCGTCACTTGGACGCACCGTTAATTCGAAGTGAAGCGGAGCTGGATGGCTTTCTCGGTCTCGCTCCCTACTATTTGGTGATAGAGCCCCACGCGGCCACCTTGAGTATCACTCATCGCATTGGGGAAATTATCGGTGGTGATTTTCGCGCGGAAATGCCCAGTTTTGAACAGTTAACGGGATTGTTGGGTATGTCGGCTCGCACCCTGAGACGTCGTTTGGAAAAGGAGGGGACTTCTTATCAGCGGATAAAAGACAATGCCAGGCGCGATGCCGCTATCTCAATGCTCTCTCGCGAAGGACTAACGGTGAGCGAGGTTGCTGAGAAAGTGGGCTTTAGTGATCCTAGCGCGTTCCATCGCTCCTTTAAGAAGTGGACAGGGCAGTCGCCCGGTTCGTATCGATAGCGCTGCCCTTATGAAGAGCAGCTGATTTCCAGCTCCTTGCCCCACTGGGGTGCTGGCGACGCGTACTTTTCCATCCCCGCATGTTCATCGAAGGGGTTTTGCACTAGCGCTAATAGTGTATCTACTTCCTCAAAATTATCGAGGTTCACCGCGGCGTCAATGGCTTGTTGCGCGAGGTAATTGCGTAAAATGTATTTTGGATTGGTGGCGTTCATCGCCTCACGCCGTTGTTCGTCGGTCTGATCCTCTTTGGCTATCCGTGTTCGGTAGCTCGAAAACCAATTGTCGAATGCCTCGCGATCGATAAAGTTATCCCGTAGTTGGGAGCTGGACGATTGTTGTTCAGTATCTGCCAGCGCTCGGAAGAAAGTGCTGTAATCGTGTTTCTGTGCTGCGAGTAAGTGTAGTAGTTGTTGCACGACTGTTTGATCTTCGTCTCTTTCACTTGTGAGCCCCAGCTTTCGTCGCATCAAATTGCTGTAGTCTCGCACCAGTGTGGGTCGGTATAGCTCCAGAGCTGCCTCGATATCCGCTTCGGGAATGAGGCTGCTCAATGCCTGCGCCAATGCATGGCAGTTCCATAGGCCGATGCTGGGCTGTTGGTCGAAAGCATAGCGGCCGTCGTGGTCGGAGTGGTTACAGATGAAACCGGGCTGGTAGTCATCGATGAACGCAAAGGGACCGAAGTCGAAGGTGTCGCCCAGGATCGACATATTGTCGCTATTGAGTACTCCGTGGGCAAAGCCTTGGGCCTGCCATCCAGCGACTAGTGACGCAGTGCGCTGCACAGCTTCGCGCAGTAACAACTCGACTTTATTGTCTGCCACAGCGAATTGGGGGAAATGCCTGTCGATTACATAATATGCCAGCTCTTTTACACGATCAGGGCGTCCGGTGTAGTGGAACAATTCGAAAGACCCGAAGCGTACATGGCTTTCGGCGACTCGAACCAAGGTGGCGCCGCGCTCTTCGCTTTCACGGTATACGGGGGTGTCACTGGTGAGTACACACAGGGCTCGGGTAGAGGGTATTCCCAACCCGAAAACTGCCTCACTACCCAGAAATTCGCGGATGCTGGAGCGCAACACGGCACGACCATCGCCCATACGGGAGTAGGGCGTCATTCCGGCACCTTTGAGATGCAGGTCCCAATGGGTGGATTTTCCGGCGGAGTTGGAGCTTGTGATCTCGCCCAGCAGCAGTCCTCGTCCGTCGCCCAGCTGTGGGTTGTACACACCAAACTGATGCCCGGAGTAAGCCATTGCCAAGGGCTGTGATCCCGGCAGTACACTGTTAGCGGAAAAGGCGCTCAATAAAGGGGATTGCTGGTCAGCGATGGCTTGTGGCTCCAGACCCAGCTGGGTGGCTAATGACTGATTGAGTGACACCAGCCTGGGGTTGCTGAGGCCCTGAGGTTCGACCGGAGTATAGAAGTCAGCGTGCAGGCGCCGAAAGCTGTTGTCGAATTGTAGATTAGTCGGTGGATTCATAGTGAGGCTCCATGGGCTATGAAGACCAGTCCAGCGGTGCGGTGCGCCAGTGACTCAGCCAGGCTCGATACACTTTGTCGCTGTATTTCCGGCTGCCCACGCTGCCATTGTATCTAGCGAGGCCACGGTGCAGGTCGCCTTTCTCTCGTTGCAGGTAAAACTGCAGAATTCGACACCCGTATTCCAGGTTTTGTCGAATCGCAGTGAGGTTGTCATCCGGTCGACCAATTTCGTTTTTCCAAAAGGGCATAACTTGCATCATGCCCTGTGCGCCGGCACTGGACACCGCAAAGCGATCGAAATGGCTCTCTACTTCTATGAGCGCTAAAACAAGCTCAGGTGGCAGGTCGGCCTGGGCGCTGGCGTAGTGAATGTCGCGCAATAGGCTCAGTCTTTTTTCCGGGTCCTTAACATAGCGCTTTAGACGGCTGGACATGTCCACCAACCACACCTCAGCTTCGAATCGATCGTCAAAACTGTCGGCGCCGCTTATGGTTTTTTCCAGGAAGGTGCGCAGTGCTGCAATTTCTTCCGGGTTCTTTGGCTGTATTTGAGCCTGCAACCCTGTGGGAAGCAATAGGCAGGCAATTAGAATACTACTCAGCGCCGTTGTCCAAGTACTCATGCGTGCGAAACCCTACTCGCTTGAGCCCTAACTGGCGAGCTGGCGCTGAACAAACTCAAAGATTTCTTCCAGCGGAATGAGTTGGAAATCTTCATCGCTGCGGCCTTTGTATTCTACCTGGCCGTCCGCAATAGCACGTTCGGCGATAACAACTCTGTGGGGTATTCCTATTAGTTCCATATCGGCAAACTTCACCCCTGGGCGCTCGTTCCTATCATCCAACAGTACGTCAACGCCCGCGCTACGCAGTTTGTCGTAGAGATCTTCTGCGCAGTTGGCAACTGTTTCGGATTTGTGCATATTCAGTGGCACGATCGCCAGCTGAAACGGCGCCATATTTGCGGGCCAGATAATGCCCTTGTCATCGTGGTTTTGTTCAATGGCCGAAGCTACGATACGGCTAACGCCAATGCCATAGCAGCCCATTGTCATGGTGATATTTTTGCCATTCTCGTTCAGGACCTTTGCCTGCAGCGCTTCGCTATATTTTGTGCCCAATTGGAAAATGTGGCCAACTTCGATGCCGCGCTTGATTTGCAGTTGACCCTGTCCGTCCGGGCTGGGATCTCCGGCGATTACATTTCGTAGATCTTCAGTTCGCCCCACTGGGCAGTCCCGCTCCCAATTCACGCCCTGCAGGTGCACGTCATCGCGATTTCCACCAGAGACAAAGTTCGCCATTTGTGCTGCGCTGTGATCCACAATCACCGGAATATTCAGGCCTATGGGACCCAGCGAGCCGAAGTCGGCACCGCATAGGCGGCGCACGGAAGATTCGTCGGCCATCTGCAGAGGTGAGGCTATGCCCGCGAGCTTTTCGACCTTTGTTGGGTTGAGCTGATGATCGCCTCGCAACACCAGGGCGACTAGAGAGTTATCTTCTTCTTCACCCTCTCCTCTGACAATCAGGGTTTTGATCGTGTTCTCAGCTGAAACTGAGAGAAACTCGCACAGCTGAGCAATGCTTTTGATCCCGGGGGTTGATACTTCCTCCATCACAGCGTTGGGTTGCTCGCGCTCACCGGTGGCCGGGATCGCAACTGCCAGTTCGACATTGGCGGCATAGTCACTGCCGTCGCTGAAGGCAATATCATCTTCGCCAGAGTCGGCCAGTACGTGAAACTCGTGAGAGGTGCTACCACCAATGCTGCCACTGTCGGCAATGACAGGGCGAAACTTCAAGCCGAGCCTAGTGAAGATATTGCTGTATGCCTGATGCATGACTTCATAGGTCTCGTTCAGGCTCTCTTCACTACTGTGAAAGGAATAGGCGTCTTTCATCAGGAATTCCCGCGAGCGCATGATGCCGAATCGGGGCCGAATTTCATCCCTGACTTTGGTTTGAATTTGATAGAGGTTCAGGGGGAGTTGTTTGTAGCTCCTGATCTCGTTGCGTACCAGATCGGTCACAACTTCTTCGTGTGTGGGGCCCAGACAAAAATCTCGCTCATGTCTGTCCTTTATGCGCAGTAACTCGGCGCCATATTGATCCCAACGGCCCGACTCCTGCCACAGTTCTGCAGGTTGAATCATGGGCATGCTTATTTCCTGTGCTCCAGCGTTGTCCATTTCTGAGCGCACGATGCTTTCTACCTTTCTCAGTACCCGCAGTCCGAGAGGGAGCCAGGTGTATAAACCTGACGCGAGCTTGCGGACGAGACCGGCGCGCATCATTAATTGGTGACTGATGACTTCGGCGTCAGCAGGTGTTTCTTTCTGGGTAGCTATGAGAAATTTGCTGGTTCGCATTCGTCTTTCCGTGTTGGGGTTGGGCAGGGCGCCTAGTTTACGTGCGAACGTAGGGTCGGTACAGCTCCCAAGGACTATATGGCGCGATATATTATGGATTTTTTCCATTGATGAGGTTTTGTAGAAAATCCGCTTTTTAAGTAAAAATTTGGCGAATAATCAAAAATATGCCTAAAAAACAGTGTTTTTTTAATTCGAGAGCGAAAAACGCTTGTATTACAGCGTTTCATGATTTATATATTCTTGCGATGCTTGCGGCGGCGTTATCTTTTGCGGTTATGAGGGGTGCTCGCAGTCCTGGTTGAAAACGTGTTTCTAGTCACTAAAAGAAGGTTATAAATAAAATGGCTACCAAAAAAGCAGCTAAAAAGAAGGCTCCAGCTAAGAAAGTGGTGAAGAAGAAAGCTCCAGCTAAAAAAGTGGCAGCTAAAAAAGCTCCAGCTAAGAAAGTGGCAGCTAAAAAAGTAGCAGCTAAAAAGCCCGTAGCAAAGAAAAAAGCACCCGCTAAAAAAGCAGCGGCTCCTGCTAAAAAGGCAACTGCCCTAAAGGCGAAGCTTACCAAGAGTCAAATTTTGGCAAGTATCTCTGACAGCACTGGCTTGACCAAGAAGCAAGTCGGCTCTGTAATGAGTGAGCTGGAAGCCCTGATCGAGCGCAGCATCAAAAAACGTGCTGTTGGTGAGTTCACAATCCCCGGATTGATGAAAGTCACTACTGTGAAAAAGCCTGCTAAAAAAGCACGCAAGGGTATTAACCCTTTCACTAAAGAAGCAACCGTTTTCAAAGCCAAGCCTGCCAGCATCGCTGTAAAGGTTCGCCCTTTGAAGAAGTTGAAGGAATTCGCCGCTAACTAAGCGTCGATTATCGTATGGCGAGGCTCTGAGCTTTTCGTCATACGGCCTCCCGCGCTAAGATTTTTGGCGCGGGCGGTTATCCCATCGGGCTCTCAGTTCGATGTTGGGGTTTCTTGCCCCCTGAATTCTCGCACAGCTCGTGCTTGGCCTATATGCCTCCCATAGGGTAAAATTCGCGCCTCAAATTTTGTACGCCAGTATAATGAGCTAAATCCATGCCAATTTATGAATATCAATGCGAAGCCTGCGGTGAAAGAACAGAGGTTTTGCAGAAAATTAGTGATGAGCCGAAAGTAGAATGCCCCGCATGTGGTGAGTCTGCCCTGAAAAAGAAGGTTTCTGCAGTCGCTTTTCGTCTAAAGGGTTCTGGTTGGTACGAAACCGACTTTAAAACAGGTGATAAGAAAAACCTGGCAGGGGATGCGAGCAGCAAAAACAACGCCGCTGCTAAAGATGACAAGCCCGCCGCCCCTGAGAAGGCAGTGAAAAGTGACACCAATACCAGTAAAGCAGCGCCCAATAAAAGCGGTACTGCTTAACTCGCCGTGCCCCCGAGGGGCATATTCAGCCAAATAAAACGGAATTAGAACTATGCGCAGTCAATATTGTGGCGCTCTGGGAACAAAAAACATCGATGAAACAGTCACCTTGTGTGGTTGGGTGGATCGCCGCAGGGACCACGGCGGTGTAATTTTTCTCGATTTACGTGATCGGGAAGGCATTGTGCAGGTTGTTTTTGATCCTGATACAAAAGAGCATTTTGAGCGTGCAAACAAAGTGCGTAGCGAATATGTGCTGCAAGTTACCGGGCGTGTGCGTGCTCGTGAGTCCGAGGCAATTAATCCAGCCATGGCGACTGGCGAGATCGAAGTTCTGGGCAAAGAGTTGAAAATACTTAACCAGGCACAGACCCCCCCGTTCCAACTGGATGAGTACACAGACGTAGGTGAAGATGTACGTTTGCACTACCGCTACATGGATCTGCGTCGTCCCGAGATGCAGGAAAGACTCATTCTGCGCTCCAAGATAACCAATCAGGTGCGTAATTTTCTTGATACCGAGGGATTTCTTGATATAGAAACCCCCATATTGACCAGGGCTACGCCCGAGGGCGCGCGTGATTATCTGGTGCCAAGTAGAACCCATCCGGGACAATTTTTTGCGCTGCCGCAATCGCCTCAGTTGTTCAAGCAATTGCTTATGGTTTCGGGGTTTGACCGTTATTACCAGATTGCCCGCTGTTTCCGCGATGAGGATCTGCGTGCCGATCGCCAGCCCGAATTTACCCAGATTGACATTGAGACAGCGTTTCTCAATGAAGAAGACATTATGGGCATTACCGAGCGCATGATTCGGGAGCTTTTCCAGTCTGTGCTTAATGTAGAACTGCCAGATTTTCCGCATATGACCTACGCCGACGCCATGGAACGCTACGGCTCGGATAAGCCAGATCTGCGTATTGATCTGGAACTGATTAGCGTCGACGACCTGATGCAGCAAGTCGACTTTAAGGTATTTCGTGGGCCCGCCGACGATGAGCAGGGCAGAGTTGCAGCATTAAAAGTGCCCGGTGGTGCCAGCATCAGCCGCAAGGCCATAGACGATTACACCAAATATGTATCGATTTACGGCGCTCGCGGTTTAGCCTGGGTTAAAGTGAACGATATCGATGCCGGCGTGGAAGGCCTGCAGTCGCCTATTCTCAAATTTATGCCCGATGAGGTAGTTGCACAGTTAATGCAGCGCCTTGACGCGGCAAACGGAGATATTATTTTCTTCGGCGCAGACAAGACCAAAGTCGTCAACGAATCACTGGGCGCGCTGCGCATTAAAGTGGCTCAGGACCAGGGTTTGGTGTCGGATCACTGGGCTCCGCTCTGGGTGGTAGACTTTCCTATGTTCGAAGACGATGGCAAAGGTGGCTGGGCGGCATTGCATCACCCCTTTACCGCTCCCGCATGTAGCGTCGAAGAACTGCAGGCCAGCCCGGGTGCCGCATTGTCTAGAGCCTACGACATGGTACTCAATGGTACTGAGTTGGGTGGCGGCAGTATCCGCATACATGAGTCGGACATGCAGAAAACCGTATTTGGCCTACTTGGAATTGAGGACGAGGAGGCTGAAGAGAAATTTGGCTTCTTGCTTAATGCCCTTCAGTACGGCGCACCGCCACATGGAGGTCTCGCCTTCGGTCTGGATCGTCTTGTTATGTTGATCACTGGTGCGACTTCGATTCGCGACGTTATCGCTTTCCCCAAAACTCAAAGTGCCGCCTGTGTGATGACCGATGCCCCGGGAGATGTTAGCTCGGAGCAATTACGCGAGTTGAATATTCGTTTGCGTCAGGCGACTGAGCAGAAGCCTGAAGAAAGTTAGGTAGCGGGCCACAGTAAGTGGTCCAATATCAAGCACTGAAATGGATGAGGCCCTTGTGGGCCTCTAGTCTCCGCTTACTAAGGTTATCCACGTAATTACGAGTGGAATATTTAGCCACACCACCTTCACCTCTCTGGTGAAAATGCTGTATATTTGTACAGACAATAACATTCAGGCTGCAGTCAGGTAATTGCATGTCACTCATCATGGGAATCGATCCCGGGTCCCGCAAAACAGGCTTCGGCATTATCAATACGCTGGCGGGCCGCAGCGAATATGTTACCAGTGGGGTCATTCGTCTGCCGCAGGGCGAATTGTCCGAGCGCCTGAAAATTATTTACGACAATGTGAGTGAATTGGTAGAGCTGTACTGTCCGCAGGAGCTCTCCATCGAGCAGGTGTTCATGGCCAAAAACGCGGCGTCTGCGCTAAAACTAGGTCATGCGCGGGGCGCAGCCATTGTCGCTTGCGTTACCCGGGGCATGGCGGTAGCTGAATATTCTGCACGCCAGATCAAGCAATCTGTTGTAGGCACGGGTGCTGCCGATAAAACTCAGGTTCAACACATGGTTAAGGCAATTTTGAAATTGCCCGGTGAGCCACAGGAAGATGCTGCAGACGCATTGGCTGCTGCACTGTGTCATGCACACACACAACAAAGTATGATTCGCCTTGTCGGGGCAAAATCGGTGCGCCGTGGGCGTATCCGTTGAGGGTTCCAAAGTATGATTGGTAGAATTCGTGGCAACCTGGTTTATAAACAACCCCCTCTTATTCTGGTAGAAGTTGGTGGTGTGGGTTACGAAATTCAGGTCCCTATGACTACCTTGTTCCAGCTACCAGAGCTGGGTACTCAGGTGTCATTGGTGACCCACTTTGTGGTCCGCGAGGATGCACAACTGCTCTATGGCTTTATTGATGATCGCGATCGTACCCTGTTTCGGCAACTCATTAAGGTGAATGGTGTGGGGCCTAAGCTGGGCTTAACAATTCTGTCTGGCATGGATGCTACCAGCTTCGTGCGTTGCATAGCGCGAGATGACATTTCATCTCTGGTTGCATTGCCCGGTGTGGGTAAAAAAACCGCTGAGCGCTTGCTGGTTGAAATGCGTGACAAGCTCAAAGACTGGTTAGCCTTGGCCGATGAGGACGAAAGCGCTGTAGCGACGACTGTGGCCGTAACCGATATCGTGGCAGATGCAGAGGGCGCCCTAATCGCCCTGGGCTATAAGCCGGCTGAGGCGAGTAGGCTGGTTGCCAGGGTTAACGACGACACCATCAACGATTCCGAAGAGCTGATTCGCCTGGCGCTTAAATCCACGGTTAAGAGCTGAGTGCGCACATGATAGAAACAGATCGTCTAATTGCGCCTCAGGCCGATAGCCCCGGTGAAGATGCTGTGGATCGGGCTATACGGCCCAAAACGCTGGATGAATATGTGGGTCAGCAGGCGGTGCGCGAACAGATGTCCATTTTTTTGCAGGCAGCTAAAGCCAGGCAGGAACCTCTGGACCACACGCTAATATTCGGCCCCCCTGGCTTGGGGAAAACCACCTTGGCGAGCATTATTGCCCATGAGATGGGCGTGTCTTTGCGCACAACCTCAGGGCCTGTGTTGGAAAAAGCGGGTGATATTGCCGCCTTAATGACCAACCTGGAGCCTGGAGACGTTCTATTTATAGACGAAATTCATCGCCTCAGCCCCGTGGTAGAAGAAATTCTGTATCCGGCGATGGAAGACTACCAGTTGGATATCATGATTGGAGAGGGGCCTGCTGCCAGGTCCATCAAGCTGGATCTGCCTCCCTTTACCCTGGTGGGGGCAACAACACGGGCCGGCTTGCTCACTTCACCACTGCGCGACCGCTTCGGTATTGTGCAGCGCCTTGAGTTTTATGAAGTGGCAGATCTTGCTCATATTGTGTCGCGTTCTGCCTCAATTATGGGTATTGGCCTGGATAGCGCCGGCGCGACTGAAATCGCCCGCCGGTCACGAGGCACGCCACGCATCGCCAACCGACTACTCAGGCGGGTTCGTGACTACGCCGAGGTAAAAGCCGATGGCCATGTCACTGCGCAAGTCGCAGATCGTGCGCTGGATATGCTCAGTGTCGACCAGCAGGGTTTCGATCACCTGGATAGGCGCCTGCTGTTGGCACTGATTGAAAAATTTGATGGCGGGCCAGTGGGTGTGGACAGCCTTGCAGCCGCCATTTCCGAAGAGCGGGGCACTATTGAAGATGTATTGGAGCCCTATCTCATCCAGCAGGGTTACATGCTGAGGACACCTCGTGGACGTATGGTCACTCGCAATGCCTATTTGCACTTCGGCCTGCCCCAGCCAGCTACTGCGCGGCCAGCTGGCGAAGTTGACGACGGCGAGCCCGAACAATGACTTCATTGCGCTCCGGGGGGGAATTTTCCCTGCCCGTTCGAGTCTATATAGAAGACACTGATGCCGGCGGCATCGTGTACTACGTGAATTACCTGAAGTTTATGGAGCGTAGCCGCACCGAATTGATGCGCTCACTGGGCTTTGACAAGAACTTCATATTTAATGAGGACTTGATGTTTGTTGTGCGCGATGTGGCTGTCACCTATTTTAAGCCTGCGAAACTGGATGATGCGTTAAACGCCACCGCAAGTATTACCGGGGTCAAAGGCGCCACCATAATAATGCAGCAATCCATTAGAATGGGCGAAGATGTACTGGCGGCGGGGCACGTTACAATTGCATGTGTCGACAAAACGGGGGTGAAACCGCGGCGGTTACCCAAATCCATGCTGCAGACTTTACGCGGCGCAAGCGCCCGAGCATAACAAGTATAATAGTCGCGGCTACTAGTTAGCTGCTTATAAAGCAATTTGGGGAGAAAGTGAGTTGGAAGAGCAACTAAGCCTGATAGACCTGGTGATGCAGGCCACCATCACGGTACAACTGGTGATGGCAACCTTGTTACTGGCATCGATGGCGTCGTGGTACATGATCGTGCAGCGGGTGATCTACTTTCGCAATGTCGGCAATGAAATGTACGAATTTGAAGAGCGTTTCTGGTCTGGAATCGATTTGTCGCAATTGTATCGCGAGGGCAATGAGCGAGCCTCCGAGGGCGAAGCCAGCATTGGTATGGAGAGCATTTTTCGCGCGGGCTTTAAAGAGTTTTCCCGTCTTGCCCAGCAAGAAGAGATGGATTCCGAGGCTATTTTGGAGGGTTCCCGCAGGGCCATGCGGGTAGCCACGATGCGTGAGGAGGAGCGCCTGGAACGCCACTTGGCTTTTCTGGCATCGGTAGGTTCTACCAGTCCCTATGTAGGTTTG
>JADGEN010000310.1 GCA_016744355.1 Halieaceae bacterium
GTATGAATGAAGAGTTTTTGGTTTCTGCGCGTCTCGACAACTTGTTGAGTTGTTTCGCTGGTTTAAAGGGTTTACTCAATGCAGACAATGAAACCAGTAGCTTGTTAGTCTGTAATGATCACGAAGAAGTGGGCAGTGCATCGGCCGTTGGCGCTAACGGCCCAATGTTGGCCGATTGCATCAGCAGAATGTGTGGTTCTAAAGAAGATAATATTCGGACGATACAACACTCGTTGATGGTGTCGGCCGATAATGCACACGGTATTCACCCCAATTTTTCCAGTAAACATGATGGCAAACATGGCCCAAAACTCAATGAAGGCGTTGTGATTAAAGTGAATGCTAATCAGCGCTATGCGTCTAATAGCTCTACAGCAGCCCATTTTCGCCAATGTGCAGCCATTGTTGACGCACCGATACAAACGTTTGTTGTGCGCAGCGATATGGGCTGTGGTTCGACTATTGGGCCCATTACAGCTAAGGAGCTCGGTGTTGCGACGGTTGATGTGGGCGCCCCAACATTTGGTATGCACTC
>JADGEN010000311.1 GCA_016744355.1 Halieaceae bacterium
GTTGTGTAAACATTGCAGCAGCAACAGCACCAGCAGCAGCGGCCATATTAGTTGCAGCAATTACTGAAGCTATTGCATCAATATCACCTTTAGTACCCATTGCAAGTTGAGAACCACCATTAAATCCAAACCAACCCATCCATAAAATGAACGTACCGAGAGTCGCCAATGGCAAGTTCGCTCCGGGGATCGCGTTGGTTTGACCTTGTGGGCCGTATTTACCCTTCCGCGCACCCAGCATAATGACACCAGCTAAAGCAGCAGAGGCACCAGCCATGTGAACAATACCGGAACCGGCAAAGTCAGAGAAACCTAAGTCACCTAACGTGTACATTCCAAATACTGCTTGACCACCCCAAGTCCACGCACCTTCCATGGGGTATATAACACCTGTCATTACCACCGCAAATGCCAGGAAAGCCCACAGCTTCATGCGCTCAGCAACCGCACCGGAAACAATCGACATAGCCGTTGCTACGAATACAACCTGGAAGAAAAAGTCGGCAGAAGGTGCATATGTTGCAGGCTCTTC
>JADGEN010000312.1 GCA_016744355.1 Halieaceae bacterium
TCCCTTGTTTATACAGCGCCATGATGGCATCGTCCAGAAGCTGCATCCCGAACTGCTTGCCTGTTTGGATCATGGAAGGAATCTGATGGGTTTTGGAATCACGGATAAGCGTTCTGACCGCAGGGGTTGCCACAAGGATTTCCATTGCGGCACACCGACCTTTTTTATCAACCCGTTTAAACAGCACCTGGGCCACGATGGCACGAAGGCCGTCTGCCAGTGTGGAACGGATCTGGGCCTGCTCGGTGCTGGGGAATACTTCAACAAGCCTGTCCACGGTTTTATGGGCACTTGACGTATGCAGGGTACCAAATACCAGATGGCCGGTGGAAGCCGCCTCAACAGCCAAGGAAATGGTTTCAAGATCCCGAAGCTCGCCCACCAGGATAATATCCGGGTCCTCACGCAGGGCCCCGCGAAGCGCGGAGGAAAACGTTTTGGTATGGGTCCCCACTTCCCGGTGGTTCACAATACAGCTCTGGCTTTTGTGAACAAATTCAATGGGATCTTCCACGG
>JADGEN010000313.1 GCA_016744355.1 Halieaceae bacterium
CTGCGTCAGCTTTTTCAGCCACATCGTGAAATGCTTCAAAAACTAATATGGTATCTTTTAGCTCTGCAACAGCTGCTGCCCCTAACTCGGCGTCGTCTAATAAGCCAACAAGTGTAGAGACGTTGTAGCCACCATGCATATTGCCTAGCAGCACTACAGCGGCTTTTTTATCGACCAACGGGGAGGAGGCCTCATCACTAATGATGGCCGCCAAGAAACCCGCTTTGATATAAGCGGACTCATCGACACCTGGCGGTATACGGTTAGCTAGCAAATCCAGCAAGAAATCGGCATCTTCGCCAACGGGGGCTTTCAATGCTTCAACCAGCTCATTCGTCCATTCGGGCGTTAGGGGCTTCGGAGGGATTCCCTCAGCGGCGCGTTCATCAACATGTTTGCGATAGGCTTCTAGCACGATGTTCTCCATTTAATTTCAATAAGGATCTATCAATTTTAACGCAGATCGGCGACTCTGTTAATTCTTGTTCGCGTATAAGGCATTTATTAT
>JADGEN010000314.1 GCA_016744355.1 Halieaceae bacterium
TTCAGGCGGTGCTTTGGAGAGTCCGGTGTTTCACCATCTTCAGTGCGCTCCCAAAAAGTGGTCGTCGCCGCCGAAGTGATGGTGATTCCGCGCTCTTGCTCTTGCTCCATCCAGTCCATGGTGGCGGCACCGTCGTGCACCTCACCAATGTTGTGGGATTTGCCAGTGTAGTACAGGATGCGTTCCGAACAGGTGGTTTTACCTGCATCGATGTGCGCCATGATACCGAAGTTGCGGTAATGGTTCAGTGTATAGTCACGTGCCATTGGTCAAATGCCTCTATGGGATTACCAGCGATAATGGCTGAAGGCTTTGTTAGCCTCGGCCATCTTGTGAGTGTCTTCCCGCTTTTTGACGGCGGTACCGCGCGAGTTGACGGCATCCAGAAGTTCGCCAGCAAGGCGCTCTTCCATGGTGTGCTCGTTGCGCTTACGGGCAGCAGTGATCAACCAGCGGATAGCCAAAGCTTCGCGACGTTCGGGGCGAACTTCGACAGGCACCTGATAGG
>JADGEN010000031.1 GCA_016744355.1 Halieaceae bacterium
CTCCGAAGCCGCAGAGGCCCTCGCACCTGCGGCCCATACAAAACCTACGGCCTGCATTGCAATGGCCGATGGCACCGTTATTTATGGTATTGGCTTTGGCGCTGAGGGCATTTCAGTGGCTGAGCTCTGCTTTAACACCGCCATGACGGGCTATCAGGAGATCATGACGGACCCTTCCTACGCCAGGCAGATTGTCACTCTAACCTATCCGCATATAGGAAATACCGGAACGACCACCGAAGACGAGGAGTCTAGCCAAAATTGGGGTGCCGGCCTGATTATTCGCGATTTACCTCTTCTGGCGAGTAATTACCGTAACGAGCAAAGCCTGCAGGACTACCTCGAGAGTCGCAATATAGTCGCAATTGCAGACATCGACACGCGCCGCCTGACCCGCATTTTGCGTGAAAAAGGTGCCCAGCACGGTTGCCTGATGGCGGGACCAGACATCGATGAAGCAACAGCGCTGGCTAAAGCGCGTGCATTCACCGGTTTGAAAGGCCTGGATCTAGCTAAAGAGGTCAGTGTGAAAGAGCGCTACAGCTGGACAGAAGGCAGCTGGGTACACGGTGCCGGCTGCAGCGAGCGCCCGGCCGAACAGATGCCGTGGCATGTAGTGGCCTATGATTACGGGGTAAAGCGCAATATTTTGAGAATGCTGGTCGACAGAGGTTGTCGCTTGACAGTGGTGCCCGCGCAGACGCCTGCTGCCGAGGTGCTGGCAATGAACCCCGATGGCGTGTTTCTCTCCAACGGTCCAGGGGATCCAGAGCCTTGTACCTATGCCGTTGAGGCGATCCAGGAAATTCTACAAACCGATATACCTGTTTTTGGGATATGCCTGGGACACCAGCTGTTGGGCCTCGCCAGTGGCGCCAACACCATGAAAATGAAGTTTGGCCACCACGGAGCCAATCACCCGGTGCAAGATCTGGACGACGGTAGCGTGATGATCACCAGCCAGAATCATGGTTTCGCTGTGGACGAGTCCAGTCTGCCTGAAAACCTGCGAGTCACTCATAAGTCATTGTTTGATGACACTTTGCAGGGAATTCATCGCACCGACAAGGCGGCCTTTAGTTTTCAAGGGCACCCCGAGGCGAGCCCCGGGCCGCATGAGGCTTCCACACTGTTTGACCATTTTATTGAATTGATAGAAGCACGCACAGGGAAGAGTTGATTTCGTATGCCAAAGAGAACTGACATTGAAAGCGTTCTGATTCTTGGCGCCGGGCCTATTATCATTGGTCAGGCGTGTGAGTTTGACTATTCTGGCGCCCAGGCTTGCAAGGCTCTGCGCGAAGAAGGCTACCGGGTTATCCTGGTTAACTCCAATCCAGCGACTATTATGACCGACCCTGCCATGGCCGATGCTACTTACATCGAGCCAATTGAATGGCAAACAGTCGCCAAAATTATTGAAGTGGAAAAACCCGATGTTTTGCTGCCCACAATGGGCGGGCAGACGGCGCTGAACTGCGCACTGGATCTCGCCCGCGAAGGTGTGCTCGAGCGGCATGGTGTTGAAATGATCGGTGCCAACAAGCAAGCTATCGACATGGCGGAAGATCGTCAATTGTTCGATGCTGCAATGAAAAGAATTGGCCTTGATACTCCCAGATCTGCTATAGCGCACAGCCTGGAGGAGGCCAATCAGGCAGTCGATTATCTGGGCTTCCCCTGCATTATCCGTCCTTCCTTTACCATGGGAGGATCCGGTGGAGGCATCGCCTATAACCGGGAAGAATTTGAAGAGATTTGTGCGCGCGGCCTGGATCTGTCTCCCACCACCGAACTGTTGATCGATGAGTCACTGATTGGTTGGAAAGAGTTCGAGATGGAAGTTGTGCGCGATAAAAATGACAACTGCATTATCGTGTGCGCTATCGAGAACTTTGATGCCATGGGGGTACACACGGGCGACTCGATTACCGTTGCGCCTGCCCAGACCCTCACTGACAAGGAATACCAGATTATGCGCAACGCCTCTTTGGCGGTGCTGCGCGAAATCGGCGTCGAAACAGGCGGTTCAAATGTACAGTTTGGGCAAGATCCCAAAACTGGCCGCATGGTGATTATCGAGATGAACCCGCGGGTGTCTCGCTCCTCTGCATTGGCTTCCAAGGCGACCGGCTTCCCTATTGCAAAAATCGCCGCTAAGTTAGCTATTGGCTACACGCTCGATGAACTGAGCAATGATATTACTGGCGGCGCTACTCCGGCCTCCTTCGAGCCATCAATCGACTACGTGGTCACCAAAATTCCGCGCTTTGCGTTCGAGAAATTTCCCGCTGCAGATTCTCGCTTGACCACCCAGATGAAGTCGGTGGGCGAAGTGATGGCAATCGGTCGAACATTTCAGGAATCATTGCAAAAAGCACTGCGCGGGCTGGAAGTTGGCTCTTCCGGCTTTGAGCCCATGATGGATGTGCAAGACCCTGAGTTACATGCCGAATTGGTCTCTGAACTGACTAACCCCGGCCCCGATCGAATCTGGTATATAGGTGATGCCTTCCGCACGGGTATGTCGATTGATGAGGTGTATAAATTTTCCGGCGTAGATCCGTGGTTTCTGGTGCAAATCAAGGATCTTATCGATACAGAAGACAGCTTGAAGTCGCTAGCCCTTGATGATCTCGACTATGAGCAGATGTATCGGCTGAAAAGAAAGGGCTTTTCGGATATACGCCTGAGTATACTGCTGAATCGTTCTGAGCAGTCGGTGCGCCAGCATCGCCACAGCCTGAATATTCGCCCGGTGTACAAAAGAGTGGATACCTGCGCCGCAGAGTTTGCCTCTGCGACTGCCTACATGTATTCCACCTACGAGGAGGAGTGCGAGGCCGCACCAACCAGCAAGGAAAAAATTCTGGTGCTGGGTGGCGGTCCCAACCGAATCGGCCAGGGTATCGAGTTTGATTACTGCTGCGTGCATGCCTCGTTGGCGATGCGTGAAGACGGTTACGAAACCATTATGGTTAACTGCAACCCGGAAACAGTATCCACCGATTATGATACTTCCGACCGATTGTACTTCGAACCCGTGACGCTTGAAGACGTGTTGGAAATCATTGATATTGAGAAGCCCAAGGGCGTGATCGTGCAGTTCGGTGGCCAAACCCCCCTCAAACTGGCGCGCGCACTGGAGGCCGAGGGCGTGCCCATTATCGGCACAAGCCCCGATGCCATTGACCGCGCTGAAGACCGTGAACGTTTCCAGAAGATGATTCAAAAACTGGAGCTCAAGCAGCCGGAAAACACTACCGTGCGCAGTACAGAAGAAGCGGTAGCGGCGGCGGCGACAATTGGCTATCCGCTGGTTGTGCGTCCCTCCTATGTATTGGGTGGGCGTGCCATGGAAATTGTCTATCGCGAGGAAGAACTGTTGCGTTACATGCGCGACGCAGTGCAGGCTTCCAATGAAGCCCCTGTGCTATTGGATAGTTTTTTAAGTGCGGCAGTTGAGGTTGATGTCGACGCCGTGTGTGATGGCGAGGAAGTGGTTATTGGCGCCATTATGCAGCATATCGAGCAAGCGGGTATTCACTCCGGTGATTCAGCCTGCGCCCTGCCGCCTTATAGCCTGGATGCAAAAGTACAGGACGCCATGCGTGAGCAGATTAGACAGATGGCTCTGGAGCTTGGCGTAAAGGGCCTGATGAATGTGCAGTTGGCCTGGCAGGATGACGAGATTTATGTGATTGAAGTGAACCCCCGTGCATCGCGCACCGTGCCGTTTGTTTCCAAGTGTATTGGCCGGTCTTTGGCAAAAATTGCAGCGCGAGCGATGGTGGGTCAAAGTCTGGAAAGCCAAGGCTTCACCAGCGAAGTGGTACCACCTTATTATAGTGTAAAAGAGGCGGTGTTACCGTTCAATAAGTTCCCCGGAGTAGACCCGATTCTAGGGCCAGAAATGAAATCTACCGGTGAAGTAATGGGCACAGGCGACACTTTTGCCTCAGCCTTTGCCAAGGCACAACTTGCCGGCGGTGCTGCAGCGCCCAAGAGCGGTACGGTGTTGATGAGCGTGCGAGATGTCGATAAGCCTGGCGCAGTGGTGGTGGCCGGTGACTTGATAGCGATGGGCTTCAGTCTTGCTGCCACCGGGGGTACCGCCGATGCCATTGAGGCTGCGGGGCTGGAAGTGCGCAGAGTAAACAAAGTGCAGCAGGGGCGCCCGCATATTGTTGATATGATTAAAAACGATGAAGCTGACATGATTATCAATACAACCGAGGGGCGTCGGGCGATCGAAGACTCTGCCCCCATCCGCGCCAGCGCTGAGTCGCATCGGGTGTTTTACACTACAACCTTGACCGGGGCGGAGGCTATTTGCATGGCCATGAAACTTGAGGGTAATACCACCGTGCGCCGCTTACAGGATTTACACAGGAGTATCGGGGAATGAATAAGGTTCCTATGACAGTGGCGGGTGAAGCATCACTACGCGAAGAGTTAACCCGCTTGAAAACCGTTGATCGTCCCAGAATAAGTCAGGCCATTGGCACGGCAAGAGAGCACGGTGATTTGAAAGAAAATGCGGAGTACCACGCGGCGCGCGAGCAGCAGAGCTTTGCTGAGGGGCGTATCATCGAAATTGAGTCCAAATTAGCCGGCTCTCAAGTGATCGATGTCACCAAAATCTCCAAGACAGGCAAAGTTATTTTTGGTACCACGGTCGACCTGATTAATGTCGAGACCGAAGACGAGGTGCGCTACCGTATCGTAGGTGAAGATGAGGCAGATATTAAGCAGAACCTTATCTCAGTTGGTTCGCCGCTGGCGAGGGCCCTGATAGGCAAGGAAGAGGGCGATGTTGCTTTAGTGCGTGCACCCGCCGGGGATATCGAGTACGAAATTGACCAGGTGCATCATATTTAGTCTCTTTCGTGTTGAAAGAGTTGAAGCTTTGTCAGTACGAGTTGTGCAACCAGACGTACCATTAATGCGTGGCTTTCTGCCCGTATGCCCTCCAGTCCAGTATTAATCTGCCTATTTAGCTCGGCACTGTCTTTCTCGCTGATGCCCGCTGGCAGCGCAATACTAAAGCTGTATTGTTCCGACTGGCTGAGTTCGGCATAGGTTTGGGTGAGTACCTTGGCGGCAAAATCAATCAGTTTTTGATCCGCCCCCTTGCTCGCCAACAGGTTTCTCAATTGAGTGTCGAGGTAAGCCATTCCCTGAGCCTGCTGAGACGGAAACTCAAGGACTTTCCCCATTCTAGACCCGGCGAATGAGGTTGGACAGGCGAGGGTCTGGCTCGGAATTGCGCCGAAGTATCAATATGACGCCACCTATGCTGTGGATCAGTTCAGCTTTGGTTTTGCTGCACAGTTCCTCGGCCACAGCGGCTCTAGCGGCTTTGTCTCCGACAACCAGCTTAATTTTGATCAGCTCATGGTCACCAAGTGCGCGGTCGACCTCGGCGATCACGTTCTCACTGAGGCCATTGCCAGCGACGGTGACCACCGGGTTTAGCTTGTGGCCTATCGCGCGTAATTGTTTGATGTCGTGTTTAGCATTCTTGCTCATGGAGATTCCGGTTTAAACAGTGAGTAGTGCAGCTTGTGGGTTACAATGTCCCGCTGAGCGCGGCCGCGTATTCTACACTAACATCGAAACAGAGTCAGAGGCTCTTTATATGGCCAAGAAAAAATCATCCAGCAGCGCCTGGCTCAAAGAACACCGGGATGACCCTTATGTGCAGCGAGCACAGAGGGAGGGTTATCGTTCTCGCGCCTGCTATAAATTGCTGGAGCTGCAAGCTAAAGACAGGCTGTTTCGTCCCGGTATGACTGCGGTAGACCTCGGCAGTGCGCCAGGCGGTTGGTCACAGGTTGCCGCAGAGCTTGTGGGGGATAAGGGTAAGGTTATCGCGTCCGATATTCTTTATATGGATGGCCTTGCCGGGGTGGAGTTTGTAAAGGGCGATTTTACCGAAGATGAGGTGTTTGAGCAGATAGTCGCCGCCATCGGCGGGCTGCCAGTAGACCTTGTAATGTCTGACATGGCCCCCAATATGAGTGGTATGGCTGCGGTTGACCAGCCCCGTTCGATGTATTTGGTAGAGCTGGCGCTGGATATGGCGCGTCGGGTATTGGCGCCGGGAGGCTCATTTGTCACCAAAATTTTCCAGGGGGAGGGCTTCGATGCCCTGTTGGGTGATGCTCGAAGCTCCTTTTCGCGGGTTCTCACCCGTAAACCACAGGCATCCCGACCCAGATCCAAGGAAGTTTACCTGGTTGCAAAAGACTTTCGCGGCTAGTGGTTTTGGGGCTTGAAATATGGAGCAATCGCCCCAACTGTAGTACATTGGGCACATTATACTGATCTGCCCAGCTGAGTTGTGAGAGGGTGGTTGACCTTTTTTTGGTCTCCATCTGTTTGTTCCCGAGGTAATAGCGTTGAGTGATATGGCCAAAAATTTATTGTTATGGTTAGTGATAGCCGCCGTTTTGTTGTCGGTTTTTAACAACTTTAGTATGCAGACCAAAACTGAAGAGGTTGGTTACTCGGCATTTATTCAGGAAATTCAGAACGAGCAGGTCCAGAGCGTCATGATAGACGGCTTGACCATTTCCGGTGAGCGCTACGACGGTTCTACGTTTGAAACGATCCGTCCGATGGTGGAAGACCCCAAGCTCATTGACGACCTTTTACAGCACAAAGTTAAAGTCGACGGCAAGAAGCCCGAACAGCAGAGCGTTTGGACACAGTTGCTGGTTGCAAGCTTCCCTATTCTCATAATCATCGCCGTATTCATGTTTTTCATGCGCCAGATGCAAGGCGGTGGTGGCGGCAAGGGTGGCCCAATGAGCTTTGGAAAGAGCAAGGCCAGGCTGCTGGGAGAAGACCAGATTACCACTACCTTTGCCGATGTAGCAGGGGTGGATGAGGCCAAAGAAGACGTGCAGGAGCTGGTAGAGTTTTTGCGTGACCCCAGCCGCTTTCAAAAACTCGGCGGACGCATTCCGCGCGGCGTTTTGATGGTGGGGCAGCCCGGTACCGGTAAAACCCTTTTGGCCAAGGCCATTGCAGGCGAAGCCAAGGTGCCTTTTTTCTCTATCTCCGGCTCCGATTTTGTAGAGATGTTTGTGGGGGTGGGTGCCTCCCGGGTTCGAGATATGTTTGAACAGGCCAAGAAACAGGCGCCTTGTATTATTTTTATCGATGAGATTGATGCGGTAGGCCGTCATCGTGGTGCAGGGCTTGGTGGCGGGCATGATGAGCGCGAGCAAACCCTCAACCAGTTGCTGGTCGAAATGGACGGTTTTGAGGCAAATGACGGGGTAATTGTTATCGCTGCAACCAACCGGCCGGACGTGTTAGATCCCGCTTTGTTACGCCCCGGTCGTTTCGATCGCCAGGTTGTAGTGGGTTTGCCCGATATTCGCGGGCGCGAGCAAATTCTCAAAGTGCATATGCGTAAAGTACCTCTGGCCGAAAATGTTGAGGCCTCAAAAATTGCCCGTGGCACACCTGGGTTTTCGGGAGCCGATTTGGCCAATCTGGTCAATGAAGCGGCACTTTGCGCAGCGCGAGCCAAGGTTCGCACTGTGGGTATGGTTCAGTTTGAACAGGCCAAAGACAAAATCATGATGGGCGCCGAGCGCAAGTCGATGGTGATGTCCGAAGAGGAGAAGCGCAACACGGCCTATCACGAGGCGGGACACGCTATTGTCGGGCGCCTTATGCCGGAACACGACCCTGTCTATAAAGTGAGTATTATTCCCCGGGGCCGGGCTTTGGGTGTAACCATGTTCTTGCCGGTTGAAGATCGCTACAGCCACAGTCGCCGCTTCATAATCAGCCAAATATGTAGTTTGTATGGTGGACGTATTGCCGAGGAAATGACGCTGGGCAAAGATGGTGTTACCACGGGTGCATCCAACGATATTCAGCGCGCCACAGAAATCGCCCGCAATATGGTGACCAAGTGGGGCTTATCCGAGAAGCTGGGCCCTTTGATGTATGACCATGCAGACGAAGAAGTATTTCTTGGGCGCTCTGCATCGCAACATAATCAGGCCATGTCGGGTGAGACATCAAGGCTTATCGATGAGGAGATACGTAGCATTGTCGATACCAGCTATGCTACCGCTGAGAAGCTGCTTACCGAGAACGTGGAAAAACTGCACATTATGGCCGATGCCCTGATGCAGTACGAAACCATCGATTCAGATCAGATTGATGAAATTATGGCAGGTAAAAAACCTTCCGAACCCCGTGACTGGGGCAATAATGACTCTGGCGCGTCTTCGGATGATGGAGACAGCAGTGAAGCTGCCAATGATGCGGAGCCTACTGGCCCCATCGGCGGTCCCGCCGGCGAACATTAGTCCGTAAGCCCGCCAGCACACCCGGTGCTCACTTCTGCTAAACACTGCCCGGCACTGGATTGCGCCGGGCGTATCCTTGATTTATCTACACCGGCAGTTATGGGGGTGATCAACACCACCCCCGATTCCTTTTCGGATGGTGGCGTGCTCTATAGCGATAATCATCTGGACCTGGATAGGGCGCTTTTTAAGGCATCCAGCATGGTTGCTGATGGCGCCCGCATTCTCGACATTGGTGGTGAGTCTACCCGCCCTGGGGCCGTCCCAGTTTCCCACTCACAGGAAAGTGATCGTGTGTTGCCCCTGGTGGAAAAAATATGTGCCGAGCTGGATGTCATCGTCTCTGTGGATACTAGCACCGCTTCCATTATGACGGCCGCGGCAGGGCTGGGTGCGGGCATGTTAAATGATGTGCGGGCCCTTTCCCGTGAAGGTGCCCTACAGGCTGCAGCCGCATCCAGGCTCCCCATTTGTTTAATGCATATGCGTGGCAGCCCGATGGATATGCAGCAATCTCCGCGTTATGCCAACGTAGTACAAGCCGTGGGTCAGTTTCTGCAGGAGCGCGTGACCGCCTCTATTGAGGCAGGTATTGAGAAAAACTGCATTATTCTGGATCCAGGGTTTGGATTTGGTAAAACGGTGCAGCATAATCTACAGCTACTACAGGGGCTGCCGCATTTGTCTGAACTCGGTTTTCCCTTGCTGGTTGGTTTTTCGCGCAAGTCGATGATTGAGAGTTTAATTGGACGCAGTGTTGACCAGCGGATGCCGGCATCTCTGGCTTTGGCGGTACTTGCTGTAGAGCGGGGTGCGGGAATCATTAGAACACACGATGTTGCGGCCACAGCGGATGCTGTTGCTATGGCAGTCGCTTTAGCGGATGAGGAGCACTATGAGTAAGCATTATTTCGGTACTGATGGCATTCGCGGCACCGTGGGAGAGGGGCCGATTACCCCTGACTTTATGCTCAAGCTGGGTTGGGCCTGCGGCAGAGTGTTTGCCCGCAATGCAAAAACAGAAGGACATTGCACTGTCATCATAGGTAAAGATACGCGTATCTCTGGCTATATGTTTGAGTCTGCGCTTGAGGCGGGTTTGGTCGCCGCGGGAGTAGATGTCAAACTGCTGGGTCCTATGCCTACACCCGCAGTTGCGTTGATGACACGCAGCCATGCCGCCGAAGCCGGTATCGTGATTAGTGCTTCGCACAATCCCTTCCAGGACAATGGCATTAAGTTTTTTTCCGCCGAGGGTACCAAGCTCGCCGATGATATTGAGCACGCTATTGAAGCAGAGATCGATAAGCCGTTGACCACAGTGAGTTCTGCGGACATAGGCAAGGTTTTGCGCGTGAAGGACGCGGCTGGCCGTTATACTGAATACTGCAAATCAACCGTCCCCAGGAACTTCAGCCTGCGCGGCCTGCGCATTGCCGTTGATTGTGCCCATGGTGCTACCTACCATATCGCACCGGCGGTATTGGGGGAGCTGGGGGCCGAGGTTATTGCCATGGGCGTTGAGCCCGATGGATTTAATATTAATGAGGGGGTGGGTTCTACCGACATGTCCGCACTGTCTCGCCTGGTTGTTGAGAGCAAAGCCGATGTAGGCATCGCTTATGGCGGCGATGGGGACAGAGTCCTGTTCGTTGACCACAATGGTGACATTGTCGATGGTGATGAGTTGCTTTATGTTATTGCTTGCGACAGGTTACGCCGCGGTGCAAGCGATGCCGGAGTAGTGGGTACGCAGATGTCCAATTTGGGGCTGGAGCGGGCCCTGACTGATGAGGGCTTGCAGTTCGTGCGGGCTCAGGTGGGTGATCGCTACGTCAAAGAGCTGATGGAGAAAAACGGCTGGAGCCTGGGCGGAGAAGCTTCGGGACATATTATCTGTTCTTATGTCACTACCACGGGCGACGGCATTGTAGCCTCCTTGCAAGTGCTCGCTTCCATGCGCAGTGCCGGTATGGATTTAGCTAGCCTGCGTGGTGGAATGAAAAAATACCCGCAGACCATGATAAACGTGCGGGTCTCAGGCAAAGTCATCTTGTCCGAGCACCCTGATCTTGAGCCGGCAGTGCAGGCGATTGAAAAGCAAATGGGGTCGCGGGGTCGTGTGTTGTTGCGCCCCTCAGGGACAGAGCCGCTGGTGCGGGTGATGATAGAGGGCGAAGACGCCGGTGAGGTTGAGTCGCTGTGCAAAAAACTGGCTGGCCAGGTCGAAAAAATATTGTCCTGAGCCAAACTAGTATTCACCTTGTAAGTCGAACCTATCTTGGGTAAGATTGCGGCCGTTTTCGCTGGGAGGATTCCATGCGTCGATCTTTAGTTGTTGGTAATTGGAAGATGAATGGCTCCAAAGCCTTTGTCGAGCAATTGGTGGGCGGCATGGTTGGTGTCTTGTCCAATGCGCAGGTAGATATTGCTGTTTGCCCTACCTATGTGCATATACCACAGACCTTAACTGCGTGTGCTGGTTCCGCCATAAGTGTTGGAGCCCAGGATTGTAGTCATGTGTCTTCAGGCGCATACACCGGTGAGGTTTCGGCTCCCATGCTGCGTGACCTGGGGTGTCAGTGGGTTATATTGGGTCACTCTGAGCGACGCCAATATCACGATGAGCAAAACGCGCTGGTTGGAGCCAAGTTAACCGCCGCGGTAGAGTCTGGCTTATTGCCAATACTCTGCGTTGGGGAGACCCTGGAACAGCGTGAAGGCGGTGAAGCGCAAGCTGTCGTTGCAAGTCAGCTTGAAGGTTCGTTGCGCGACCAGGTCAGCCTTGCCGGGCTGGTGGTAGCTTACGAGCCTGTTTGGGCAATAGGCACGGGTTTAACCGCATCTCCCGAGCAAGCGCAGGAGATGCATGCCTTTATAAGGCAGAGTCTGGAAAATATACCTGGGCTTGATGCTGCTGCAACACGCTTGCTCTACGGTGGCAGTGTTAAGGGTGCAAATGCAGGGGAGTTGTTTTCCCAAGCGGATATAGACGGGGCCCTGGTGGGCGGTGCAGCATTGGATGCCAGTGAGTTTTTAGCCATTGTTAATGCGGCTTGTTAGTTTTTGAATCAGAATTAAAGGTGCCCTGTAGTAGGGCGACAGAAATATGGAACAAATTGTTTTAGTAGTTCACTTGTTGGTAGCCTTGTCTATCATCGGCCTCATTATGCTGCAACAGGGCAAGGGAGCAGATATGGGTGCCTCCTTCGGGGCAGGTGCATCACAAACCCTTCTCGGCAGCGATGGTAGTGGCAATGTCCTGACCCGTTCCACCTCATGGTTAGTGATTATCTTTTTTGCTACTAGTTTTGGCTTGGCAATTATCGCCAACAGCAAGTCAGTTGATGCGAATGACCTTAATCTGGATATTCCAGCTGCAGCTTTAGAATCAGAAGTTTCTGTAGGCGAGTCAGAGCTGCCCGTAGTTGAGTCAGAGGTTCCAGTTCTTGAGGCAGTGGCGCCAGAATCCGAAACAATCGAACAGGATGTTCCGGAGCTTTAAGAGTAAGAAAGAACAAGATTTGCCGAAGTGGTGGAATTGGTAGACACGCCATCTTGAGGGGGTGGTGAGCTATGCTCGTGCGGGTTCAAGTCCCGCCTTCGGCACCATACAACAGACTTTCCCGCACTGCGGTGAGGTCATTTGGGTAAACTGGTAGTGTTATTTAGCCAGCTCGTCGCACGCAAAAGAAGTACGGTAAAATTAAACCTTCTTTAGACCTCTATTTAGGTTGACCACAATAGGGTCGGTACCTATAATGCACAGCCTCGAATTTGGGTCGGAACGACGAGAATGACCCAAGGTAAAGTGCCAAAAGGGGCCTTTACACCGAGAGTAAGTTTTTGATGCGGGGTGGAGCAGTCTGGTAGCTCGTCGGGCTCATAACCCGAAGGTCGTTGGTTCAAATCCAGCCCCCGCTACCAAATTTAGTGTGTTACGAAAAAGCCCCTTTTTAGGGGCTTTTTCGTACATGGAGAAAAAGTGGCAGTAAAAGAACAGCAGTTGCAGGACATGCTGGAACCCATCGTTAAGGCCATGGGTTTCGTGTTGTGGGGTATCGAATACATTTCCCAGGGCAGGCATAGCGTACTGTGTATCTACATTGAGTCAGACCAGGGAATCACTGTTGATGATTGCGCTGGTGTGAGCCACCAGGTTAGCAGCGTGCTGGACGTTGAAGATACTATCAGTGGTGAGTATACGCTGGAGGTATCCTCACCCGGCATGGATAGGCTGTTGTTTAAGTTGGCGCAATATCCCGCTTATTTTGGCGAAGGAATTGAATTACGTTTGCGTAGTCCTTTTGAGGGGCGCCGCAAATTTAAAGGTGTTTTAAAGGGTATCGAGGGCGAAGATATCGTGGTTCAGGTAGATAATCACGAATACTTATTGCCCTACAGCGCAGTAGAAAAGGCGCGCATTCAATCCCGCGCTTAGCGCGGGTACGTATTAGACAGGCGAATTGGCGAGGCGTGAAATGACAAAGGAAATTCTGTTAGTCGCAGAGGCGGTATCGAACGAGAAAGGTGTGCCCGAGAGCATTATCTTCGAGGCGATTGAGCTGGCGTTGGCTACGGCCACCAAAAAGCGGTATGACGAAGATGCCGATATCGAGGTGACTATCGACAGGACGACTGGCGACTACGTTACTATCCGCCGTTGGCTGGTCGTGCCCGATGACGAAATGGCGCTGCTGGGCACACAGTTCACTACAGAGGAAGGGCTGGAAGTGAGCCCGGACTTAAAGCCTGGTGATATCCACGAAGAAGCCGTGGAGAATGTTGGCTTTGGTCGAATTGCAGCGCAGACCGCAAAGCAGGTTATTGTGCAGCGTGTACGTGAAGCTGAGCGCGAGCAGGTTGTTGAGAAATATGTCGACCGTCTGGGCGAGCTAATTGCGGGTACAGTGAAGAAAGTAACCCGTGACAATGTCATTGTCGATTTGGGTAATAACGCCGAAGGCCTTCTGTCACGAGACCAACTGGTAGGACGCGAAACCTTTCGCATCAATGACAGAGTGCGGGCCATTCTAATGGCTATATCCGAAGAGCCGCGTGGACCACAACTGATACTAAGTCGCTCTTGCCCCGAAATGTTGATCGAATTGTTCAAAATTGAAGTGCCCGAAATATCCGAAGAAGTTATCCAGATTCGAGCTGCGGCTCGCGACCCGGGATCTCGTGCAAAAATTGCAGTTAAAACAAACGATCAACGCATCGATCCGGTAGGGGCCTGTGTTGGTATGCGCGGCTCGCGGGTGCAGGCCGTATCGAACGAATTGGACAACGAGCGTGTAGATATTGTCCTGTGGGACGACAACCCTGCCCAATTGGTGATTAATGCCATGGCGCCGGCCGAAGTTGAGTCTATTGTTGTGGATGAAGACAATGAGACCATGGATGTTGCTGTCTCTGAAGACAACCTGGCCCAGGCAATTGGCCGTGGCGGCCAGAATGTTCGTCTGGCGGGAGAGCTTACCGGTTGGACTATCAATGTCATGAGCACCAATGAGGCTGCCGAGAAACATGAAGCGGAAGACGGCAAGATTATTCAGGTGTTCGTCGACGGTTTGGATCTCAGCGACGAAATTGCAGAAATTCTTGTAGAGGAAGGTTTTACCTCTATTGAAGAAGTTGCCTATGTGCCGCTTGAAGAAATGATGGCTATAGAAGGTTTTGACGAAGAGATTGCCGAAGAGCTGCGATCCCGGGCGAAAGATTCACTGCTTACCCAGGCCATTGCGTCTGAGGAAGTGTTGGGTGAGCACGAGCCTGCGGCAGACCTTCTGGAAATGGAAGGTATGGACAAGCATTTGGCTTTCATTCTGTCCAGTCGCGAGATTATTACAATGGAAGATCTTGCGGAACAGGCAGTTGAAGACCTGATGGACATTCCGGATATGACAGAAGAACGTGCGGGCGAGTTAATTATGACCGCTCGAGCACCCTGGTTTGCCGAGGAAGGTGCATAGCACCTTTATTAGTAGGAACAGGCGATCAAACAGGGTACCAAGGAGAATATTGAATGGCGGAAGTGACAGTACAGCAACTCGCAGAAGTGGTGGGTGCAACTGCTGATCGTCTGTTAACGCAGATGAAAGAGGCCGGCTTGCCCCATACAGAGGCAGGTCAGGCTGTGTCCAATGAAGACAAGCAGACACTGCTCGCATTCCTGAAGCGTAGCCATGGTGAGTCCGAGTCCAGCGGTGCGCCCAAGCGTATTACCTTGAAGCGCAAGACGCTCAGCACCCTTAAGACACCAAGTTCGCAGGGTAGAAAAACCGTTAACGTTGAGGTGCGCAAAAAGCGTACCTACGTTAAGCGTGATCCGGCCGAATTATTGGCTGAAGCGAAGAGCGCGGAGGAACAGGGCGACGCTGACGAGCTTATCGAATCACCATTGGAAGAAGTGGCTTCGCCTGAGGCTGACGTACCGGAAACGATAGAGACTGAGGTTGTAGCCGAGGTTGAGGCAGAGCCTGAAGCCGCTCCTGTTGTGGAGGAACCCGTTGAAGTCTTTGTCGAAGAGGAAGAGCTTGACGATGATCCAACCAATATGGATCCTGAAGTACTTCGCCAGCGTGCGATACGGCGCAGACTGCGTAAAGAAGCGGAAGAAGCGGTAGCTCGAAAAGAGGCCGCTGACGCGCGCGCGGCGGAAGAGGTGGCGAAAAAAGCCGAGGCAGATGCTAAAGCAAAAGAAACCGTCGAAAAGGCCAAGCCGTCAGAGAAAGTTGCCAGACCCAAGCGCTTGCACGCGACGCCTACCTCTACCGATGAGCAAAAGCGCAAAACGTCCCGCGGTCGTCTCGATCGCAACGCAACACCTGGGCGTGGCAAGAAGCGCCGCGGACACAACCTGTCTCTATCCGATTTGGAGGCCGCCGATGGAGGAGGTGGGCGCAGGCGTAGTCGCAAGAAGGCAAACCGCGTTCATGAGGAACACTCAAAACACGGCTTTGAAATGCCAACCGAAAGAATAGTTCACGAAGTAGAGCTGGCTGACATGATTACCGTGGCTGGTTTGTCACAGCAAATGTCGGTGAAGACAGGCGAAGTTATCAAGCAGCTAATGAAGCTTGGAGTAATGGCCACTATCAACCAGATGATAGATCAGGATACAGCAGTCCTGTTGATCGAGGAAATGGGACACGCCGTTAAGCTGGTGAGTGCCGATGCCATCGAGGACAAGCTGGAAGAAACCTTGGCGCAGCATGAAGGTGACCTGGAATCGCGCGCACCAGTAGTCACAGTTATGGGTCACGTCGATCACGGTAAAACCTCTTTGCTGGATTATATCCGCAAGAGCAAGGTTGCCTCGGGTGAGGCAGGTGGTATCACCCAGCATATCGGTGCTTATCATGTAACAACTGATCACGGCATGATTACTTTTCTTGATACGCCAGGACACGCGGCATTTACATCGATGCGCGCGCGCGGAGCCAAGAGTACCGATATTGTGATTTTGGTGGTTGCCGCCGATGACGGGGTTATGCCACAAACGGAAGAAGCTGTTCAGCACGCCAGAGCAGCGGGAGTGCCGTTGATTATTGCCGTGAACAAAATGGACAAAGAGGGCGCTGACCCCGATCGGGTGAAGAACGAACTCGCTGCTAAAGATGTGATTCCTGAAGACTGGGGTGGCGACACACAGTTTGTCAATGTATCTGCTATTACGGGTGACGGCATCGATGCGCTGCTGGATGCTGTGTTGTTGCAAGCAGAGCTGCTGGAGCTGTCTGCCCCCGTAGATGTACCTGCTCAAGGTGTGGTGATTGAGTCACGACTGGATAAAGGTCGAGGGTCTATAGCTTCAATTCTTATTCAGAGCGGAACATTGCGTAAGGGCGACACCGTTCTAGCCGGCCTGCAATACGGCAAGGTTCGCGCCATGCTGGATGAAAACGGCAAGCCGATTAGTGAAGCGGGCCCGAGTATTCCTGTTGAAATTCTCGGCCTGGATGGCACACCGGATGCCGGTGATCAGTTTGCAGCTGTTGAGAACGAGAAACGTGCGCGTGAAATCGTTGTTAACCGTCAGGAAAGAAGCCGCGAAGCCAAGATGCAGCGTCAGCAGGCGGCCAAGCTCGACAATATGTTCGAAAGTATGACTGCAGGCGAGAAGAAAACGCTAAACGTAATAGTTAAAGCTGATGTACGTGGTTCTCTCGAGGCCATTCAGTCTTCATTGGTAGAGCTTGGAAATGACGAAGTTCAGGTCAATATTGTATCCGGTGGCGTAGGTGGAATTGCTGAATCTGACGTGACACTGGCTATGACTTCTGGCGCAGTGATGTTCGGCTTTAATGTACGGGCTGATAACTCGGCGCGTCGTATGGTTGAAAACGAATCTGTAGACCTGCGTTATTACAATGTGATTTACGACCTGATAGACGATGTTAAAGCCGCCTTGTCGGGAATGTTGGCGCCAGAGCTACGCGAAGAAATTGTAGGCATTGCCGAAGTGCGCGATGTATTCCGTTCGCCCAAGTTTGGCCAGATTGCCGGTTGCATGGTTGTGGAAGGCACGGTTTACCGCGCTAAGCCGATTCGGGTACTGCGCGATAACGTGGTTATCTATGAGGGTGAGCTGGAGTCTCTGCGTCGCTTTAAAGATGACGCCAACGAAGTGCGCAATGGCACCGAGTGTGGAATTGGTGTGAAGAATTACACCGATGTGAAACCAGGTGATTCCATCGAAGTCTATGAAGTGAAGGAGATAGCCCGCACTCTGTAAAGAGAGCGGGTTTTTGTTGCTATGGCCAGAGAGTTCACGCGTAGCCAACGAGTGTCAGACTACTTGCAACGTGAGTTAGCATCTCTTATTCAGCGAGAAATTCGCGACCCCCGTGTTGGCATGATCAGCGTCACAGGTGTCGATGTGAGCCGGGATATTGGCCACGCCAAAATTCACTATACGGTGCTGGGCGCCGACAGCAGCGAAGACGCAAAAGAATCAACCGAGGTGCTCAACAAAGCCGCGGGGTTTTTGCGTAGTCAGCTGTCGCGTGAGAGCAAAATGCGTAGCGTGCCTCAATTGCGGTTTTATTTTGACAGCAGTGTGGGGCAGGGGCGACATATGGAAGACCTTATCGACCGCGCCGCCAAGGCTGATCGCGAGTTAATCGGCGGTGAAGAGTCTGATGGTGGCTCCGAATCCTCCGGCGAAAGTGAATAATTACCGTGGCTCGACGTAAGCGCGGTCGCCCGATAAACGGAATATTATTGTTGGACAAGCCCCTTGGGGAGAGCTCCAACCGGGCGCTGCAACGGGCTAAACGCCTGTTCGACGCAAGCAAGGCCGGGCATACAGGCAGCCTTGATCCCTTGGCTACTGGTGTTTTGCCCCTGTGTTTCGGTGAAGCCACCAAGTTTTCCCAGTATTTGCTAGACGCAGATAAGGCCTACAAGAGTACTTTTATCCTGGGTGTTAGCACCGAGACCGGTGATGCTGAGGGTGCCGTGATTCAATCTTGCGACGCCAGTGCTATCAGTCAGAGTGATGTGGAGGCAGCTCTAGAGAGTTTTAGAGGCGAGATTGACCAGGTGCCGTCCATGTACTCGGCTATAAAGCACGAGGGGCAGCCACTATACAAGCTGGCGCGAAAAGGCCAGGAGGTGGAGCGTAAGTCTCGCCGGGTGGTCATAAAGCGGCTGGACTTATGTGAATTCAGGGCCGGAGAACAACTCGAAGTCGATGTGTACATAGAGTGCACCAAAGGTACCTACGTGCGTTCACTGGCCGAAGATTTAGGTGCTCAACTGGGCTGCGGCGGGCATGTTAGTGCCCTGCGGCGTACCAGAGCGGGGCCATTTGATATCGAGAGCTGTATTACAATGGCGGCGCTGGAAGACTTACAAGCTAGCGGAAACCTACCGGCAATGGATGCATTGTTACTTCCGGCCGACGCCGCTATAGATACGATGCCATTGGTGAAATTGACTGAATCGGCGGGTTTTTATCTGCGTCAGGGACAGCCGGTGTTAGTGTCAAATGCGCCCCATAGTGGTATGGTGCGCGTCGCGCTCGATGACGGTGAGTTCTTGGGTGTAGGAGAAATATTGGATGACGGGCGAATTGCGCCCCGTCGACTGATTGTTACCAATTGATTGTCGTGTATCGGTAGTCAATGAAGGGTGACATGAACCTGTCTGTAAATCTGCACGGACAGGCTCTTTTTTTAACGAAGGGCGAAGACGCCTGGGGCAGATTTAACTAAAGGAAAATGATCATGGCACTAAATGCACAAACAAAATCAGAAATCGTAAAAGATTATCAAACCGCTGAAGGCGACACCGGTTCCCCTGAAGTACAAGTAGCACTGCTGAGCGCAAATATTCAGGAGCTACAGGGGCACTTTAAGGAGCATACGCACGATCACCACTCCCGCCGCGGTCTTATCCGCATGGTAAACCAGCGTCGTAAACTGTTGGATTACCTGAAGCGCAAAAATGTAGAGCGCTACACAAACCTGATTAAACGTCTGGGTCTGCGTCGATAAGCGACATCAATGATTTCGGGGCCCGGTCACTAGAGGTGATCGGGCTTCGGTATATCTATAAAGAATTGGAGAATAAATGTGAATCCAGTAACTAAAACATTCCAGTACGGTGGACAAACCGTAACTTTGGAGACCGGACGAATCGCCAGACAGGCGACTGGTTCGGTTCTTATCACTGTGGAAAATACATCGGTACTGTGTACTGTTGTTGCTGAGAAATCGGCACGTGCAGGTCGTGACTTTTTCCCACTAGCCGTGCACTACATCGAAAAAACCTATTCCGTAGGTAAAATACCCGGTGGTTTCTTCAAGCGTGAAGCGCGTCCCAGTGAGAAAGAGACACTGACTTCCCGTCTAATCGATCGCCCAATCCGCCCTCTTTTTCCCAACGGATTTATGAACGAAGTACAGGTTATCTGTACTGTTGTGTCTGCAGACAAGCACATTGATCCCGATATTATTGCGATGATTGGTACTTCAGCTGCTCTGGCTATTTCCGGTGCGCCGTTTAACGGTCCTATCGGTGGCGCCAGAGTCGGCTTTAATGAGAAAGACGGCTACATGCTCAACCCTACCTACGCGCAGCTGGAAGACAGCAAGCTGAACATGGTTGTAGCGGGAACTGAAGCAGCGGTACTCATGGTTGAGTCTGAAGCTGACGAGCTCAGCGAAGACCAAATGCTGGGTGCTGTTCTGTTCGCGCACCAGGAAATGCAGGTAGTAGTACAGGCAATCAACGACCTGGTGAAAGAAGCTGGCAAGCCTAGCTGGAACTGGGAAGCTGAAGCCGTTAATGAAGAGCTGGTTGCGGCAGTCGAAGCTCAGTCCAAGAACGAGTTGGGCGAAGCTTACCGCATCACCGAAAAAGCAGATCGCTACGAGCGCGTTGGCGAAGTTAAAAAAGCTTGCGTAGAAGCGCTGGCCGTAGAAGGTGGCCCTTCTGCCGAGGAAGTGAAAGACGTTTTCAAGAGCGTTGAGAAAAACCTGGTTCGCAAGCGCATCTTGTCAGGCGAGCCGCGCATAGATGGCCGCGATGGCCAGACTGTTCGTGCTATTGCCTGTGAAGTTGACGTATTGGCTAAAGCGCACGGTTCTGCCCTGTTTACCCGCGGTGAAACTCAGGCGATTGGCGCAGTAACATTGGGCTCTTCACGTGACTCCCAGATTATCGATGCACTGGAAGGCGAGCGTCGTGACCCTTTCATGCTGCACTACAACTTCCCTCCTTATTCTGTAGGAGAAGCGGGTCGTGTTGGTTTTACCAGCCGTCGTGAAATTGGTCACGGTCGATTGGCCAAGCGCGCATTGTTGGCAGTTATGCCTTCATTGGAAGACTTTCCTTACACCGTGCGTATTGTCTCTGAAATCACAGAATCCAATGGTTCCAGCTCCATGGCTTCGGTTTGCGCCGGCTCCTTGGGCATGATGGCTGCGGGCGTACCTTTGAAGGCACCTGTTGCCGGTATCGCGATGGGTCTGGTGAAGGACGGCAACCAGTTTGCTATTCTTACCGATATCCTGGGTGATGAAGATCACCTCGGCGACATGGACTTTAAAGTTGCCGGTACTGCAGAGGGTGTTACTGCTCTGCAAATGGACATCAAGATCGAAGGCATCAATGAGCAAATTATGGAGACTGCTTTGAGCCAGGCTCTGCAAGCTCGTTTGCACATTCTCGGTCAGATGAATGAAGTACTGTCTGAAGGCCGTCAGGTGACTTCAGACAATGCGCCCAGCATGCTGATTTTGAAAGTTGATTCTGACAAGATCCGTGACATCATCGGTAAGGGCGGCGCTATGATTCGTCAAATTACCGAAGAGTCTGGTGCTACTGTCGACATCGATGACGACGGTACAGTTCGTGTATTCGGTCAGGACAAGGCATCTCGCGACGCCGCGGTAAATATGATCGAAACCATTACCGCCGATGCGGAAATTGGCGCGACTTATACCGGTACTGTTGCACGCATCGTAGACTTCGGCGCATTCATCAACATTCTGCCCGGCAAAGATGGTCTGGTTCACATTTCTCAAATCGCCAATGAGCGTGTTGAGAAGGTGACTGACTACCTGAGCGAAGGTCAGGAAGTACAGGTGAAAGTGATGGACGTTGATCAACGTGGTCGCATCAAGCTCTCTATCAAAGAGTTGCTGGAAGATGAAGCGCCTGCGGAGCAAGCTGCAGAAGAAGACTCTGTTGCTGAATAAGCTTTAGTACTTACGGGCTCCCAGAGCCCGAATAAGAGGGATGCACTGTTAAGTGTGTCCCTTTTTTTTGCTCTTAATTGGCGGGCGCCATGGGAGGACTGTGGTAGGTTTCGTGTTGCCCAGCCACCCAAGTGTCCAGTACAGAGTAATTGCATTCGAAGCACACCATGTCGGCGCGAAAGCCTTCGGAGATTCGCCCAAGATTTGCGTCCTTATGCAAGAACTCCGCTGGATAGAGTGAAGCCATCCGTAAACTCTCTTCCAACGGAATACCCACTAACTCAGTGCAGATACGGACAGCGTCTATCATGCCGATGGCACTGCCGGCGAGTACGCCCTCAGAGTTGATAAGCCTCCCCTCTTTTTCTTCGATTATTTCTCCGTATATTTCAAAAAATGACTCCAGTCCACCGACTGTCGCCATGGCATCGGACACCAGAAGGGTTTTCCCCCGGGGTTTTGTTTTCTGCACAATACGGATGTTGGCCGGGTGTACATGATGACCATCGGCGATGATGCCAACCCATGTGGTATCACTGTCCAGTGCTGCACCCACGACCCCCGGTTCACGTCCGCTCTGGGGTCTCATTGCGTTGTATAGATGAGTAAACCCTCGTAGGCCCTCTGCGATGGCAAGCGATAGTTCTTCGTAGTGGGCATTGGTGTGCCCTGCACAAACGAGAATGCCGGCATCTGTTAGCTGACGAATTTGACCCGCCCGCGTGTGCTCCGGGGCTAGCGTCACAATAATGGTGGGTATCTGCAGGGTGCACAGCCAGTCCATGTCTGTGTCCTGAATTTCGCGAATCGTATCAGCCTTGTGAACCCCACGTTTCTCGAGGTCGAGAAAAGGGCCCTCCAGGTGCACGCCTAAAACGCTTTGATTGCCGCCGGACATTGCTGCTTGAATGGCCTCAACACATTCCTTTTGTCTGTGTGTTGTGTCGCTGACGATGGTTGGCATCATGGCAGTTGTGCCGTAACGCCTATGTGCCGAGGTCATGGTGTCGAGTGTGTTGCGCTCAGGTGTATTGTTCAGTAGAACACCGCCGCCACCATTAACCTGCACATCGATAAAACCAGGGGCGAGTATTCCACCCTCCCTGTTTATTTGGCTGATTCCTGTCGGTAGCTTCGCCGTCTCGACCACGGCAGCGATGCGCTCATCTTCCACCACAACTGCGTGATCGCGCAGCATTTCTTCGCCGTCGAAAATGCGTGCTGCGCAGATGGCGTAGTTCATGAAGGTTCCTGTGGGTTACCCCTGGCGGTTCTCGATCAGGTGATCGACGACAGATGGATCTGCCAGAGTACTGATGTCACCAAGATTTTCCAGTTCATTCTCTGCAATCTTGCGTAGAATCCGTCGCATTATTTTACCTGAGCGCGTTTTGGGTAGGCCCGGAGCCCACTGAATAACATCGGGCTTGGCAATTGCGCCGATTTCCGCGGTGCACAGTGCGAGCAATTCGGCGCGAAGTTCGTCGCTTGGCTCCGTGTCATTCATGAGGGTAACATAAGCATAAATACCCTGTCCTTTGATGTCGTGCGGGAAGCCTACTACCGCAGCCTCTGCAATGTGCTCGTGCAACACCAGAGCACTTTCAACTTCGGCTGTGCCCATGCGGTGGCCAGAGACATTGAGTACATCATCTACACGTCCAGTGATCCAGTAATAGCCGTCGGCGTCTCGTTTAGCGCCGTCACCGGTGAAGTAGTAGCCGGGGTATTGACTGAAATAAGTATCTATCATGCGCTGGTGGTCGCCGTAGATCGTGCGAATCTGGCTGGGCCAGGAAGACTTAATAGCTAGATAACCAGAACCCTCTCCCTCAACTTCACTGCCGTCTTCGTTGAGCAGCGCGAGGTTTACACCGAATAAGGGGAAGGAGGCGGAGCCGGGCTTCATGGCGTGCGCACCGGGAAGCGGGGTAATCATCTGGCTGCCGGTTTCGGTTTGCCACCAGGTATCGACGATAGGGCAACGCGAATCCCCCACTGTTTTGTAATACCACTCCCAGGCCTCGGGGTTAATGGGTTCCCCCACGCTACCTAACAGTCGCAGGCTGGCTCTTGAACTGCGTTTAACCGGTTCGTCGCCTACAGCGTGTAGCGCCCGGATGGCCGTTGGCGCGGTGTAAAATATATTGACCTGATGTTTGTCGATCACTTCCCAGAAGCGCCCTGCATCGGGATAGGTTGGCACGCCTTCAAACATCAGTGAGACCGCGCCATTGGCAAGCGGACCATAGACAATATAACTGTGCCCGGTCACCCAGCCCACATCGGCCGTGCACCAAAACACTTCCTCTTCGCGGTAATCAAAAGTGTATTTGAAGGTGCTGGCTGCCTGTAGCAGATAGCCGCCAGTGCTGTGTACCACGCCTTTTGGTTTGCCGGTGGAGCCAGAGGTGTAAAGGACAAACAGTGGGTCTTCGGCGTCCATAGATTCTGGCACACACTCGCTCTCCGCTTGGTCGGTAGCTATGTGGTACCACAGGTCTCGCTCTTCAACCCAGGAAACATCAGCGGCGGTACGTTTCACTACCAGGCAGGTGTGCACATTGGGGCAGGAGGCAAGAGCCTTGTCGGCATTGCTTTTCAATGGAACAGATTTACCGCTTCGCACGCCTTCGTCAGCGGTTATGAGAGTTTGGCAGTCAGAATCCAGAATGCGGTCCTTCAATGCTTCGGGAGAAAAACCACCAAAGACCACTGAGTGCACAGCACCAATACGCGTGCATGCGAGCATGGCGAACACTGCTTCGGGAATCATAGGCATGTAGATACAAACGCGATCGCCCTTTTTGACGCCTCTCGCCTTGAGGGCATTGGCAAGCTTACACACCTGTGACTTTAACTCAGTGTAAGTAATTTTCTTGCTGTCGCTGGGATTGTCGCCCTCCCAGATTATTGCGGTCTGTTCTGCTTTCTCAGGCAGGTGGCGGTCGATACAGTTATAGCTGACGTTAAGTTTTCCACCGGCAAACCACTCGGCCTTGCCCGTTTTCAGGTCGCAGTTGGAAACCGTGTGCCAGGGTTCGTCCCAGGACAAAAACTTCGTTGCCTGCTCACTCCAGTAACCATCCGGATCTTCGATAGAGCGACGGTACATGGCGCTGTATTGCTCGTTGTTAATGATGGCGTCTTTAAAGCTGGCGGGCACGGGGTGCGCTGGAAAGTCTGACATGGAATTACTCCGCATTTATTCTAGTGAACTGAAGATAATACGCAGGCTGCAACAGTTCGCAAGTGGACTAAGGTCTAATGATCACGAGGTTCCATAGGACGACTAGTTGTCCTTACAATATGAATGATGTTGATCTACTGGAATTCTGGTAGCGTGTACTCGTTACCCAATTTCCGGGGCTATGTTTTAAACAGGAATCGTGAACTACATGGTATCGCCCTCAAATCTTCTCAGTCTGGCGCTGCTCTACATTTGTATCTTATTTGTAACGGCCTGGTATGCGGATCGACACCCCGATGGCGGAATTATCGGGCGAGGGCCGCGCTGGCGTGGCGTTGTCTATGCTCTGTCCCTGGCTGTTTATTGCAGTTCATGGACTTTCTATGGTGCTGTTGGCAGTGCCGCCGAATCCCCATGGAGTCACTCTCCGATTTATCTGGGTCCCATATTTCTATATTTATTTGCCTGGCCGATAATTCGGCGGCTATTGGCTGTGGGGGCTCGTCATCGGGTGACATCCATCGCAGACTATATCGGTGCTCGTTACGGAAAACGCCAGTCTCTGGCTGTGCTGGTAACTCTGGTTGCAACAGCAGCGGTACTACCCTACATAGCCTTGCAATTTAAAGCTCTGTCACAGGCATGGAGTATTGTGGGTGGTTCGGTCGTAGAAGTTGAAGAGATGGGGGGAGATGCAGCCTTGCTAACGGCTATTATATTGGCAGCCTTTACCATCCTGTTCGGTACCCGGCGCCTGGATAGCCACGAGCGACATCAGGGTATTGTTACGGCAATCGCGGTGGAATCGTTGGTAAAATTATTGGCATTTTTCGCGGTGGCGATGGTCGCTATCTTATATTTGGTGGGTCTACCAGAGGCCGAAGTCCTGCCAGGTGTTACATCGGTAGACGGGTTCACACCACTTTCCATGGATTTTCTGGCCAGAACACTAATCTCTGCTCTGGCTATTTTGTGCTTGCCACGCCAGTTTCATGTCATGGTGGTTGAGGCTCAGGAGGGGACTAATACGAGTATTTCGCGTTGGCTCTTTCCCTTGTACCTATTGCTTTTTATGTTGCTTGTGCTGCCCATAAGTATGGCTGGCGCGCAGGTGTTTTCAGTGTCTGCGGAGATTAACCCCGACACTTATGTTCAGTTGCTACCTATTGCGTTGGAATCCAAATGGATTGCAGTTGCGGCATTTATTGGGGGAATTTCAGCCGCGACGGGCATGGTTATTGTAGCGACACTAAGCCTCGCCATAATGATTACCAATGAAGTGGTGACACCACTGATTCTGCGATTCAGTGCCAGATCTCCCGGTGCAGTTCTCAAGTTGGGAGACAGCTTACGCCGGATTCGTCAGTTCACTATCGCCGCTATTTTTCTGGCCGCCTGGTTGGTGACTCGTGAGGTGATGGGCATTCCCTGGCTGGCGCAGATAGGATTTATTTCCTTTCTAGCGGCTTCACAACTCGCCCCGGCGCTGTTGGCGGGTTTGTATTGGAAAAGAGCACACGGTCTGGCCGTTATATTTGGCCTGCTTGCGGGACTGACTCTGTGGTTTTACTGTGGTGTGTTGCCAGTAATTCTGGCAACTGACAACCCAATATTGCTCTCAGGCCCTCTGGGTATCAACTGGCTGCGGCCGATGAATTTGTTGGGGATTTCAGGGCAGAGCCAGCTCGCCTATGCCACCGCTTGGAGTCTGGGGGTCAATATCTTATCTCTGGTCGGCATGTCTTTATTTCTCAAGCCTTCAATGGCAGACAGAAGACAGGCGCGACTATTTATCGGAGGTTTGGAGACGCTTGAGTATGCCCAGGACCAGGACTATGACCTCAGCCTTATTCGAGTAAGCCAACTGCAGGCGCTGTTGCCGCCTTTTATCGAGAAACATGAATTGGCCAGAATGTGGCGGGAATTTGAGAGTGACTATCAGCAGCGATTGCTGCCTGGAGACCGGACGCCGCGCTTTGTGGTGTCTCGTGTCGAATCGATGTTGGCGCAGGTTATAGGGGCCACCTCTGCACATAAGGCCATGAAGCAGCTGGAGAGCAGCCAGCAACTTGCCTACAGCGATATTGCAGCTATGGTTAGCGATGTCAGCAAGCTCAACACCTTTAACCGGGAGTTACTGCAAACCACGGTTGAAAGTCTGTTACAGGGCGTTTCGGTGGTCGACCGGGACTTGAACCTGGTTGCATGGAATAGCCGCTACCAGGAGTTATTTGACTATCCCCAACGTTTTCTCTATGTGGGCTGCCCTATCGAGCGTGTATATCGCTTTAATGCTGAGCGCGGCATCCTGGGAACACGGGAGGGGTCGCTTGATGAAGATATAGACAGACGTCTGGGCTGGCTGCGCGAGGGAAGCCCCTATCGGCTGGAGCGAATACTGCCCAATGGAGCCGTGATAGATATTCGCGGAAACCCAATGCCGCAGGGTGGTTTTGTAACCACCTACATCGACATAACTGACTACACGGATATTGTTACGGAACTTCAGGAAACTAAAATTGAACTGGAGGCCAAGGTGGCTTCCGGTACCCAGACGCTCAGTGAAACCAATACTGAATTGCGCCGGGAAAACCGTCTGCGCGCGCAGGTAGAGTCGCAATTACGTGATGCCCACCTGAGTAAGACCCGCTTTATGTCGGCTACCAGTCACGACTTGTTACAACCCATCAATGCGGCGCGCCTGTTTACCGCAGCCCTTAAACCCCGGTTGATTGAAACGCCTGATTCGAATACTGCTCATATAGTCGAAAAAATAGATCTCTCGCTGTACCGCGCGGAGCAACTGATTTCTGAGCTGAGAGAAATGTCCAGGCTGGACTCCGGCAAACAAGTTTCCAGTCCGGAACATTTTTCTGCTGAGCGTATGTTTGATTCTTTATTTTCTGAGTTTCAGCCGATGGTGGAGCAAAAAGGACTGGGGTTTAGTCTTGCGGGTAGCAAGTTATGGCTGTACAGCGATTATTCCTTGCTCTACCGAATTGTGCAGAACCTGCTCTCCAATGCTGTTAAATATACCGTTGAAGGTAGAGTGCTATTGGGTCTTAGACGTCGCAGTTCGGGTGTTGAAATTCAGGTGTGGGATACGGGGCCAGGTATAGCCGAACAAGATCAGGTGCGTATCTTTCAGGAATTTGAGCGTGTACCTGGTAGTGGTACAACCTCGGAAGAAGGGCTTGGTCTGGGGCTTGCCATTGTGCAACGTTATGCAGATCTACTCGATTGTGAATTGCAGATGCGCTCCAAAGTCGGCCGTGGAGCGATGTTTTCCATCACTGTCCCTTACGGCGAGATACGAGACGAGAAGCACGCAGAGCCTGGCGAAAAAAACCTCAAACACAATCTCGATGGTCTCTGTGTTCTGTGCATGGACAATGATGCCAGCATAACCGAAGGCATGGAGCAGCTTTTGCTCACCATGGGTGCGACGGTAATTTGCGTCGCAGGGACCGCTGCCTTACTGAAACGTATCGAACAGGGTGACAGGCCGGATATTATTCTTGCTGATTATCACCTGGACGCCGGAGAGAATGGCGTGAGTGCCGTTGCGAAGATGAAAACGAGATACAACATAGCGCCCCCGTGCATCATTATTAGTGCAGATGACAGCGACGCGGTTCGCGAGAAAGCGAAAGCAGCAGGTTTTCGATTTCTTCCCAAGCCTGTTCATGCCGCCCAATTGCGCGCATTGATACTGGCCCTGACCAGAAAGTAGTTGATTCTTAAAGCCTCAGGGCGCCGGCGCCTGTACGAGTTCTGCGGGAGGATCCACCGCCAGGCTTTTTAAAGTCAAAACGGCCTGTGTTCTGGAGTGCACGCCGAGCTTCCTGAATATCTCCGTCATATGAGCCTTGATTGTCGCCTCTTTGACTTCCAGCTCGTACGCAATTTGCTTGTTTAGCAGACCATCAAACAGCATGGATACAACCCTGAACTGCTGCGGCGTTAGTGTGGACAAGGCGTCGGCTACATCCAGAGATTGTAAACTGGCTCCCGAATTTGCAGCTTCGAGTTGCGGGTGAAGACCTCTCTCTCCGGCGAGGGCTGATTCGATACAGGATTGCATAACAGTGACTTCTGCGGACTTGGACAGAAAACCCGCTACTCCATGGTCAATCGCTCGCCGTACTGTATCTGGGTGGGAGTTGGCTGAGATCATAATGACGGGGGTGTTGCGGTGCTGGCCGATAAACCACGAAAGCACTGAAAACCCCAGAGCTCCCGGCATATGTAAGTCGAGTAATAAGAGATCTATGTCTGGGTGAGCGCTCACCTCCTGTTGTAGCTGTAAAACATTGGCAGCGCTATACAGGGTTGCGTTGGGGTAACGCTGTTCAAGTACTTGTTGCAGCGCAGCGCGAAAAAGAGGGTGATCGTCTGCGATGAGAATACTGAGCGTATCTGTGTTCACGGCATTTACTCTTATCATTATGTGTTCATTGTCCTGCCATTGTTGCCAATTTGCAAAGCGAATAGGTAGTCCCTTACTAGACCTTAGTCTAGTTAGACACTTTCTTTGACCAAGGTCTAATGGGCTAACGCCTCCCGCAGGGTTAATACTGTTGTCGCTAAAACAACAAACTCAAATGGGGAGCAATAAAAATGATGAAAATGAGACCTATAGCAGTCGCACTATTGGTACTGGGGGCTGGCGGCTTTAGCAATCTTTCGGCGGCCAGTGAGGTCGATGAAAGGATTGAAGCGTTGGAACGTCAGCTGGCAGAACTGAAGGCGCAAATTTCTTCGAACAAGGAAACTATCACTGTGCACACCGAGGTCATTGACGCCAATACAAATGAAATAGAAGCGGTTAGGCCGGCTCGCAAAGGCACCAAATTTAATTATGGCGGCTTTATTCAGTTGGATGCGATTGGTACGGATTATGCCGAGGGAAAGCCGGGTAACAATCTGATTGAGGACTTTTTGGTTCCATCCCTGATACCGGTTGAACCGGCTTCAGGAGGTGCAGACTCCTATGGTTCACTTAACCTTCACGCCAAGTCCTCGCGTTTCTTCTTCACCACAAAAACAGATACGGATGCGGGTGCAATATCTACCCGCATAGAGCTGGACTTTATGCTGAGTCCTGGCGGCGATGAGCGAATTTCTAATTCCTGGAACTCACGTCTGCGCCATGCGTTTGTTAAATGGGACTATGACAAGAACAGCTCCCTGATGGCTGGGCAGAGCTGGTCGACGTTTTTCAATGTGGGTGCCTTACCCGATGTATTGGACTTTGTTGGTCCAGTCGGCACGATCTTCATACGCCAGCCACAGGTCCGTTGGACATCCGGCGGCTTGCAGTTGGCGGTGGAAAACCCCGCAACTCGCTTGAATGAAAGCGTAGAAGGCTCCAACAGCACGAGGCTTGACGATTCTGAGACCATCCCAGACTTGATTGCCCGTTATAACGGCAACACAGGTGACCTCAGTTGGTCTATTGCCGGCATGGCCAGACAATTGAGTTACGACGATCGTTCCGGTGGCAATAGCTATGAGGTTGATAGCGATACACAGTATGGCTACGGGCTCAGCCTGGCTGGCAAGTGGAAACTGGGTCAGGACGATCTTCGCTTTATGCTTAACTATGGCTCTGCACTGGGTCGATATCTGGGGCTGAATTCCTATAACGACGGTTACATCGACGTCAGCGGTGACATCGATACCATCGATCAGTGGGGAGCTTTTGCAGCCTATCAACATTACTGGACGCCCCAGTGGCGCAGCACCTTCTCTGTCTCGGCTTCCGGTGCGGACAACCCGTCGGTTTCTGAATTTGCCAGTGCGGAGAGTCTCGCAAAAAGTTATCAGTCTGTTCATGCCAACCTCAATTGGCTGCCCGCTCCCAGGCTACAGTTGGGCACTGAGTTGATTTATGGCTACAAGGAAATGGAAGATGGTCGCGAGGGTTCCCTCAGCCGATTGCAGTTCGCTGTGAAGTACGCGTTGTAATCAGTAGCAGACCATGGCCTACGAGAATGTTGGACGCGGCAGGCGATATAGGCTGCCGCGTCCAACAGTAACAACACCAATTGTCCGCCCGAGCTGGATCAAGCGGCAACTCTAGCCGCCAGGGTAGCCTATGCTCTGTAGCGCGGCAGTAATGTTATCCAGAACAGTAGGGTCTTCAACGGTTGCGGGGAGTTTCCATGGAGTGCCATCAGCTATATCTCGCATAGTACCGCGCAAAATCTTTCCCGAGCGTGTTTTTGGCAGAGACTCGACAATCACGCACAGTTTAAATGCAGCCACCGGCCCAATTTTGTCTCTTACCAACTGAATAGCTTCAGCGATGACTTGCGAAGGTTCCCGCTTATCGCCTGTATTTAATGCGAGCAAGCCCAGAGGCAATTGTCCCTTTAGCTGATCCTTCACGCCAATAACCGCACACTCAGCGACATCCTCATGTTCAGCCAGCACTTCTTCAATGGCACCAGTAGACAGGCGGTGACCTGCAATATTGATCACATCGTCTGTCCGTGCCATGACAAAAACGTAGCCGTTCTCATCGATATAGCCCGCATCGCCGGTTTCGTAGAATCCGGGGTATTTGCTGAAATACGTGTCTTCGAAGCGCTCTTCCGCACGCCATAAGGTGGTGAATGTACCTGGAGGCAGAGGGCTTTTGATGACGAGCGCACCAATATCGCCTTCTTTAACTGCATTGCCCTCGCCATCGAGTACCTGTACGTCGTAGCCCGGCACAGGTCTGGCTGGAGAACCCGGTACCACGGGTAAGAGTTCTATGCCCAGACAGTTGGAGCAGATGGGCCACCCGGATTCTGTTTGCCACCAATGATCGATCACAGGCACTTGTAGTGTTTCCTGGGCCCACTCCAGTGTATTGGGGTCGCATCGCTCTCCAGCTAAAAATAGCGCCTGTAGCCCCGAGAGGTCATGGTGTTTGAGATGTTCGCCTTGCGGGTCTGCTTTTCGAATGGCTCGAAAAGCCGTTGGCGCTGTGAACAGTACTTTTACATCATACTCAGCTATCACACGCCAGAAGGCACCGGGATCAGGTGTACCCACTGGCTTCCCTTCGTACATTACCGTCGCGTTACCCGCCAGTAGCGGGCCGTAGACAATGTAGGAATGACCCACAACCCAGCCAATATCTGACGCTGCCCAGTACACGTCGCCCGGTTCCACATTGTAGACATTTTTCATACTCCATTTAAGGGCTACAATATAACCCCCTGTGTCGCGCACGACACCCTTGGGTTGGCCGGTGGTTCCTGATGTATAGAGAATATAGAGTGGGTCATTGGCGTTCACTGGTGTACATGCGACAGGCTGTGCGCTCGCTATTTCTTGTTCCCAGTCCAGATCTCTTCCCTTTACCATCGCCGTATCCAGCATGGGCCGGTTGAGCACAATACAGTGCTCGGGTTTGTTTGTGGCTAGATCAATTGCTTCATCCAGTAAGGGTTTGTAGGCGACCAGGTGGGACGGCTCAACACCGCAGTTTGCACAGACGATGACTTTTGGCTGCGCATCGTCGATGCGCACGGCCAGCTCATTGCTGGCAAAACCACCAAAAACCACTGAATGTACGGCACCCAGACGAGCGCAGGCCAGCATCGCTATCAGTGCCTGGGGGACCATAGGCATATATACAATGACTCGATCGCCCTTGCTCACTCCCCGGTTTGATAATACGCCGGCGAAGAGGGCAACTTCCTTCAGTAGTTGTTTGTAGGTGTACTGTTTTTTGGTATCGGTGACGGGGCTGTCGTAGATCAGAGCCGTGCAATCACCGCGGCCCTGCTCAACGTGGATGTCCAGTGCGTTAAAACAGGCATTGGTGACGCCGTCTGGGAACCAGCGATAAAATGGTGGGCTATCGCTATCGAGAAGTGTAGTAGGTTTTTGATACCACTGTATGTCCTCAGCCGCTTGTTGCCATAATTTTGCGCTGTCCATTCGAAGCTCTCCGTTAAATGTTAGCTTACTAAAATAAAATCAAAAAAGGCGTTTTTCAATTATACCAAGGTGGGGTATATGCCAACGCTTATGTAGAGACTGTCGACTATGGTCTAAGAGAATACAGGCGGGAACGGATGATATAGTTGGTCACAATTGCACAATAATAACACCACTGGAGGTGTGAAATGTCCCAAATGACAGAACAGCAAGCAAAGGAGTATTGGCGGCGTAATCTCGCGTTGATGTTCAAG